>RQZE01000006.1 GCA_003858585.1 Erysipelotrichaceae bacterium OH741_COT-311
GCTGGCAGGCGATAAAAGCACACGTGTGTGCAGCCAGTGATAGTAGGGCTAAGCCCGAAAATGAAAAACCACCCGCTAGGCGGGTGGATATTTATTAAATTATTGACGTACTTTGCGATGTTTACGAATCACGAAGTATCCTAAGACAAGGAAGCTTGTTAGAAGCATCATTGAATAGAATGTAACGTTTGTTGTATCTCCAGTTTTTGGAACAGAAGGATTTCCTTTGAAAGTAGCTGTTTTTGATACACAAGCGTTTGCTTCTTGGCTCCATACTAAGCCTTTCGCTTCACATGTATTTGTTGAAGCTTCCGGTTTTACAACCGGAGGTTTTGGTTGTACGACTGGAGGAACAACTGCATTTTTAACGACTACATATGGTGAGAAGTCTTTTGATTTAAACTTAATGCGGTTGGCATCCAATACTTCATGTGGATATGCTGTTAATGTATTGTCAGCATTTACGTGATATACCGTAACGTTATCGCTACCATTTGCAAGCGTCAAGATAACCTCTACTTCTACTTCCGGTTGTATTTTGATGTCACTTCCGGCTTCTGTAACATAGATATCAAATGTTTCTACTTGCTTGCCATCCAATACACTTGGTAAAGCAAAGTTTGCAGCAGATGGATGAGAAACATAGTTAATCTTTTGCCAGATCGCTTTTAATTCCATGTTAGCAACAACCGGATCTAAGAAGTTATAAGAAACGTTATTCCATTTCCATTCAATAAATTTAAATCCAAGTTTTGTCGGATTTGCAGGTTGATCGATGCTTTGACCTTTATAAACTGTTTTTGCTTCGACATCACTACCACCATCACTATTGAATGTTACGGTTACTTTTTCATGTTCTTGCCATGTTGCAACAAGTGTTATATTTGCATCAATTACAGTGTCAAATGTAAATGGATTACCATTTAATGTCCAACCGATAAATGTAAAGTGTTCTTTTACCGGAGTTATCGGAGAAATTGTTTCATTTTTATAAATTTCGATTGGAGCAAGAGCGTTTCCACCTTGAGTATCAAAGCTAACAGTTACTTTTTCGTGTTCTTGCCAGATCGCTTTTAATGTAATGTCATCATCAACCGTTTCTTCAAATGTGTAATCTGTATCACCGTTTACCCATTTTACAAATGTATGATGTGGTTTTGATGGATCACTTGGCTTGTTAACCTTGCTTCCACGTTCCACTTGTACCGGCGTTAATGAAGTACCACCATCCGTATCAAAAGTCACAGTTACCGGATCTGTTAATGCAATCGCTTCCCATGTAGCAATTAACGTGATGTTACGATCTACCAATTCGGTAAATGTATACTCAACTCCATCCAGAGTCCAGTTGATAAATGTATGACCATCACGAGTTGGATTTTCCGGTTTATTTGCGGATTCATTGGCATTTACGGTTTGAGCAGGAATTGCACTACCACCGTTTGAATCAAAGGTTACAGTAAAGGTAACGGCATTTTCCGGACGATAGATGGCATCTAATGTAATGTCTTCCGTAACAGGAGTATCGAAGTTATATACCACACCATCTTTTTGCCATTCAACAAAGACATAGCCTTCTTTTTCAGGGTCATTTGGACGATCTAAGATAGTTCCTACATACACTTCCATAACACCGGATGGACTATTGTTGTTTGGATTGAAGGTTACGTTTACTTTTGCTTTTTCTTGCCAGATCGCTTTTAATGTCATGCTTTCTGTTACCAACGTTGCAAAGTCATAGGCAACACCATCTTTTTGCCATTCAACAAAATCATAATTTTCTTTTGTCGGATTTTCTGGACGAGGCAGCGTTGTATTTACACTAACTTGTGCATCCAAAACCGGAGTACCACCATCACTGTCGAAGTGAACAGTTACCTTTTCTTTTTCTGCAAAGAATTGGATTTCAGCTAGTGTTGCAAATTTATTGTTGTCTTTAGGGACATTTGCAAAAGATTCTAGGACTTTAATTTTTACATATTGGGCAACAATCGGATTGAATTTTACATGATGGAATTGATCTTTGTTAAGAAGCTGATTGCCATCGTGTTCTAATTCAAAGTTTCCTGCCAATACATAATCTACATTATTTGTACTTGTATATACTTCAAATTTTTTGAAATCACCATTACGTGAATTTTGTCTTGATAATAATTTAATGTCTGTTAATGTTACAGGTTTACCTAAATCATATGTAATTTCTTGAGGTAGTTTGTTGTTTGATGGAACTGTCCATTTTGAATGCCAATAAGTATCGTTTTGACCATCTAATGTATAACGCAATTCCGCATCTTCACCGGTTGCAAGGGTCATTTCGTTTTCTGTAGGTAGATTTGTAACTCCTTCCAGTTTGTTTGCTTCAATTGCAGGAAGGAAACGTAATGCTTTATAAGCTTTTAATAATGTATCGTAGGCTTGATCTACATCATCTTGTGAGGCTTGATCATTACTATCAACAGTAGTAGCTTGTGAATAAGCTTCATTAAATGGTTCAAATGTTGCAGGTTCATATAGATTTGCTGCATCAATGAATCTTACGGTTTCATCAATTAGTGCTTGAAGAGCGTGCTTGTTTGCTCCGCCATGGATTGTTACTTCTTTTGTATTAGTAATGGTTGGATTTGAAACGGATGCAATTGTTAGGGTTGCACTTCCTGGCTGTATTGCAGTTGCATAGTATTTAAATTGATCGCCTTCTTTATTTGTCACAATTTTTACATTGTCATTATTCGAAGTGATTTTTACATACTTATTGCTTGCTTCTTCAGGGAGAACTTCAACATCCAATTCTACAACATCACCAACATATAGATTACTTAAATCGTTTTTGATGTTTACAGAGGTTACATCTACGTTAGCGTTATAACCGATAGTAACTTCATTAATTGTAATCATACGATTTGTTGTTTGTGTTAAAGTATTTGCTGTTCCTGTTGTTTCTAAAGGAATTACATCAACACGTTTAATCTTGATGTTTTGATCAAATGTAAAGTTAAATACGGCATTTGTACTTGTAAGTTCACCTAAGTCATGTTCTTGGTTGCTTTCATCAACTAAGACAACTTTTGCTTTCTTAACAGTACCATTACCACCGTTACGTCCATAAAGCGTTACACTATTTACTTTACCCGGTTGATTTAAGTGGAATGAGAATGTTGATGGAACTTTAATATAAGCAGGGAATTCTGCATCTGTTTCTGATCCGAAGTACCATCTGAATTCAAATTGAGCACCTGATTTTACACCGTCCAATAAAACACGTGGGTTTGTTTGTTCTTGTGCAAGCAATTGATAGTTATTACCATCATCGTTTTGTAATAAATCGTTTGTAATGTGAATTGCTGAAATATCACTTGCTTGATAGAAACGTTCACCTTCTACAATTGGGAAGTCCGGTTCTTTACTTGTAGCATCTACAACGTTCAGTCTAGGACCTACTAATTTTGCTTCATTATTCAATAATACCGGACCATCTTGTAGAGCTTTTAACTTGATGGTTCCAAGTAGAACATTTCCTGCAACCAATGGTTTATTACCAATGTTTGCTTGCGTAATGATTAATTCTTTTGTTCCGTTACTACGTTGTTTATCTGCCACAAACGGCTTCATAGCTCTAGTGATAAAGCTACGATCAAATTCTACAAATTGAGCATGATTTTCTGTTAAGTTTAAACGTATTGTATAAGCATTTACGGCATTTAAGTTTACACCCATAACTTTTAATTCATACGTTTCCCCTTCGCTTACCGTTGTTTTGCTTGGAATTAGAACAATTTTACCACTTGCATTTCCTTGTTGTTTTGTTCCATTTTCCAATTGTGTTGTCACAAACGATAGGTCGTAGGCATCAATAATATTGTTGTAGTCAATATCTGCACCCTTATCTACAATGTAATTCCAATCTGAATCTGTAGAAACTAAACCGTGATAGTTTTCAAAGAATGTTAAGTCATTACTATCAATGATGCCATCACCGTTTCCATCAGCGACTGCATAAGCATTACTTCCATCTACTTTATATGGTTGAAGCTCTGCAGCACTTAAGAATCCATTTACAGTTTGAATAGGTGTTAAGCGAATATAACGAGCAAGTGTTTTTTCCGACGATGGAATTTCTTTTACACGATTGTCGGTTGTTAAATTCCATAATTCATCTTTGTCATAGAATGTTTTCCAATGTACACCATCTAAACTTGTTTCAATACTTGCTTTTTTTACAGTACCATTCCATGCATTTTCACGAGCAATGTATACAAATTTTTCTAGATTATAAACCATTTTCATATCTAAGATTACCGGTTTGTCCGTTGGATCTGTGCTATGGAAAATAGAATTTAAATCTTTATCTATCGCATGGTCTTTAGCACCCCATTGATCTCCGTGATTCCAAATTACACTCATGTTTTCCGGAATATTGCGATACGGATCTAATAAAGTTTTTGCATCAATATAATCAGACCATTGTGAATAACCATCTTTGTTGACTGCACGAACACGATATTTATGAGCTGAGTCGAATGGTTGGTCAAGATGTGTAAATGAAGTAGCTTTAATATTACGGTTTAAAATACCATCAACTTCAATATCGTATTTTGTTGCTTGATCAACAGCATTCCATGTTAATGTTACAGACGTTGAAGTCAATGCGTTAGTATCAACAGCAAAGTTTGCAGGCACTTGCAATGCCGGATTTAAAGCGTCCTTATCAAAGTCTGCTTCATTTTTAAAGCCGTTTACTACTACAGTTTGTGTTGTTTGATTAACATTTGCTTTTGCAAATTTCACCATTATTTTTGGATTGGTAATGATTTCTTTATCTTTAAATGTACCTGTTCCATATTTATTTAGGTTATATTTGCTATTGTAGAAATATACAGTGTCACTTGCATTTTTAAATTCTTCATAGGAATTTACTTCACGAATTGCTTGATTGCCATCCGTTACACCTGCAGGTTTTTCACTAACATTAATAATAAATGTTGTAACACGATTTGCATCATATCCATTGTAAGAACCTGTTGATGGATGTGCTGTTAAGGTAGCAACATCACCAACCACTTCAGAAGTGAAGCGTGTTTTTACACTTGGTCCATAAGTTGGTTCTTCTTTATTGGTGTTGTTTAATGAAACCCCATCATCTTCCAATAACTCATAAGAAGTAGAACCATCCGGCCAAAATTCTACAACACGTTTAGTACGATCTAATCCTTTTACATTTGTTGTAGATGGAGCAAACGCATTGTTGTTTTCTTCGTACATAGGAACAATGGCACCGTTTCTAACGAATAACGGCAGTTTCCAAATAGGGGCATCAAAGTTATTGATGGTACTTCCGCCTTGATATTGTTCTCCTGTAAAGTAATCAATCCAAACTTTACCGGGTTCCGGTAAGTAGATGTTATTACGAATATCATTTCCGGTAGCAGAATCCATAGCAGTATCCTTATAAATAGGAGCTACCAAGAAATCATTACCGAACATAAATTGGTATTGTAAATTTAAGCTATATGCATATGGATCGTTTGGATAATTTAAAAACATTGCACGAATCATTGGCAGATCATCCATAGATTTATAAGCTTCATTATAAAGGTATGGCAACAATTCAGAACGAAGTTTTAAATACATACGATTGATGGAAGTAATATCATCACCAAAATAATGTGGTTTTTTTGGATAACTTCCCCATCCATCCATATTTAATAGAAGTGGTGTAAATGTTTTCCATTGGTAATCACGAGCAGTAATGATATCTGAACCACCAAAGATTCCATCCATATCGGAACCGATGTTTGGATTTCCTGATAAAGATTGACCTACATAAGTTGGAATATGGAAACGAATGTATTCCCAATCTCCACCGGTTTGGTCACCTGTCCAGATTCCACCAAAACGTTGTGTACCTGCCCATCCATCTAATGTGATAATCGTTGGACGTTCATTATTAGCTCCAATAATGTCGTAGGCACCATGAATTCCATTTAATCCAAATGAATATCCCGGACCTACCCATGCAACGTCTGTTTTTAAGATCTTGATACCGCCGTTATTAACTTCTTTTGCAAAGTCACGTTGTAAATGATCTTTTTCTCCTCTTACAGGACTTAAGTTTGATTGTGTCCAAAGACCTGTAATGATACCAAACTGTCTAGCATAATCTGTAAATTCTTTAAGATTAGCAACGTTTTGATCAATGTTAGAAGATGGATCGCTGCTTACTTCATTGAATCCATGTCTTCCATATCCACATCCATATCCATCGTTTGGTAAAAACCATCCAAATGGCATGTCATTTGCTACATAGCCGTCAATAACAGCTCTTGCAGAAAATGGATCTTGATTATTCAAAGACTCAAGGGTTCCACCATTTTTGATGAAGCCTTTGTTGTTAATTTCATTATATGTTTTTCCATCTTCCAAACGAATTCTTGTGCCATTTACCCATTCATCACGATTGTAACAGTTTAAATGACCTACGTAATAAGAATTAATATGAAAAACAACGGGTTTACCGGTTACTTTATAATATAAATTCAAGATATCTTTTGGAGTGCTACCTACAAAGTAGTAAGCATCAAAGCGATTATCTTCGTGTGTAGTTACAACTTGATCTTGATGTTTAGAACCAAAATCATAGACACCCGGTTTAAAGGTATTTCTTAAAACTCCATACCCATTTGTTGTATAGTAAAATGGATTTGGACTTGCAACTCCACCATCTACCCAGTTGTTTGTATTTTTTATGGCGATACTTTTATTTGTATGGATGTAACGACCGTTTTGTGTTCCTCCACCAAAATAATGTTCGTTTTCTGCTTTACTTAATGTTTGATAAGTTCTTGTACCAACTGAAAGAGGGCTTACTTCAGTAAATAATACTTTATTATTCTTATCTTTTAATGTGAGTTTACTTGTCGCTTTATCAATCTCTAAGATTGCCTTTCCAGTGGTAAGTACATATTTATCGTTTTCCTTACTTAACTGTGGAGTTGGTTTTGTATATTCTGCGGAACTATCTGGTTGTTGTTGAATTTTAGCTTCCGGATATCCTTGGCTAGGCTTTGCATACTCATAGAAGTCACCATTAGGATCTACGGTAAATCTAAAAATATCATCTTCTAAAAATTTAATTTGACCTTTTTGTCCATTTGAATATGTGATTTTAACGACGTTTCCTTGAACAGTTACTTCCGTTACACTACCAAGTGTTGTTTCGTTGGCTAATACAATACGTGGTGTCTGTGTGTAAACAATTGAAAAAGAAACGAAAAGTGCCAAAAACAATTTTAATAAATGTTTCATGTGTCCTCCTGTCTACTAGATAGTCATGTATGATTATCAATATAAGGCTCTGCAAGTCATAAAAGTAAGTTTATATTGAAAAGATACATCACGTAAAGAAAGCTCTAAATGGAATAAAAATGACTTCTTACTCCCTCCCCATTTAAACGCTTACATTGGATATTATAAACTAGAAGAATACATTTAAAAATATACGAATTAGTTTACCGTTTGTACTTTTTAGTAAATAAATGAAAGAGCTAAAAATTATAAATTTAAACTTATCAAAAATGAAAAAAAGCATTATACTATAACGCTTTTTTCAAAATAGAAAAGAGAAAAGAGGAAGAGATATTTTTACTATAAATAGTATAGAAATTAGTAAAATTTTTAGATAAGAAATATTTAAAATCCAAACAATTCTTCTAATAGAATTTGGAATTTATTTCGTTGTTTATTATAGGTAATTCCTTCTTTTACTTGAATAACATAATCTGTAATAATTCCGTCAATATTGGAATTGACAAAGCGATGAATAGATTCTTCGGTATTTACAGTCCATACAATGGCTTTTTTTCCTAATGAGTGAATGTACTGAATATGCTCTTCACTAGCTTCTCGCTCTTCCATTAAGAAGAAATCGGCATGAATGTCTTTCAGTGGAATTATACGAAAGAAATAGATGTATCCACTTTGAACTTCGGGATAATGAGTTTCGATGTAGTCAATTAATTTGTAATCTAAAGAAATTAATACGTGATTGGAAAGGGCATTGTACTCTTTAAGTTTGCTAATGACATCATCCACCATTTGAAAATCAGCAGTAGATCCTTTTAATTCAATGAATAATCCAATGCGATTATTTGCGATTTGTAAAGCTTCTTCCAGTGTGGCTATCGGTTGAGAAGGACGATGTTTATCAAAGTGATCTTTAATCAATAAATGTTTGATTTCTTCAAGAGTGAAGTCGGCAGATTTCCCTTTTCTTCCACTGACACGTTTAAAGCTTTCGTCATGGTTAAGGATGTAGTGACCATCTTTTGTGCGTTGTATATCAATTTCACTATAAGCAACCTTTTGCTCAATGGCTTTTTCAATGCCTAATAAAGAGTTTTCAGCAGCGAGATCGCCTCCGGCACGATGAGCGATAATCATCATGTTGTATTCATGATCAAAGATTTTTTGGTAATTGTTAGCTAAATAATCAGCAAATTTAAAGTTAAAGAAAAAGAATACAAGAAGGAAAGATAGCCCGATTAAGAAAGTGATAAAGCGATATCGCTTTATAGTAAAATTTCTTTTTTTAATGTTTCTAATAGCAGGGTTGCACATGGTTTGAGGTTGATATTGATAAAATAAATCGGTTATTATACTCACTGTAATTGGAATTGTTAAAAATGCAAAGAAAGATGCCATTTGTAAGAAAAGTAAAAAGCCATAAATAAGAGCGGTTTCTTGAAATTCGTTTGTAAAAAAGACAAAAAGCACAACAGGAAGTGTAACGAATAAGACTGTTAATAAAAAGAAACCAAATTGTTTAAGGAATTTTATTACTAAAGACCCTGTGATAGAAAAGAAATGCTGCTTGACTAATGATATAGATTGTTTCATAGCTTCTAGCGGTTGGATACGTAGTAGGATGATAAAGTGAAGTGTAAACATCAAAAAGAAGCTAAAGATGGTAAAAAGTGTAAGAAAGAAAATATATAGATATAGTTGGGAAGGGTTGCTATAAATGGTAGAAGTAATGAAGTTAGGGATGGTGAAGTCTATCATAGGAGAAATGGTCAATCCTATGTTTATAAGAGGTAAGATGAGTGCTATATATAATATTAAAAACAAACCACTAAGATTCCACAATGCAGTGGTTGATTTTATGCCTTCTAAGATTACGCTGCTTAAACGATAATGATAGTTTCCTTCTTTCATTAAGGCAGTTAGAATAATGGAAGCATTAATATCAATACCAACTAAAACGGTAGCTAATATAAGGGTAATAATCACTGCTAAAAATCCTTGGAAGCTGAATAAGATAGGAATGTAATCGGCAGAAGATAAATAAATACGTCCGGTGGAAGAAATAAGCAGCAGCATGATTTCTGTATAAATGGGAAGAATGCATAAAACGAAGATAGTTTTTGTGATGAGTTGATATTTGGTAAATATCCATAGTTTATGGAAGAATTTTATCATAAGTCAATGTCCTTTTTTATAGTATAGAGTATTTATTTTAACATTGAAAATAGTATTTATAAAGATTTCGTGTTACAATGAAAAAAATAGGAGTGTAGTATGAAAAAGTTCTTAAATGTATTTGTTGGCAGTTTCTTTGTTGCTTTTGGGTTATTCTTATGGTTTAATCCGGTAACTACTCTTTTGACATATTCGCTTTACTTAGGAATTCTTCACTTATTGGGTACGATTGGTACACTTATCTTTTATGTGCAACATAAAATTCAACCAATTCCATATGGTTCTATTGTTCTTTCCTTTTTTATAGGAATTATGATTTTATTTATTCCAAAGATTTCTTTAACGGTATTACTTTGGGTTTTAGTAGGTAGTATGATAGTGTTAAGTGGATATTGGTTGTTCCACATCTTAACAACGAAAGAAAAACATTGGAGTGTTGTTTTGCAATTGTTGTTGGCTTGTGCGGGAGTTGTTTATGCCTTGGTGATGTTATTTTATCCCGGTACAGGATTTAAGACGTTGGCAAAAGTGATTGCAGGTATTGTTATGATCAATGGACTTTCGTACTTTATCTCTATCAAAAAGAATAAAGACTAATCTTACTTGCTTTTAAGGTAAGAAAGTGATATAGTCAGTTGAGGATACATTCCCCCACCATGGAGGGAATTTTTTTATGGAAAAATTGACCGTTTTTGATTATGAAGACATTCAACTCATCCCACGTAAATGTGTGGTTACAAGCCGTAGTCAGTGTGATACCAGTGTAAGACTTGGTAAACATCTATTTAAACTTCCGGTTGTTCCGGCAAATATGCAAACCATTGTGGATGAAAAAGTGGCAATGTATCTCGCAAAAAAGGGATATTTCTATATCATGCATCGTTTTGAGGAACAAAGTCGATTGGATTTTATTAAGAACATGCAAGCAGAGGGTTTCATCGCATCCATTAGTGTCGGTGTGAAAGAAAATGAATTTCGCTTTATTGAAACGTTAAGTAAAGAACAAATTGTTCCTGAATATATTACGATTGATATTGCTCATGGACACAGTGAACAAGTCATTGACATGATTAAGCATATTAAGCGTTTATTACCGGAAAGCTTTGTGATTGCAGGAAACGTAGCAACACCGGAATCAGTAATGGAATTAGAAGAAGCCGGTGCAGATGCAACTAAGGTGGGTATTGGTCCCGGAAAAGTGTGTATTACGAAAATTAAAACAGGATTTGGTACCGGTGGTTGGCAACTTGCAGCGATTGAGTGGTGTAGTAAAGTTGCAAAAAAACCGATTATTGCTGATGGTGGAATTCGTACACATGGTGATATCGCAAAGTCAATTCGTTTTGGAGCAACTATGGTTATGATTGGTTCTCTATTCGCAGGTCATAAAGAATCACCGGGAGAAATTATTTATGAACACAATCAGAAATTCAAAGAATATTTTGGTAGTGCCTCAGAATATCAAAAAAAGGAAAAGAAAAACGTTGAAGGAAAACGTATGCTGGTACCATATAAAGGATCATTAGAAGATACATTATTAGAAATGCAACAGGATTTACAATCTGCTATTTCTTATGCAGGAGGAACGAGGTTAAATGATCTTAAAACAGTAGATTATGTCATAGTAAGGAACACCATTTATAATGGGGATTAAAATAGAAAAAGAAAACAGATAGAATTTCTATCTGTTTTTTACATGTAGAAGAAACTTTATAAGTATGATAGTTAACCTGGAAGTCTAATAGAATATGTAACCAATTATCCGCGTTAATCCTTTATAAGTATGATAGTTAACACAATGACGTCATCATGCCAAAAAGCAAATGGACTAAGCGTTAATCCTTTATAAGTATGATAGTTAACAACGTAGTTATCGTGTTTTTTTACGTTGCTAAAGTTATTTTATCATAAAATAGTACAAAAATCTTCGACCATCGGTAAAAAAATGATGTTATTTCTACCTAAAAAGACATGAAAAATAGGTGATGGTCGAAGAATTTGTAAAAAAAGTAGGAATTATTGTTCTATTTCAATCACTTCTGTTTTTATAAATAATGGTAGGAATTGCCCTTTGGTTAGTTCTTGGATGTCTTCTATAATGTTTGCGTATTGGGTGTAAAAGGTATAGTGTACATCCTGTTCGTATTGTTTATCGAGAATGTAGGTTTTTTCTTTTAAATAATATTCTAAGATATTAATAAGATCATACGAAAAGGTTAAGGTGTAAAAACTAACTTCTTTGGTATCTACCTTTTTAGCTAATTCCAGAGTTTCTTTGACACTGCGTGTATAGGCTTTAATTAGTCCTCCGGTACCTAGTTTGATTCCTCCAAAATAACGAACAACCACTACGCATATATCTTCCACATCACTATTGAGTAACACATTTAGCATGGGTGCTCCAGCTGTTTTGGCAGGTTCTCCATCGTCATTACTACGCATGATTTGACGGTTTTGACATAGAAAAGCAGTGCAGTGATGGGTAGCCGTTGGGTGGAGTTTTTTAATGTGTTGTATATAGCTACGAGCTTCTTCTTCTTTAAAGCATCGAGTCATATAGGTTATGAATTTTGATTTTTCAATTTCAATAGTATGGATAAATTCTTCTTTTAAGCGCATAGTAAATTCCTTTGTTTTATTATACGCTGAATTGTTTTTTTAGAAAAGTTTTTGCTTAATCTTGATAAATCAAGTTATAATATACTACTAAGGAGAAATTTATGAGACAATCAGACAAAATGGCAAACTGGTCAATTCCGAAGTTGTTGTACTCAATGAGTATACCGGCAGTTTTTTCTATGTTTGTTCAAGCTATGTATAACATTGTAGATACCATCTATGTTTCACAAATATCAGAGGATGCCTTGTTTTCGATAGGTCTTGTATTTCCGGTACAAATGCTATTGATATCCATTGCGCTTGGAACCTCTGTTGGATCAGGATCTTTGATTGCACGTCGTTTAGGGGCAAAGAATTATGAAGAAGCAAATAAGGTAGCTACTACCGGTTTGGTATTAACAACAATCAACTATATAGTTATTGCTTTAGCGGGCTTTATGTTAACGAAACAATTTGTAATGTTATTTACAAGTAGAGATGTCATTGTAACGATGGCAAGTGATTACTTGTCTATAGTTATGATTTTTAGTGTAGGGATGTTTATGGCTATCTATTTTGAACGTGTTCTACAATCTCAGGGAAATATGATAGTTCCAATGTTATCGCAATTAATAGGGGCAGTGATCAATATTATTTTAGATCCTTTGTTTATTTTTGGTTTCGGTTTTATACCTGCCTTAGGTATTAAGGGCGCAGCCATTGCGACCATTACTGCACAATTTGCTAGTGTGGTATTTATGCAGGTTGTGTTTTGGAAGATTAAAAAAGATGTGCATATTGAGTTAAAAGGTTTTCAATTACAATGGAAACGTATAAAAGATATTTACAGTATTGGTATACCGGTAGCGTTTATCAGTGCGTTATCTTCAGTGGCGATTACCATTGTTAATGGATTGTTAATCAGTATTTCAGAATTAGGGGTGAATGCTTTATCCATTTATTTTAAATTACAGTCTTTTGTGTTTATGCCATGTTTTGGATTTAATCAGGGAACGTTACCAATTCTATCCTATAGTTATGGTGCTAAGGATTATCATCGTTATATCAAAACATTTCGTTTGTATGTCACCACAACCATCTCAATTACTTTACTAGGGGCGCTTATGTTTTGGTTACATACCGATTTCTTTATTAATTTATTTCATCCTTCACAGGAATTATTGGTGATTACCCGTGATACGTTACGTATTATTTCATTGTGTTATTTCTTTTATGCCTTGTCCATTGCGATGGGTACGATTTTTCAATCGTTAGGGATTGGAGTTTATAGTATGTATATGGCAATTTTAAGACAAGTGATTTTATTGCTTCCGCTGGCTTATCTATTATCACATTTTTTTGGCTTAACAGGAGTTTGGATGGCGTATCCGATTACGGAGGCTGTAATTTGTATGGTCTTTGTGCCAATTTGTATTAAGAATGTAAAAATGAAGTTTAATAGGGCTTAGGTATCATGGCTTTTGTGTGAGTGTGCTATAATTGAGGTGATTTAGAGGTAAAGTATGAAGCAAGATAAAATAGTAATTAAAGGAGCTCGAGTAAATAACTTAAAGAATATTGACTTAGAGATTCCTCGTAATAAATTAGTAATTATGACGGGCTTATCGGGTTCGGGAAAGACGTCACTTGCCTTTGATACGATTTATGCGGAAGGACAACGACGTTATGTAGAATCTTTGTCTGCGTATGCTCGTCAGTTTTTAGGTGGAGTGGAAAAACCGGATGTCGATTTGATTGAAGGGTTATCTCCGGCAATTTCCATTGATCAAAAAACAACGAGTAATAATCCGCGTTCGACCGTAGGGACAGTAACAGAAATCTATGATTATTTACGTTTGTTTTGGGCGCGTATAGGCACGCCCTTTTGTCCGATTCATCATGAACCGATTGAATCGCAAACCATATCACAAATGATTGAGCGTATTATGTTGTTGGAAGAAGGTTCCAAGCTTGAAATTCTAGCACCGGTTGTTCGTCGTAGTAAAGGAACACATAAAGATTTATTGGATAAATTATTTAAAGATGGATATGTGCGTTGTTATATTGATCAAGAGTTAGTATTGATTGAAGAGGCACCAAGTTTAGAAAAGAATAAAAATCATACGATTAGTGTCGTCGTAGATCGTATTATAAAAAAAGAAGATATTCGTAGTCGTCTACATGACTCCCTTGAAACATGTTTAAAACTAGCAAATGGTCTTGCGATTGTAAAGTGTGGAGATGAAGAAACCTTATTTTCAAGTAATTATAGTTGTCCACATTGTGGTTTTAGTGTGCCTAATTTAGAGCCTCGCTTGTTTTCTTTTAATAGTCCTCTTGGTGCTTGTCATCAATGTAAAGGTTTAGGTATTACGCAAGAAGTGGATGTAGAGCTTTTGATTCCGGATGATCGTTTAAGTATCCATGAAGGTGGTATTCGCTATTATAAAAATATTGTAAATACGACGAATTTAGAGTGGCAGAAGTTTGAAATTTTATGTCGTCATTACGAGATTGATTTGGATAAACCGTTAAAAGATTTTACAAAAAAAGAGTTAGATATTATTTTAGTGGGTTCGGATGAAGAAATTAAGTATGAAATTCATTCTAATAGTGGAAATAAGTATATTCGTAAGGAATATATTGAAGGAGTAAAGACCTTAATTGAACGTCGTTTCTTTGAAACCAATTCTAATTTTTCAAAAGAGTGGTATCAAACTTTTATTATGGAAACAACATGTAAGACGTGTTTGGGGAAACGTTTAAATGAAGTGGCTTTATCTGTAAAAGTCAATGACTTCAGTATTCATGATTTTACACATTTATCCATTGAAAAAGCCTTAACATGGATTCAGGAAGTAAAATTAAATGAAACACAAATGGAAATTGCAAGGTTAGTGATTGCGGAAATTACCAATCGTTTAACATTCTTAAATGATGTTGGTTTAGGTTATATTACTTTAGATCGCTTTGCCGGTACTTTAAGTGGTGGAGAGGCTCAGCGTATTCGTCTAGCTACTCAAATCGGTTCTAAGTTAACCGGTGTTTTATATGTCTTAGATGAACCTTCTATAGGATTGCATCAAAAAGACAATGCGAAGTTAATTCAAACGTTAAAGAATATGCGTGATTTAGGAAATTCCTTGATTGTCGTGGAACATGATGAAGAAACGATGATGGAATCGGATTACATTGTTGATATTGGTCCTGCGGCAGGTCTTGCAGGGGGTCAAGTTATGGCGGTGGGTACTCCGCAAGAAGTCATGGAAAATCCAAATTCGATTACGGGGCAATATCTAAAAGGAACATTGAAGATTGAGTATCCTAAGAAGCGTAGTAAAGGGAATGGTAAATTCATTGAAGTTAAAAAAGCAAGCGAAAATAATTTAAAGGATGTAGATGTTAAAATTCCACTTGGTACAATGTGTGTAGTAACCGGTGTAAGCGGTAGTGGGAAATCGACGTTAGTGAATGAAATTATTTGTAAGGCTGCGAAACAGTATTTAGGTCATGTGCGTAGTAAACCCGGTAAATATAAAACAATCAAAGGGTTAGAACATATTGATAAAGTGATTGAAATTGATCAAGATCCGATCGGACGTACACCACGTTCCAATCCGGCGACGTATACAGGAGTTTTTGATGATATTCGTGACTTATTCGCATTAACTCCATTGGCGAAATTAAAGGGGTATGATAAAGGCCGTTTCTCTTTTAATGTGAAAGGTGGACGTTGTGAAGCTTGTCAAGGAGATGGATTAAAGCGTATTTCTATGCATTTTTTACCGGATGTCTATGTTCCTTGTAGTCAATGCCATGGGGCTCGTTATAATGAAGAGACACTTGAAGTTAAATATAAAGAGAAAAGTATTTATGATATTTTAGAGATGACCATTGAAGATGCGTTGGTGTTCTTTGGTAATATTGCAAAAATTAAAAATAAACTAGAAACATTAAACGATGTAGGTTTAGGCTATTTAAAACTTGGACAAAGCGCAACCACTTTAAGTGGAGGAGAAGCTCAACGTGTAAAACTGGCTAGTGAACTACAAAAAAAGGCAACTGGTAAAACGATGTTTGTTTTGGATGAACCAACGACAGGGTTACATACTCATGATGTAGCCAAGTTATTAAAGGTATTAAAACGCATTGAAGCCAATGGGGATACGGTTATTATTATTGAACATAATTTAGATATTATTAAAAATGCGGATTATATTATTGACCTTGGTCCATTAGGTGGCGATGGTGGAGGTCAAATTGTAGCGAAAGGAACGCCTGAGGAAGTAAGTAAAATCAAAGAAAGCTTTACAGGAGCGTATTTAAAGAAGGTGTTATAAGATGGAAAATTTTGAAGGAAAAGTAAGAATTCGTGAAATTAAAGATTATTTTAATTTCAATGTCATTTGTGGAAATGAAGAGGCATTAGATCGTTGGGTGATTGTTCCGGATGTCAATCGTCCGGGGCTGGAGTTGGCAGGGTTTTATAAACATACAGAGCCAAAGCGTATTGTTATTATCGGTGATAAAGAACAAGCTTATATTGAAACGTTAGAAGAACATGTATTACGTGAGCGTTTTGAGTTTTTAACGGATGCTTATACGCCATGTATTATCATTACTCGTAATCGTCAATGTCATCCATTGTTGATGGAGATTGCTCAACACCGTAATTTTCCTATTTTACAAACAGAACTTCCAACGTTCCGTTGCATGGTCGATTTGATTAGTTTTCTGGATGAAAAATTAGCGGATACAGACTCATTGCATGGTGTATTGGTAAATGTGTATGGGATTGGGGTATTGTTAAGTGGAGAATCCGGTATGGGGAAATCGGAGATTGCCCTAGAGTTAATCAAAAAAGGTCATGTTTTAGTGGCAGATGATCGTGTCGATGTTTTCCGTATTCATAATTCCCTAGTTGGTCAACCACATGAATTGTTGCAGGGAATGCTTGAAATTCGAGGAATAGGGGTCATTGATGTGGGTAAGATGTTTGGTGCCAGTGCGATTTTGGATAAGACCAAAATTGATTTGGTAATTTATTTACAAAAGTTTGATTCTAAAATTGAATTTGATCGTTTAGGTATCGAAGATGAACGTTATATGGATATTTTAGGTGTTCATGTTCCCAAGTTGGATCTTCCGGTTAAAGAAGGACGATCAATGGGAGTGCTTGTTGAATCGGCAGTTACAAATTTCCGTTTAAAACAAATTGGGTTTAATAGTGCCAAAGAGTTTGAAAAACGTGTGTTAGAAAATATTGAAAAAGAAAGACAAAGAAATGGGTAGAATAAGACTATGAATTTATTTCCAGATATGAAAACAGTGGTTTCCTTTGGTACACTTGAGATTAAGTGGTATGCAATTATTATTTTATTCGCTGCCATTATGACGTATTATTTATCCCTACAAGAATTTAAAAAATTTGGATATGAAAAAAACATCATGGAGGACTTTTTCGTCTATACCTTTGGTGTTGGTTTAGTGGGAGCACGTCTGTGGTTTTGTGTGTTTTATGATTTTAAATATTATTTTTTCAATCCGATTAACTTATTAAAGGTGTATGAAGGGGGATTGGCTATTCAAGGTGGTTTAGTCTTTGGAGCACTATTTGCCTATTGGTTTTTAAAGAAACGTAATATTAGTTTTTTACGTATGGCAGATGCGATTGCACCTAATATTTTAATTGCTTCATTTATTGGACGATGGGCGAACTTTATTAATCAAGAAGCGTTTGGTCCAATTGTTCCGGAAAGTTTTTATCAATATTTCCCAAGTTTTATAAAACAAGGAATGTACATTCAAGGGAATTATCATTTACCAACGTTCTTTATGGAGTCTATGGGTTGTTTGATTGGTTGGTTGTTGATTAAGTTTGTGTATCGTCGTTTCTTTAAGGTAAAACGAGGGCATTTGGCGTATAGTTACTTACTTGCCTATGGTATTATTCGTATCTATGTAGAAAGTTTCCGTACCGATAGTTTATATATCGGTCCATTAAAAATGGCACAGATGACATCTTTAGCATTTATCATTGTAGCTATCTTGGGTTATAGTGGGCTCTTTGATCGATTTATTAAAAAACGTAAACCTTATATTTTATTTAAGGTAACCCACATGGATCAAGTGGTTTATGATAACTTAAAGAAAGAATATCAAGTAGGCATCTTAGATAAAGACTTAAAAGAATATATCAAAGAACATAAGATTAGTCATGATGAATTTATTTTGGTAAGTGATGAAGAAGCATTGTTAAAACAAGGAACAAGCCTAGGTTTATATACGGTAGGGTATCATGTTCCGGCTAAGAATCAAGTCATTAATGATTTAAATAAGATTCATGGTATTTTAAAACAAAACATTCATTTTACATACAATGAGGTCTAAATGGTTACTTTAGAATTTAAAGAAGGTTTTGAAGGAAGCTTTAGTAAAAACAATCAAACCATTGCAATTGGAAAAGATTACTTTCTGCCTTATGATTTTACCTTTGCAGCGTTAGGGAGCTGTTTATATGCCACCTTTTTAGATGAACTGGAAGCTTTGAATGTAAAGGTGTATGATGCCAATATTACAGTTGATGGTGTAAAACGTAGTAGTGTACCAACGACATTGGAAGAAGTTACGATTGTATGTAAATGTTGTAGCAAAGATGATCCCAATATAGTGAAAGAAGCGTTTCATTTAGCTTGTTTACATTGTAGTATGTTTCAAATGATTAAGCATGTGGCAGATATGTTTGCGGATATTGAAGTGATTTGTAAATAATAATGATTTTCATTTCAAAAAAAATATAATAAAATAAGTGAGTAACTCGTAAAGAGTACGGGAGGAAAAATGAAGAAATTATTACTTTTATGTGCAGCAGCAATGTTGTTGATAACAGGTTGTAGCACTACAAAAACAGCAAAGTTTAAACCGAGTGTATTAGCGAAAGAGTTGGTAGAAACAAAAGACAAGGCATTCTTTATGTCTTTGACAGAACAAAGTCCGGATGAATTGGAAGTAATCAGCTTGCAAGATGTTTCATTTATTGATGGTTTTGCATCAAAAGAAGCATGTGCAGCGGATGTATTAGCTAAGGATAAAGAAGCGTATACAACAGCGATACAAGATCTGGGAAAAGCGTATAGTGAATTATTAGCTGGTTTAGATGGAAAAACAGAAGAAAAAGCAACGTTAAATGCGAAAGATGTTGTATTTGGATTTAAGATTACAAGTCCTGGTTTAAATAAAACAATTTATGTTTATTCTAGTAAATTTGTAAAATTATATGATGGTACTACAGATTATATTTATGCATTGACAGATGAAGAGTTCGCTAACTTAAGTAAGGTAAAAGATGACTTCTTTGGTTATTACCATGGCGAACAAATGCCTTGTTGGAATAAAGAATAATTTTTAAAAGACAGTGAGAAATCATTGTCTTTTTTGTAAAGAAGTGTTAAATCGTATGTTTTAGGGAACATTTTGTATATAAATATCTTTAAAAGTTCCCTAAAAGATTGTTTCATAGGGAACTTTTTGTTATTATTTTGATAGGAAAGTTCCCTATAAGAGGTTTAAGAAGATGAACAATACATTTAATATTATACAGAAATTACTTCAGGAAAAGGCAGATTATCAAGCTCGTTTAAGCTTGATTCCTTATGATGGATCTCCTGAAGTTAAAGAAAATACGAGTGGAAAATATCTATATATTAGGAAAAGAGTTAAAGGGAAATTGACATCCACTTATGTCGATGTATATTCGGATGAATTGTATCAATTTTTACTTCGCAATTTTAAAGAAGCGCGAGAATTAAAAAAGCAGATTCGTCGTGTTGATAAAGAGCTTACTAAAAATGGTTATGTATCAGAAGAACTTTCATTAGATGTGTTGATGAATCTAGATTTTGCAAGAGCGAATATGAAAGCAAATATCTATGATCAAGCAATTTTAGAGGGAGTTGCTACAACGTTTCCACAAACAGAAGAAATCATAGAAAATGGTACTGTAAATGGAATGTCAGCTAGTGATGTACAAAAGATTCTTAATTTAAAACATGCATGGGAGTTTATCCTTGATAAAGATGTCATACAAGCGGATAGTAACTTCTATTTATTGTCACATATAGCTAAATTGGTCAATGAAGGATTCTTTCATGATGGCGGAAGGATTCGAGGGGTTCCTGTAAGTATTGGTGGTACCAGCTATATTCCACCATTACCTATAGAACCCATTGTTATAGAAACGATGAATGCAATTGTAAAGTCAAACAAAGAACTTATTGATAAAGCCATTGAACTTTGTATGTATTGTATGCGAACGCAAATCTTTCTTGATGGGAATAAACGAGCATCCATCATCTTTGTGAATCATTTTATGATTTCTCATGGATTGGGAATCCTTGTTATTCCTGAAAATCATGTTACAGAGTTTAAGAAGAAACTGGTTGAGTATTATGAAAATGCCGATATACAAGGAATGAGTGTATTCTTAAAAGAAAAATGTTGGAAGAAAATGAACGATTAAAATTTAAGAATTTAAGAATAGTATAAATGATATATTGACTATTCAGTTAAAATTCTATATCATATTATGATTTAACTTTAAAGTTGAATGGGCGGTATGGGCAAAGAAAGGATTTAATTATGTATCATTTTGAATATGTAAAAAAAGTAGAGTATATACCAGAGAAAAAAATCATAAAGCTTCTACAAGATGTAAAAAGAGATTTAAGCAAAAAATTTACAATACGTTTTAAGTTTGTGGGAAGTGTGGCACGTAATATGATTACACGAGACAAAAAAACAAATGTTGGATATGATTTTGATGTAAATATTTATGTGGATAATGTTTATGATTACAAACCAAAATATATACGTATGGAAATTCGAAAATCCATTGATAAATTTGTTAAGAAGTATGGATATGCTACAGTTGAAGATAGTACAAGTGTACTCACTATTAAGGTAAAAGACAAAGCAAAGTCTTGTATTAAGCATAGTTGTGATTTTGCAGTGGTAGATGAATTTGAAGATGAAGATGGAAATTGGAATCAATGCTATATAAAACTCAATAAAAAAAGTAATTCTTATATCTGGCAAGAGCGATCAAATAGTTTTTATGACCTACAATATAAAATAGAATGGCTAAAAAAGAATAACTATTGGCATGAAGTTCGTAATCAATACATTGAAAATAAAAATAAAAATGAAAATCCAAAAGTGAAATCAAGATCAATCTTTGCGTATACAGTAGCGGAAGTATTTCATTGGTATAGAGAAGCAAGAAAACCAAAAGTAAAACAAGATATAGTTTTAAACTTTTGGTGAAATAAGTTTCATAAATAATAGGAGTTAATATGATTAAAATTATGTTTGTGTGCCACGGCAATATTTGTCGTTCAACCATGGCAGAAGCGATTGCGAAAGATATGATTATAAAAAGAGGACTTCAAGATAAGATAGCAGTGGCATCTTGTGCGACAAGTTGTGAAGAACTAGGTAATGAGCCGGATGCTAGAACGATGAAGGTATTGAATCGACACGGCTATGATGCAAGTGCGCTTTTAAAGGGAAAACGTGCTAGACAAGTAAAACGTCATGAATATACAGATTGGGATTACTTTTTTGTCATGGATGACAACAACATTCGTAATCTTTCCGGAATCTTTGAAGATACCGATCAAAAAGTGTACAAGATAGCTACATATACAAAAGGATTGAATAAAAATGTGGCAGATCCTTGGTATAGCGGTGACTTTGAAACGACATATCAAGAATTAATTGAGTACATTGCTATTCTTTTTGATAAGCTTATTGATGGTGTATTATAATAGCTTCAAGGATTTTATCTGGCTATAATAAATATGTGGAGGTATGGTATGACAGATTTCATTCAGATGATAAAAAATCATCGCAGTATTCGAAATTATACGGATGAACAAGTAAAAGAAAAAGATTTACAGGCTATCATTGAAAGTGCAATTCATGCACCCTCATCGATTAATGGACAACAATGGAGCCTTTTAGTAGTTAAAGATCAAGTGAAGAAAGAACAATTGGCGCAGTTATGTGGTGGACAGCCATGGATTGCGAAAGCTCCGGTTTTTATGATTTTTTTAATGGATTATTATAAAATTGCAAAAAAGATGGAAGAATATGGATATCCATTTGAGCACTCGACATCTATTGAATCTATTATGGTTGGCTCTGTGGATGTTGGAATTGCGTTTTCTAATGCGATGAATGCGGCAGAATCGTTAGGGTATGGCATTGTTCCTATTGGGGGAGTGCGAAATGAACCAAACGAAATCATTGCTCTTTTAGAGCTTCCAAAATATGTATATCCTGTGCTTGGGATGTGTATAGGTGTAGAAGAAGGTAAACAAGAGGTGAAACCTAGACTTCCGTATGAGGCAATGGTTTCGGTGGATGTATATAATCAGAATAGTGATTTATATGTAAAAGCATATGATGAAACGATTAAAGAATATATGAGTAAGCGCACAAACGGTAAGAATCAACGCTCTTGGAGTGAAGCAGTAGCTTCGGTATACAAAGCAGTTTCTTCTACTAAAGTTCGAGATAGTTTAAAAGAACAAGGTTTTACAAACGAGAAATAATTAATATAGTTGTTTAAAAAAATATAGGTCAATGCAAGTCATTGACCTATATTTTATTTAGGGGTTTTAATTTGGTAACCAAAACACCATGTTCTTTCAATTTTTCACATTGTTCATCGTTTGCGTTAATGTCTGTAATCACATGATTTATAGAACGAATATGTCCGGTTGTAAAACTGTGATCATTACCAATCTTAGTATAGTCACATAATACAAAAACAGGTCCGTTGCAGCGTTCAATCATCATCTCGTTGATAGGAACTTCATTTTGTATGGCAGTGGTAATTCCGTTAGTTACACTAATACCGCTACATCCAATAAAGCATTTATTGGCAGAAACACGACGTAAATTATTTAAAGCAAACTCTCCGATCATTGCTTCTTTAGGAAAGCGTAACTCTCCACCTGTTAAAAAAATGGATACCAACGGGTCGTGTTTTTCTAACAGTGATTTGGCGTTGTTTGTGATAATGGTTACTCGTTTATGTTTGATATATTGAATAATTAATAATGCTGTGCTGGAAGTATTAATAAAAATCGTATCTCCATCTTCGATAAATTGAGAGGCATATTTTGCGATGGCGTGTTTATAACGATCATTGGTAAAGTTGGTATTGTTGTGGTTTACCATGTGTTGTACTAATTTAGCACCGCCATGAAACCGAGTAATGGCACCACGATCTTCCCAATACTGCAAGTCACGACGTATCGTGATTTTAGAGGTTTGAAATTCATTGGCTAAGGTATCTACATCAATTTTACCAAGTTTTTGAATTAAAACCATAATGTTATCTCGACGTTGTTTTACAATTTCATAATTTACTTTCATACTGTTACCTATAACATCTTCTCTACCGGAAGTTTATTACACACTTCGTAGAGTTCTTTTTTTATACCTTCGGCTTGTTTTGAATCGATTTTTAACATCGTTTTATATTGGTACAAATAAAACTGTGTAAGTTCTTTATTGTTCATATATGCCGTATTTACTAATTTATAGTTTTTTAGTGCTTTTTGATAATCGTTACTCATATAGTAAAATAAGGCTTCTAATTCTGTGTAGTGATAAATAGGAGCAATCTTATGCCCTTTTACTTTTGCATCTTTTAACTTTACAATTTCAGGATACCATTTTTTAGCTTGTGTTTTATTATTAGCATAAACATGGGCTTGAAAGGTTGATACATTTCGGATGAACAACATATCAATGGAGCTGCGAAATTGTTTGTCGTAAGTTTCCAGATGCTTTAAAATACGTTCACTATCAAAGGTTGCAACATAATAAAGTAAGCCAAATAAAATACGATCGTTTTTGTAGGAACGAAAGATATCTTTTTTTTGTAAATGATTAAAAATTGTTACTGCTTTTTCAGGATCACATTCCATATTTAAGGCTTTGATAGCAAGGTGATATTGATATTTTAAATATTCTGCAAATATAGCAACACTTAACATAATCAGGGTGATTGCTAAGTAGAGTGCTTTTACTTTTATATCTTGTGTTTTTAAGATTAAGTTTACTGAAAAAATGACAAAAACTGTATAAATAATAAAATTGATTATGCGTTGTGTTTTGGGATGAAAAATAAATTGTTTTAGTTTCATATCGTTTTAACCTCAACCTATTATATGTTTATATAGACATAAAAGTCAATGTATTTAAGACATGTAAACGCTTAATTTCATGTATAATTTTGTAAATAATTCATATAAACGGTCAAATAATCATATAATTGTATTGTGAATTAATGAGTAATTATATATGATTACTTTAGGTAAAGGAGTGTGAAGTATGCCAAAAGTAAATGATGTTACACGTGAATCTTGGATTTTAGGAGCGTTTCCGGAATGGGGAACTTGGCTAAATGAAGAAATTGACAATGAAGTTGTAAAACCTGGGAATTTAGCGATGTGGTGGCTTGGCTGTGTTGGACTTTGGATGAAGACAGAAAATGACACAAATATTGCGATTGATTTGTGGTTTGGCAATGGAAAACGAACGCAAAAAGTAGCGGAGATGTTACCTTATCATCAAATGAGAAATATGATGGGGGTTAAGGCACTACAACCAAATTTAAGAGGTGCACCGATTGTTTATGATCCATTTGCAGTTACAAAGTGTGATGCTGTATTGTCGACACATTATCATAATGATCATATTGATTTGTTCTTTGCAGCAGCTGTACTTAAGAATTGTAAGGATGATGTGCCGTTTATCGGACCGTTGGAAAGTGTTAAGAAGTGGCTTGCATGGGGTGTTCCTGAAGAACGCTGCCGTGTAGTAAAACCGGGAGATGTGATTCAAATCAAAGATGTGAAAATTCACGTATTGGATTCTTATGATCGTACGTGTCTTGTAACAACAGAAGTAAATGAAAATATCAGTGGTATTTGTCCAAGTAATATGGATGATAAAGCGGTTAACTATTTATTTGAAACACCTGCGGGTAATATTTATCACACTGGTGATTCACACTATAGTATCTGTTATGCAGAAATCGGTAAGAAGTATGACATTGACGTAGTATTTGGTTCTTACGGAGAAAATCCGGTTGGTTGTCAAGATAAGATGACTTCTGTGGATATTTGTCGTATGGCAGAAGCATGTAATGCAAAAGTGGTAATTCCACTTCATTATGATGTATGGACAAACATGAAAGCAGATCCGGAAGAAATCATGATGATTTATAATTTTAAGAAAGATGTATTGAAGTATAAATTCCATCCGTTTATTTGGGATGTTGGTGGTAAATATATTTGGCCACAAGATAAAGATTTATTGAAGTTCCATTATCGTCGTGGATTCGAAGATTGCTTTACAGAAGAAAGAAACGTTCCGTTTAAGAGTATCTTATAATGAGTAATCTATTGCAGACGATGATAGATAACAAATTGACTTGTTATCATGAAGGATTTGAAGATTGGAAAGATGCATTAGTGGCTTGTGGACAACCATTAATGAAGGCTGGTTATATTACAAGTGAATATATCGATGCGATTATTGATTGTGTTGAAAAATATGGTTCTTATATTGTAATTGCTCCAAATATCGCAATGCCTCATTCTACTGAAAATGCGAAAGGGACATTGAAAACAGGCATTGGCTTTATGAAGGTAAATCAAGCCGTAGTGTTTGAAAAAGAGGATCGTGAAAAAGATGCAAGATTGTTCTTTACACTTGTATCTTGTAATCATGAAGATCATTTGGCAAACATGATGCAGCTATCTGAACTTTTAATGAATGAAGAGTTAGTGAGTGAATTGCTTAAGGTGAATAACGATGAAGAGTTATTAGCCGTAGCTAGAAAGTATGCGTAAGCATAAAGGGGAATAATATGAATTTTTTATTTGAAATATGGAAATTTTTTGCCAGTAACATTCTAACCCAACCGGCTTATTTCATTGGGTTTATGGTTTTAGTAGGATACTTATTATTACGTAAACCGGTCTATGAAGCATTTGCAGGTTTTATTAAAGCAACGGTTGGTTATCTTATTTTAGGTGTTGGTTCTGGAGGATTAGTTAGTAACTTTAGACCAATTTTAGTTGGATTAAAAGATCGTTTTAATTTAGATGCAATGGTGATTGACCCATACTTTGGACAAAATGCGGTTCAAACAGGGATGGAAGAAGTATTTGGTCGTACCTTCTCACAAGTAATGTTGTTACTTCTTGTGGCATTTATTTTTAACTTATTATTAGTACGTTTTAAAAAGTTCACAAAACTTCGTGCCGTATTTACAACCGGGCATGTGCAAATGCAACAATCAGCAACAGCATTTTGGCTAATTTTATTCTGTTTCCCAGCGTTGGGTGATAATGTAACATTAGTGGTTATGGGGCTAGTGTTAGGTCTATATTGGGCAGTTGGTTCAAACTTAACAGTTGAAATTACACAAGATTTAACTGAGGGTGGAGGCTTCTGTGTGGCTCACCAACAAATGTTCGGTTTATATTTCTTCTCAAAATTATCAGAACGCTTTAAAGGTAAGAACTCTAAGCGTTTAGAAGATATTCAACTTCCTGGTTGGTTGTCAATCTTTAATGAAAACATGGTTGCAACTTCCATCTTAATGTTAGTATTCTTTGGTATTATCTTAGCTGTTTTAGGTAAACCATATTTAGTAGAACAAGGTTTCTTGAAAGCAGATAAAAACTTCTTCTTCTACATTACAACAACATGTTTTAACTTTGCAGTATATTTAGCAATCTTACAATTAGGTGTTCGTACATTCGTTACAGAACTTACACAATCATTCCAAGGTATTTCGAACTCATTCTTACCGGGTGCAGTTCCAGGTATTGACTGCGCTGCAACGTATGGATTTGGATCTCCAAATGCCGTTACAGTAGGATTCTTAGCTGGTGCTTTTGGTCAATTCTTAGCTATCGTTGGATTAATTTTATTAAAATCTCCAACATTGGTTATTGCAGGTTTCGTTCCTGTGTTCTTCGATAATGCAACAATTGCTGTATTTGCAAATAATAAAGGTGGTATTAAAGCTGCCATCATCATGCCATTTATTGCAGGGCTATGCCAAGTGTTAGGTTCAGCACTCATCGCTTCTTGGGTAGGATTAGCATCTTATGGTGGATACTTAGGTATGTGGGACTGGGCAGTTGTATGGCCAATCTTTACAGTAGTTATGAAGTACTTGAGTTATGCCGGTTTAGCAATCGTGATTATTACATTAATCGCAATTCCACAATTACAATATCGTGCAAATCCGGATACATATTTCTTAATCACAGAAGATTATGATGCATATAAAGAAAAAATGGAAAGTAAGAAAGGGATGAAATAATGTTAAAAATATTAGTTGCGTGTGCCAATGGTGCCGGGACATCGTTAATGATGAAAATGCGAGTGGAAAAGGCTACAAAGGATTTAAATCTTAAAGTACAAACCATTCATCATTGTTCGCTTTCAGAAGGAAAAAGTGCTGCAAGTCAATATGATATCGTATTTTGTCCATTAAATTTTGTAAGTATGTTTGATGATGCTGCAAAAAAAGGTGTAAAGATTTGTGGTATGAAAAATGTCTTATCGGATAAAGAAGCTCAAGAGTTACTAAAGGCTTCTGGCTTAGTTGAGCTACATCAATAATCATTTAAGCTGCCAATTTGGCAGCTTGTTTATTAAAAGGAGAATACAATGAAAATTGAAAAAATACATTTAGATGATATAAGAAGATGCTATAGTGCAAGTCATATCACAATTGATAATAAATTTTATGCCTTATTGGCAAGTGAAGATCCTAACAGTTTATGTATGGCATATTCCGGGAAAGATTTTAGTGAAAAAGAAGTGGTTTGGAAGGATCGTGGTGGCTGTATGTCGATTATTCCGATTCCGGGTAAAAATGGTGAGTTTTTGGCAGTAAATGAGTTTTATTTAAAAGTATCTCCAAGTCTAGCGAAGATTGTTTGGGGTAAAAAAACAGAAAACGGATGGGAAATAAAAGATTTATTTTCACTACCATATATTCATCGTTTTGATATTTACAATGTAAATGGTGTAAATTATTTCATTGGCGCAACCATCGCCAAAGATAAACAACATAAAGAAGATTGGAGTTTACCGGGACAAATCTATGTAGCAAAACTTCCGGATGATTTAACGCAAGAAATACATTTAGAAAAGATTTATGATGATTGTTATCGCAATCATGGATATGCTCAAGGTGTATATGAAGGAAAAGTATGTGGATACTTTGCATCGGATCAAGGAGTGGTGCGTGTTATGCCTCCGTATGATGGTAAATGGACGATTGAAAAAATCTTAGATGGAAACATCAGTGAAATCGCCTTTAGTGATGTCAATAACGATGGACAATTGGAAATGATGACGATTGAACCATTCCATGGCAATCAAATGAAAATCTATAAATTAGTAAATGGTAAGTATGAATTGGATTACACGTATCCAACAGAAATTGATTTTGCACATACCTTAGTTGGTACAACTATCTGTGGTGTAAATAGTTTTGTTGGTGGTGTACGTCGTGTAGAAGCAGAATTATTTATTATTCAATACCACAATGGTCAATATGAGGTAACAATTGTTGAAAAGGGTGTGGGTCCTGCAAACTTAACAGTTGTAAACTTTGAAGACGAAGACATCATCATTTCAGCAAATCATACAAAAGATGAAGCAGCTATTTATCGCATTACAAAGTAGGAGGTTTGTATGTTAGAACAATTAAAAGAAGAAGTATTTCAAGCGAATTTACTATTACCAAAATATCAACTTGTAACCTTTACTTGGGGTAATGTATCAGCCATTGATCGTGAAAAAGGCTTAATTGTGATTAAACCAAGTGGTGTAGAATATGAAACCATGAAAGTGGAAGATATGGTTGTTTGTGATATGGATGGAAATGTCGTGGAAGGACACTATAAACCATCAAGTGATTTAATGACTCATCTTGAACTGTATAAGAATTTTAAAGATATTAAGGCAGTTGTACATACGCATTCAAGATATGCAACTTCATGGGCACAAGCCAATCAAGACTTAGTGGCATTGGGTACAACGCATGCAGATTATTTCTATGGTAACATTCCTTGTACCGATAAAATGCGTGTGGATGCGATTCAAGGTGAATATGAACTTGAAACAGGAAAAACCATTGTTGAGGAGTTTACAAAGCGTAATATTGATCCAAACCAAATGCCGGCTGTATTAGTGGCAAGTCATGGTCCTTTTACATGGGGGAAGGATGCGAAAAATGCGGTATTTAACTCTGTAGTATTAGAAGAAGTTGCATTTATGGCAATGAATACACTCTTGATTAATAAAGAGGTTGGACGTATGCAACAAGAATTATTAGACAAGCACTTTTTAAGAAAACATGGTCCGAGAGCTTACTATGGGCAAAAATAAACAATATCAATTAGGGCAATATGAAAAAAGTATGCCTAATGAGTTAACTTGGGAAGAAAAGTTAAGTTATTGTAAAGAGTTTGGATTTGATTACTTAGAGATGAGTATTGATGAAAGCGATGCGAAACTTGCACGTTTAAAGTGGAGTGATGATGAAATTGATGCCTTAAGACATCTCATGGAAGAAAAAGATCTTTATATTAAATCCATTTGTTTAAGTGGACATCGTCGTTTTCCATTAGGAGATGAAGATCCGGAAGTAACAAAAAAAGCACTTGAAATCATGCAGGAAGCCGTTGATTTAGCTTATAAACTAGGCGTTCCTATTATTCAGTTGGCTGGTTATGATGTCTATTATAAAGAAGGCAATGAAAAGACAAAGGTAAATTTTATTGAAAATCTAAAAAAAGCCACACTTATGGCAGCAAATAAAGGAATTCTTTTAGGCTTTGAAACGATGGAAACACCTTTTATGGATACGGTAGGTAAGTCAATGGAATATGTTAAGTTAGTCGATAGTCCATACTTACATGTATATCCGGATTTTGGTAACTGTACCAATGCGGCATTGAAGTATGGGCATAACGTCTTAGATGATTATCGACTAGGAAAAGGGCATATCATTGCCGGACATTTAAAAGAAATGTTACCCGGGAAATATCGTGAAGTTCCTTTTGGAACGGGACAAACGGATTTCAAGGGTGGTATTGAAGTCTTGAAAGAATTAGGTGTTCGTCGTTTTGTTGGTGAGTTTTGGTATGTTGGTCAAGAAGACTGGCAGAAGGATTGTTACTTCGCAAATACTTTTTTAAGAAGTTATTTGGATGAAGTGTTTAAAGAAGATTAAAAAATAAGACCTTAAATTAAAAATAACATATAACAAAACACACATGAAAAAGGATATTATTCTAAATTATTATATTTAATATCCTTTTTTCATATGAAGTTATATTATTTAAATCATTTTGAATTTTAAGGGTGAAGACTTAATATCCTTTTTTTATCATTATCATTCAATATTTTATGATAAATTTTAGTTTCATCTAAATCTAAATGTTTTATTGTGATTTTTTTGAATTTTTTAATTGCACATTGACATTTCTCACAAGGAAATTTAGAGACGTAAATTATACCATTAAAGTTACTGTGGTTGTAAATAAAATTCTGTAAAATTTTTCTTTCACAACAATTGTAATGATTTATTTCGTATTTTATTGGAAGTTTATTAAAAAAGTTAGTGTCATTTAATTTTAGGTGTTTATAATAATAAAAAAAGCAGTAAGGATAATGATCAAAAAAAAATCTAAAATCATCAATAAAATATCGACAAATTCTTCTCTTAAAATCTTCATGCATATACATGTTATCAAAACATTCATGCATATACATGTTATCAAAACATTCATGCATATACATGTTATCAAAACATTCATGCATATACATGTTATAAAAACATTCATGCATATACATGTTATAAAAACATTCATGCATATACATGTTATAAAAATATTCTGAATCATTTTTTAAAAATTTTAGTTCAATATCACATGACGAGATATTTTCTAATGAATGAAATCTAATGGAATTATCATTTAGTGGGCAGTATAGTATATGTGCGTTCTTATATATTTCGTTAATTATTTTTTTACCTTTTAATATCAAGTCAATAATATAGCGCTTTTCCTCTCTTTGATAAACATTGCCTTGATAATCTTCTGTCCCACTTATAGAAAAGTAGATTATACTCCTATTATCAGGGTCTTTAAAATCCTTTTTTAGAAGTGCAACACATTTATGTTTAATGATATTTTTAACTTCTATGTCATAAAGAGATTTTGTACTAAATAGTTCTTTAAGAAAATCTTCAAAAAAATCATTCATTTATATCTTCTCCATTTCTATACTTAATTTGTAATTTAACATATATATTATTATCTTCTTCTAAACTGAATTCAAACTCATTAAAATATTTAGATAAATTATAAGCATGGTGAACATATTCAGGATATTTAGAGTTATTAATATCATCAATTAATTTTGAATCTTTTTGTAAGATTTCGTTATAAATCTTCTTTGTAAAGTCAATATTACGATTTTCATTATTATCATCAGAATCTTCATTATGATTTATTGTGTTATGACGACAGATTTCTGATAAAAGAATGAAAAATTTTCGAGAGTTATTTTCGTTATTATTTTCTTTTATATAATCATCATAAATTTTTCTCGCAAAATTACTGTATTGAATTGAGTTTATAGACAGATATAGTGTATCAATGAAAAAGTAAAAATCAGAAATAGACATTTTTATTGTATTATTATAGAAAGAATCTTCATTTTGAGCAAGTTCTATCTCATAATTTACATTTGATTTTTCGTTTTGAGCAATTTTTGATAACAAATAAATATCAATAAGATGTGGTAAGTTAGAGATCGAATTTTTATTTATTGTACTTTCGTACGAAAAAAATTCATTATCATTTGTTTTTAAATGAAAGTTCAAGACAGCCATAACTTCTCCTTTAGTGAAATAATTGATTATATAATAAACCCATTTTTAATTTATGTCTACAGAAACAAGAATGAAAACTAAATTTAAATATCCAATAAATAGTGTATGATATAGTAATGAAAAGAATATAAAAGGTAAAAGGGTAAAGATATGATTAAAACAGTAGGAATTGTAAGTTTATCAAGTGGAATGCTTGGAGAAGACTTTGTAAAACATGAATATGATTTAGGGATGAAACGATTAGAAGAATTTGGAGTAAACGTCAAGATTATGAAACATGCCTTGCGTGGCATTGCATACCTAGATCAACATCCGGAAAAAAGAGCGGAAGATCTTATTGAAGCATTTAAGGATGAAGAAGTGGATATAATTTTATGTGCGATTGGGGGAAATGATACCTATCGTTTACTTCCTTATGTATTTGAGGAAGATGCATTAAAGAACGTAGTATCGCAAAAGGTATTCTTAGGTTTTTCAGATACAACCATTAATCATTTCATGTTACATAAATTAGGGATTTATACCTTTTACGGACAATCGTTTATCGCTGATGTTTGTGAGTTGGATCAAGACATGCTTCCATATAGTAAACAATATTTCAAAGAGTTATTGGAAACAGGCAAGATTCAAGCAGTTTATCCAAGTGATGTGTGGTATGAAGAGCGTAGTGATTTTAGTGAAAAAGCATTGAATACAAAGCGTGTTTGTCATAACAATCAGCCATTTGAACTGTTACAAGGAGCAAGCACATTTGAAGGAAAAATCTTGGGTGGATGTTTAGAATCAATTTATGATTTATTGGTAACAAATCGACATGTAGATAGTGTGAGTTTACAAAAGAAATATGGTTTATTTCCAAGTAAGCAAGAATGGCAAGGTAAGATTTTATTGCTAGAAACCAGTGAAGAGAAGCCATCCGTAGAACACTTTAAAACCATGTTAGAGGCATTAAAACAGACCGGTATTTTTGATGTGATTTCAGGAGTTTTAGTTGGTAAACCAATGGATGAACTTCATTATGAAGAGTACAAAGAAGTGTTAAAGGAAGTCATTCATAATCCAAAGTTACCTATTTTATACAATATCAATATTGGACATGCGACACCGAGATGTATTATTCCTTTTGGTGTACATGCTAAAGTAGATGCTTTAAAACAAGTGATTACATTTCATTATGAGTAATAATTAATAAAAATTAGGTTAATAAATCATAAATATATGTTATAATACATTATGTGAAAATTAAAACATTAATAATGGGGGAAGAAAATGAAAGCTAATAAACAAATAAATTGGTTAAATGATGTCGAATATATTTTTAAAAATGATGAAAACAATAATCAAGCTGAAAGTGGAAATACAAAAGAAGATAATGATAAACTTTATGATAAAAGCAACATAAGTGCTTTAGTAAAAGTAATAACTGAATGCAAGGCTCCATTTAATATTTGTATTCAAGGAGAATGGGGATCTGGAAAAACAAGTTTAATGAAAGAATTGTGTAAAAAAATTGATCTTGAGAAAAAAATTGATCCTGAGAAAAAAATAAGCATTTACTATGATATCATGGATGATATTCGATTAGATAATTCAGAAAGAATTTTTTATAATTTCGTTGTCTATATGTTTAAAATACTACAAATCGAAAATGAAAAAATTACCAATTTCTTAACACAGATAGAAAAATCATTAGATATTGTTGATGATAAAAAGTATGGTTTATTAAAAATGATAGCTTTTTGGATTTTAGGAAGAGCAAAAAATCACTATAAACTTAAAGGAACTGATGGACAACTGAAAAATACTTTTGAGGAAATTATAAGTGAATACTTAAAAAATGAAGAAGAAAAATACATTGTTTTATTCATCGATAATTTAGATCGATTAGATCCGGTTTTAGCATTGGAGTTTATAGAAAATTTGAAAGTCTTTCTAGATTGTAAATATTTAAAAATAGTTATGGCAATTGATTTTGACATAGTTGCCAAAGGAGTAAAAATCAAATACAGAGATGATATTTCTCACACTAAAAGCATCCAGTTTTTTGAAAAGTATTTTCAGTTAAGTTTTAAAATGCCTCAGAATAAATATGAAATCGCTCAACTTATCGAAAACTTTAATAAAGACAATGGGGGATTGATAGAAATACCTCAAGATTTTACAGATTCGTTTGGTAATTTTTTAAAATCAATTTCATTTAATAATCCGAGAAGTATCAAAAAAATTTTTAATCAATTATTATTTTTAAATGAAGTGGACAAAACTGAGAATATAAAAAATTTTTATCGACTAATAGCTCTAATTATTGAATCGAAAAGTATTGAACTATATAGCGAAATTATCAATGGTAAAGTAAAATTAACAGAAACTGATGAGATTGATTCGAAATATCAAGAAGATTATGATAGTTTATTAGAATTATTTTCGAATACAAAGCCTAAAATTATCGAAGAATTTTTAGATGAATTTACAAAAACAAAAAGTGCTTCAAAAGAAATTAAAATCTCATCGAAACAAAATCACACTATAAATATCGAAGTTCAAGAAGTAATCAGAAAGATGTTTAATGACATATGTGATAAAGACCATTTTGATCTTGAAAATAAGGAACAATTTGGTAAAGAATCAAAAGCGGAACGTACAGGTGATATTAAACATATAGAATTGGTAGATGATTATAGTGAAATAACCGTAACAAATGGTAAAGGGCAAGGGCTCTATTTTACAAGAAAAGATGGGCAATTTAAAGTATATCTTTCTGGAGATTATAACGGAAAAATGATGAATGATGGAATGCAGACGCTAAATGGTAATTTAAAAGATAATATCTGGGATGAAGAAAAATATTATGCAACAGAGCTGCTAATGGACGAAAATAAATATCAAGAATTTTTAGGTAAAGTTATATCCAAATTAAAAACTGCAACAAAACCTGAAAAAAAAGATTAATAAAAAATAAATTTTATTTCATACAATTTGTTTAGATTGTTATATATAAAAAAGACCTATTGAATAGGTCTTTCATTTTTATAATATTCATCCAGTTTAGCTTCAAAGTAGTCTAAGTCTTGTTTTAACTTCTCTACATCTTGATGTAAGATATGCTCTTTTTTAAAGATACCACCTGCTGTACCGATGTATTGATAACCACCTTTTAAATAGTTTATTACATTATCTGCCGTAACTCCTCCTACTGCCATAAGCTTTAAATCCTCTACAGGTTCTTTAAGTTTCTTGGCGTAGTTACAAGAATATTCATTGGCTGGAAATACCTTGATGATAGAAGCTTTTAGAACATGTTGCTTGTAGATTTCTGTGGGGGTTAAGGCACCCGGTACAACTGTTACGTTATGCTTTAGTGCATAATCAATCATTTCCGGACTATAGCCACTTGGAGAAAGAACGAATTTTACCTTTGCATCAATCACTTCTTTTAATTGTTCAAAGGTAATAACGGTACCTGCTCCAACACATAACGTTGGATAACGTTGTATAATCTCTTTGATAATGGAAATAGCCCCTTCACTATTTAGGGTTATTTCTACATTTTTTATATAGCGACTATCGTTTAAGACATCCATTAACGTAAGTACTTGTTCTAAGTGATAGCCCCTTAAAATCAAGACGATATTACTTTTTAGATTAATCATGGCGTCTAGAATTACTTGCAACAATCACAATGAGACGTAACATTTGAGCAATCGCTGTTGCCAGAGCAGCTACATAAGTGAGTGCAGCAGCATCCAAAACTTTTTTCGCTCCGCTTAATTCTTGTGAGTTTAAGTAGTTTCCTTCTTTTAATGAAACCAATGCGCGCTTAGAAGCATCAAATTCTGTTGGTAATGTAAATAATTGAAACAATACGGCAAAGCCAAATAAGGCAATACCAAAATAGGCAATGGTTGGTGTTGTATCTTGTTGGAAAAATAAACCAACTAAGATAAGCGGCCAAGATAACATGGAACCAATGTTGGTCATCGGGATAATCGCATTACGTAAGCGTAGCGGTTTATACCCATTAGCATCTTGTATGGCATGCCCTACCTCATGGCAGGCAACTCCAATAGCGGCTGTTGATGAAGAGTTATATACGCTATCAGATAGACGTATGATTTTACTTCTTGGATCATAGTGGTCAGTTAAATTACCATTGATGCGATCAATACGCACGTGTTGCAACCCATTTTGGTCTAACATTCTACGTGCAGCATCTTGTGCTTTTAGCCCATTGCTTGCATATTGTTTGCTATAGGTTTGATAGGTGCTTTTTACTTTGTTACTTGCCCAAAGGGCAAAGAGGGCACAAGGGACAATGAATACAAGGTATGTCCAATCAAACATATCATCACTCCTTTATTATTTTACAATGTCATATTGCCAAGAAGTAATACCTCCAAAATCATAGACGTTCGTATAGCCTAAGTCTACTAGTATATTTGCAGCTTGTCTTGAACGATTACCACTACGACAATATACTAATATCTTATCATTTTTATCAAGTTTATTTAAGGCTAACGTTGATAATTGATCTAAAGGTAAGTTAATCGCATCTTTAATATATCCTTCTTTAAATTCTTCCGGAGTACGTACATCCACGATGATAACATCTTCCTTCTGTATAATTTCGTATGCTTCTTTTTGACTAATGTGTTTATATCCTTTACTATTGCTGAAGCAACCAGCTAAGAATAATGATAACGATAATGCTAATAATTTTTTCATTTTTTCACCTCACAATCATTGTAGCGAATTCCAATAATTAAGCAAACGAAATGCCCATATTATAAGAGTTTTTTATCTTGGGTATACAATGATATAATGTACATAAAGTAGTGATGTTATAAGAAATGTAAAGTCCTTGCACATCTTTTCATATCTAGTGTACAGTAAAAGAAGTTTTTTAGGAGGTAACCATGTTACAAGAATTGATACAAGTATTTATAGAACAATTTGATTTCTTTATACATGCGTTTTTTACCCATATTAAAATATCCTTTATTTCTGTTTACTTTGCAAGTGTCTTAGGAATTGGTTTAGGCTTATGGATTAGTAAGCATAAGAAATATGCCCAAGGTGTTATCAGTGCGGTTAGTTTGTTGTATACGATACCTTCAATTGCGCTGTTAGGATTTTTGATTTCCATTTCAGGGATTGGAAATACTACTGCAATTATTGCTTTAACTCTTTATGGATTACTTCCTATGGTAAGAAGTACTTATACCGGCTTATTGGAAGTAGATCCCGCCTTAATTGAGGCAGCAAGAGGAATGGGAAGTGATGAGAAACAAATCTTAAAGAATGTAAAAATTCCATTGGCATTTCCTTTTATCTTTTCCGCTTTTCGAAATATGACAACCATGACGATTGCCCTTGCAGGGATTGCTTCCTTTGTTGGAGCCGGTGGGCTAGGAGTTGCGATTTATCGAGGAATTACTACCAATAATGTTATGATGATTTACATTGGTAGTATCTTAGTGGCTGCTTTGGCGATTCTTACTGATGGATGTTTACAATTGTTAGAAACATATTTTATAACCTATCGTAAAAAGGGCTTAGCTTTTATTCGATATAGTTTTCGTTTTGCTTGGATTGTTGTTGTATTAGTGCTTTTTCCTTATGAATATCATAGTAATGTGATTAAAATTGCCGGTAAACCGACAACGGAAGGTTATATCTTGGCAGAGTTGGTATCCATTACCATTGAAGAACATACGGATTTAAAGGTAAAACTTACCCATGGTATTGGTGGAGGAACCGGTAATATTCATCCTGCTATGGTAAAAGGTGATTTTGATATTTATAGTGATTATACCGGTACGATATGGCAAGTGGTATTAAAGGAAGAGGAGCCTTATAATGAAAGGCGCTTCTATGAATTAAATACAAAGTATTTAATGGAGTATGGATTGATGTTTAAGGGGTTATATGGTTTTAATAATACGTATGGCTTAGCGGTTCATAAAGAGATTGCTGATCGTTATCAGTTAAAGACGTATAGTGATTTAGCGAAGTTTTCCAATCAATTAATCTTTGGGGCAGAGTATGATTTTTATCAACGCGAGGATGGATTTAATGCCTTAAAAGATGCTTATCATTTTCAATTTAAAAAGGTGGTTGATTTAGATAATGGATTGAAGTATCAAGCTATGGCAAATAAACAGATTGATGTTATGACAATCTTTACAACGGATGGTATGCTTACAAGTAGTGATGTTGTAGTCTTAGAAGATGATCTCATGTTTTATCCGTCTTATTTGGCTGGTAGTGTTATACGACAAGCAACGTTAGAAGAATATCCCCAATTGGAGGACGTCCTTTTACTCTTAGAGAATCGTATTAGTGATCAAGAGATGGCTCAAATGAATTATGAGGTCGAAGTGTTAAATAAAAAGCCATCGGAAGTAGCCTATGCTTTTTTGAAGGAGAAAGGATTGTTAAAGAAATGAGTGCCATTGTTAAGTTTGAACATGTCAGTAAAGATTATCAAAAGAAAACCATCATTGAAGATTTTGATTTAGAGATTGAAGAAGGTAGTTTTTTAGTTATTATTGGATCAAGTGGAAGTGGTAAAACAACGATTATGAAGATGATTAATGGTTTAGTGCTTCCAAGTAAAGGAAATGTGTATGTCCAAGGGAAAGATGTTTTATCGCAAGATTTGATTGCTTTGCGCAGAAGTATAGGCTATGCCATACAGGGGAATGTCTTATTTCCTCATCTGACGATTAAAGAAAACATTGCTTATGTATTAAATCTATTAAAGAAAGATCAAAAAGAAATTGATGAAGTTGTATTAAAGAGTTTGCGTTTATTAAACTTGCCGGAGGATGTGTTGCATCGTTATCCTAGTCAATTAAGTGGGGGACAAAATCAACGGGTTAATATTGCTCGTGCATTAAGCAATCAACCAAGGATTTTATTGATGGATGAACCGTTTGGGGCATTGGATGCGATTGTCAAATATCAATTACAAAGAGATTTAAAGAAGATGCATCAAGAGTTAAAGAATACCATTGTATTTATTACGCATGACATTCATGAAGCATTGAAGTTAGCGACTCATATTTTAGTTATGGATCAAGGTAAGATACAGCAATACGCCACAGTGAAAGAGATTGTAGAAAAACCTGCCAATGCCTTTGTGGCTCAGCTTTTAAATATGGCATGTAAGGAGATTGTATGAAATTAGTTGTAAGTCATTTAAAGAAGCGTTTTGGAAGTAAGGAAGTATTAAAGGATATTGATTTTACATTTCAACAAGGTAGTATTTATGCGTTATTAGGACGTAATGGTTCCGGAAAGACAACGTTGTTTAATCTTATTGCATCTAACTTTAGTAAAGATGCCGGTACTGTGAAACTTATCGAAGAAGATGGTTCCATGCATGATATTAAAAATGAAGACATCTTTTTAATGGTTGCAGAACCTATTTTGCCTCGTTTTTTAACAGGTTACGAGTTTATTAAGTTTTTTGTAGAAGTGCATCATGTAACGAATGTTGATATTGATGCGTATTTTAATCAGATTGAATTTCATCCACAAGATCGTCATCGCTTGATTCAAAGTTACTCTACGGGAATGAAGAATAAGTTACAGATGATTATGTTTTTAATTTTAAAACCTAAGATTATTTTAATGGATGAACCATTAACTTCTCTTGATGTAGTGATTCAATTGCAAATGAAACGAATTATCAAACAAATCCAAAAAGACCACATTATTATCTTTTCAACGCATATCTTACAGCTTGCGAAAGATTTATGTGAAGAGTTAGTGATTTTAAATGATGGGTATTTACAGGCAATTGATCAAGAAGTTATGCATACGCAAGATTTTGAACATAATATTATTGAATTATTAAAGGATAAAGAAGATGAACATCATTAATTTATATATTCGCTTAAGTTATATTCAAGTATGTCAATTGATCAATGCGATAGTGGCTTTTTTCTATAACTTCCCTATTATCAAGAAGATGCATGGACATACGTATGGTTTTTATGGATTCAAAAGTGTTGTTAATCGCATAGCCTTTGTTGGAGCCTTTCTCTTTCATTTTTTTAAGGATGCTCTTAGCTATGTTGTAGTTTTAGGTGGAATAAGTGTAGGAATTAAGTCTTTGTTAGGTTTACTACCTATTGTAAATGACTTAAGTGTTTTGGAAATCTTAATTTTATTAAATCTAGCGATGTTTATCTTTGTGTCGAATACCATGAATAACATTGTATCCATTAAGCAGTTAAAAACGTATTATCATTTACCGCTTATGGATTTAGTCTATATCAAAGAATTTGTAACACCTTTCAATACATTTATCAATGAATGGATTATATTAAGCATAGTAGCACATTTTACTTCGATGATTACCTATGTCCAAGCATTTTTAATTTCCTTGTTGTTTTTAACAACCAACATTGTATGTTCTGCATTGAATTTAAAGTTACATCATGTGAAGAAATCTTTGGGTGGCTTTATCCTGTTTATCATTTTCTTAGTGATTTTTTTTGGACTTGTGTATAGTTATCGTTTGTGGGGACAAAATCAAACGTTTGTTTTATTGGTGTTAAATGGTATGTCTTTGGTTGCTTTGCCAATGGCAATTGGTATCATTCAAACGTATCCGCATTACGATGGTATCTTAGAGGATTCTACGTTGAGTAAGTATGAGGCTGTAACGAAGTATCGTTATACAAATCAAGTAGCCTTAAAAGATAGTGATGTTCATATTAAAAAGAGTAATAAGAAGGGCTATGCCTTACTCAATGATCTGTTTTTTAAACGTAATTTTCGCTTATTGGTAAAACCTTCCTTGATAAAAACAGGTGTTTATCTTGCTATTACTGCATTCTATGTCTTGGCAATGCGATTGAATTGGTTTCATTTTGCTGAAAAAGATCATCTGTATGCCATCTTGTCTACTACACCCATTGTGATGTATATCGGTTGTAACGATTCTTCGATTATTATTTCGATGTATTATAACTGCGATAATAGTTTACTGGAGTATGGATTTTATAAACAATCCAAAGCAATCTTAGAGATGTTGTATTTGCGTTTATGGTCAATGTTAAAGATTTTCTTAATGCCAACCTCTGCTTTTCTGTTCTTTGTTGCCATTGCATCAAAGTTGTCAAAAATTCCTTTGGATGATATGTTAAAACTAATGGCATCCAGTCTATTTCTAATGGTCTTTTTTGCCTTCTATTTACTCTTAATTTATTATTTATTAGTTCCGTTTACTCAAGATGAAAAGATTAAAAATCCCATTTATTATATTGTTAATTTTGCAGTGTATATGATCTTTATTTTTGGTAATAAATACATTACAAGTGTAGATATGTTGTTTTATCTTTCGTTGATAGTAATGATAGTGGTTGTCGTTTTTGGTGGGGTAGCAATTTATTATCTGGCTCCAAAAACGTTTCGTAGAAAATAAAAAGTGCCTAGCACTTTTTATTTTATCAACTTCATGAATTCTTCGTAGCTTTTACAGTGAAGGACTTTAGTAAGGGAAGGTATATCGGTGTAAAGGCTCGTAATCCATTCAAAGAAGAGAGTTAATATGTGATTGTCATAACGATCAACAGCCAGTAAGAAGATAATGCTTACTTCATAATCTCCCCATTTTAAGGGTTTGTTTAAAATCATAATAGAAATATTAGATTGATAGACAAGACTGGAATCTAGGGCATGAGGAATCGCAAAGCCATAGGCAAAAGAAGTTGGGGAGAAGCTTTCTCGTTTCATCAGACTTTCATAGAAGGCTTCCTCGACATTCTTGCTTTGGTATAAATCATCGGCTAAAAATTTTAAGGTAGCTTCTACGGTTTCAAATTCTTTGTTGGTGTAGAAGTGTTCCTTCGTAATGATGCGATCTAAATAAATTTCATATTCTTTCTTTAGTTTCTTTTGGGTTAAAAGCGATATGGATGAGCGTATCTTTGCTTCATCTTCATGGGTCATAAAGAAAGAGATTTGAATCGTTAAAATATCAAGACGATGTTTTAAGGGAGTCGTCGTAATGATCAAATCGGGTTTTAGTTCATGAATTTTATCTTCTTCAAAGTAGGTAAATTGTTGAATAATTTCAAGACTATCTTCAAAGATATTAGTAATTTTGGCAATTGGAATCTTACTAATTGCCTGTGTTTTTGGAAAGATTAAAACCGCTTTGTATTTTTTAGGAAACATTTGTTCATAAGCTAAGCCTAAGTGTAAGGCAATAAAGCCAATTTCAGCTTCTTGGATAGTAATGTTTAACAGTTTTGATAAAAAAGCAGAGGCAGATACGGCAAGTTCAAAGATTAAAGGAAATCGTTTCTTAATTTCATTGAGATAGAAATTAGGGGAATGAATTTTATCTTTGTTACGTTGAACAAGAGCTTGTAGATGTAAACTTAAGCCAACTACAAGACTTTTGTTTGATGAAAAGTTAATGCCGTATTGACTGTATATGTAGTCAATGAGTTCATGGATAATCATTTCATATTGATGATTGTTATTTAAAAATAACCATTTACAATTATAGTTATAGCTTTTCTTACTCATTAGTAAGCAGGAAAGCAACATAATTTCTGATTCTACAATAGGAAGTTGAAAGACATTGGAAATCTGTTGAAAGAAGTCCGTTGATATTTGATATTCAACGGTTTTTTTAATGTCTTCATTTTCAATGTTACTTGGTAAATAGTTAAAGTCTAACATACGTTCAATCGCAACCCCAATATGAATCATTAAGGTTGGAAAGTGAATTTCATCGATGTCATATTCATACTGATGGAATAAGCCTTCCATGATTTGTTTGGCTTTTAAAAGATCGAATTTCTTATATAAACTTGCGATTTCATTCATGTTGAAGAAATTGTTAGAGGCTTCTTGAGTGAGTAAGTTTTTATATAAAAGACGTTTACTTTTTTCATCTCCTTGTAGTACTAAATAATTATCATGTTTGCTGATCTTTAGATTTGGATAGTTACTCAGCATTTCTTTTAAACGTTTTAAATCATTATCTAAGGAGTATTCACTGATGTAGATTTCATCTAGAAGTTGGTGAATGCTAATCTTTTGTTTCTTAATTAAAAGCTTTTGTAAGATATAATCGCATCGTTCTTTTGGTGTGATGGGAATATTGATGTCTTGTTGGTTTTTAAGTAAGTGATTTTTATTGTCTAAAAGACGATAACCTTTCCTTAAATCAGATTCAATGACTTTATGTTGTCGGTTAATGGCTTCAATGTCATAGCGAATCGTACGATCGGTAACATTTAACATTTGGGCAAGTTGTTTGCCTGTAATCCAATCGCTTTGATTTTCCAATAACATGAGTAGTTTATCTTTTCTTTTCATGATTTTATTATATCTAAAAACAAGGATTGTGGTATAGATAGTTTTTCCTAGGTTTAGGAAAAAGAAGTGCATAAAGTTAGGGGTCTCTACGTTATAATTAAATTATGAATAAGAAATATATATGGAAAGAGATTGTTTCAATAATCTTAATTGTACTTTCAAGTTTAGTACAAGTTTTTGCAATACAAACATTTGTATTACCAAGTCGTTTATTAAGTAGTGGATTTACCGGGTTAGCAATTTTAAGTAATCAGGCATTACAACTTTTAAACATTGATTTTAGTGTATCTTTAGGGATTATTTTATTTAATATACCTGCCATTATGTTGTGTTTAAAGAGTGCGAATTGGCGATTTATTGCTCGCTCCATTTTGCAGTTAACATTAACGTCCTTCTTATTGAGAGTATTGGATTTTCAACCGGTTTTTACAGATATCATTTTGAATTGCTTAATTGGTGGTGTCGTGTATGGAATGTGTACGGTATTGGCTTTAAAGGCGGATGGTTCAACCGGTGGAACAGATTTTGTGGCAATGTATGTAGCAAATAAGACAGGTAAGAGTATTTGGAGTTATGTGTTTTTGTTTAATGTGGCAATGTTAGTTGTATTTGGGTTTTTATTTGGATTTGAATATGCCGGTTATTCCATTGTGTTTCAATTCGCATCAACAAAGACCATTGAGCGTTTCCATCATCGCTATGACCAAATGACGTTGCAGATTACAACCTATCATCCGGATAAGGTGATTGCACATTATACACGTTGTTATCGTCATGGCATTACGGTAAGTGAAAGCTATGGCGGATATTCCGGTAAGAAGTTGTATTTATGTCACACGGTAGTATCGAGTTATGAAATATCGGATATTGTGCGTATTATTCGTAAGGAAGATCCAAAGGCAATTATAAATGTATTAAAAACGGAAGATTTCTATGGTGGTTTTTATCGCCATCCAATTGGCGAGTATAAAGAGATGGAGGAGTAAGGTATGTGGGCAATGATTGGGACTTGGCGTATGGCTTTAGAAGCGATTGATCAAGTTGTAAAGAGTGATGAGTGTAAGAAAGATGCAGGAAGTGCCATCGTTAAGGCAATTAAACAAATTGAAGATTTTGAGTATTTTAAGTCGGTAGGCTATGGTGGGTTACCAAATGAAGATATGGATGTGGAGTTGGATGCCGGATATATGAATGGAGATACGTTGGCATTTGGAGCCATTATGGCAGTAAGAGATATTAAAAATCCAATTGAAGTCGCTTATGCCTTATCCAAAGAATATACAAGTTGTCTTTTGGCTTCCGCTGGAGCAAGTCGTTTTGCCAGAAATCATGGGTTTCAACAAAAGGATATGTTATCTCCGCGAGCAAAATTGCATTATCTTAAGCGTATGAAAGAAGAAAGACAAGTAGAGTTAAAACCATATATTGGACATGATACGGTAGGGATTTGTGCTTTAGATGAAAAAGGTTCTTTATGTGCAGGAACTTCTACTTCAGGTTTATTTATGAAGAAAGCCGGACGTGTAGGAGATAGCCCAATTTTAGGTAGTGGCTATTATGCAGATAGTGATTATGGTTGTTGTAGTGCAACAGGGCTTGGTGAAGATTTAATGAAGGGGTGTATCAGTTTTCAAGTAGTGGAGTTATTAAAACAAGGCATTCCTGTTCAAGAGGCTTGTAGTCAAGCTTTACAAGCGTTACATGATCGTTTACTTAGAAAACAAGGGAAAGTAGGGGATTTATCCATTGTGGCATTAGATAAAAATGGTAACTTTGGAGTTGCGACGAATATTGATAATTTCTCGTTTGTCTATGCAAGCAAAACACAGGCTCCAACGGTATATTTGGTAAAGAAACAAAATGGTAAGATGGAACTTGAAGTTGCAAGCCAACAATGGTTAAATGACTACTTAACAACAAGAATGGCAGCGATTGAACTATGAAAAAAATATTAGAAATCTGTTGCGGAAGTTACGAAGATGCGTTTGTTGCTTATCAAGCAGGGGCAAATCGCATTGAATTAAATAGTGCGCTGCATTTAGGTGGTCTAACACCTTCTTTGGGTAGTTTAATCTTAGCGAAAAAGAATATGGATATTCCTATTATCTGTATGCTTAGAAATCGTGGTGCTGGATTTTGTTATAGTCCATCGGAAATAGATGTCATCTTTGAAGATGCCAGAATTTTATTGGAACATGGTGCAGATGGCTTATGTTTTGGGTTTTTAAAGGAAGATTTTACGATAGATGTAGCTCTTACTAAAAAAATGGTAAGTTTGATTCATAGGTATCATAAAGAAGCAGTGTTTCATCGCGCGTTTGATTTAACAAGTAATTTGAATGCCAGTATGGAAACGTTAATTGAATTAAAAGTAGATCGTGTTTTAACCAGTGGTGGCTTAGAAAAAGCTCCAATGGCAAGTAAGACTTTAAAACAACTTCAAGAAACGTATGGAGATCAAATAGAGTTGTTATTGGGGAGTGGTATTTCTGCCGATAATGTAAAAGCTTTAATGCAGGAAACAGGTATTTATCAAGTACACAGCAGTGCTAAAGTGTGGAAAGAGGATCCTACTACCGGTAATGCATACTTAGGGTATGGTTATCATAAAGAGAAGGATTACGATGTGGTTGATAAAGATAAGGTTATCGCTCTTAAACAAGAAGTGGAGGATGTTGTATGAAACAGTTAGGGATTAGTATTTATCCGGCGCATTCCAACCTACAAGAAGATTATGCCTATTTAAAAAAGGCTTCTAATTTAGGGTATCGTCGTTTGTTTATGTGTTTATTATCAGAAGAATCTTCTGCTGAAGACATTGTTAAGAAGTATCAAGAACTTTGTTCGTATGCGCATTCTTTAGGATTTCAAATATCTGTGGATACCAATTATGATGTATTTAAGAAATTAAAAGCGAGTCCATTTGATTTAAACATTTTTCATACAATGGGATTTGACATCATTCGTTTAGATGGTCCTTTTACAGATTATGACTATGTGGTTATGACGAATAATCCATATCAATTAATCATTGAGTTTAATGGGGCTAGTTATTTAGATTTCCCTTATTTATTGAAACTAGGGGCAAATCGTGATCAAATGGCAGTGTGTGCAAACTTTTATCCATGTCGCTATACCGGATTAAGTTTAGAATTATATCGTAGTTTTACAAATAGTTTTCGTTCATTAGGTTTTCGTAATGCAGCCTTTGTATCAAGCAATGAAAAGCATACCTTTGGTCCTTGGCCGGTGTATGAAGGTTTGGTAACTTTAGAAATGCATCGAGATATGGATCTTGTAGATCAAGCTCGTCATTTATTAGCGACCGGTTTGGTGGATGATATTATCATTGGCAATTGCTATGCCAGTGAAGAAGAATTAACGCGTTTAGCAAATCTGGATATGCATAAAGTGTATTTTAAATTAAAAGAAGAAGTTATGGATGAAGCAAGTGCCTTTATTGTTTATAAAGCATTGCATTTTAGACGTATGGATTGTGGGGACTATATGATTCGTAGCAGTTATCCTCGTAGTCTTAAAGACATTGATATAAAACCTGTAACATGTACAAAAAAAGAGTTTGCTTATGGGGATGTCTTGCTTGTTAATAGCAATTCCAGTCATTATCAAAGGGAGTTGCATATTGTGTTGAAGCCAATGAAGAATGATGGTACACGTAATCTTGTTGGTTCTTTAAGTGAGTTTGAAATGGAACTTGTTACATTGTTGAAAGACAATCAAATATTTACATTTGAAAGAGAGGTATAAGGATGGAAGATTTAGAATTGGTTGCGTTTAAGATTATTTCAAATGTTGGTAGTGCAAAGGCAAATTATTTAGAAGCACTTGCCAAAGCAAAAGAAAAAGAGTTTGCACAAGCAGAAGCGTTATTAAAAGAAGGGGAAGCCATGTATTTACTTGGCCATAAGGCGCATTCAACATTGATTACGGATGAAGCAGCAGGCAGACCGGTAAGTGTTAATTTGATTTTAATGCATGCGGAAGATCAATTGATGAATGCAGAAACTGTGCGTATTTTAGTGGAAGAATTGATTGAAGTTTATCGTAAACTATGAAGATGTTTGTAAGTGATTTGGATGGTACTCTTTTAAACAGGCAACATCAATTAGATGCATTAGAGAAAACGATGATTGAAACACTATTACATAAAAACTATCGTTTTGTTTTAGCAAGTGGACGTAGTTTTCAAAGCATCAAAGAGGTTGTTAATATCCAGGGTGTAGATTACATCTGTTTAAATGGAGCTTTGGCTTATACTAAGGAATTGCGTTTAATTTATGATGAGCCTATCAATGCTTCCTGTTTAAAAGAGGTTTTAAGAATATTAAATAAATATCGCATTGCTTATTTATTATATGGAAAAGAAAAGACTTATTGCAGTAGTAAGTATGCCTATTTTTTTAAGATGTTTCGTTGGTTAAAGCGTTATTCCTTAACAATAAATTGGCTTAAAACTTTTCAACCGATGAAAGAGTATGATCAACAAGCCATCTATAAAATTGAATTTGAAACCCTTAATCCAAAGGTTTATAAGGCAGTGTCCAACATCAAAGAACTTCATGTGGTAAATACCAATCCCATTACCTATGAAGTGACAAGCAGGCAGGCTAGTAAAAAAGAGGCGTTGCTTGCCTTACTAAAAGATAGTGGTATTTTGCAAGAGGAAGTGATGTGTTTTGGAGATAACTATAATGATGAAAGTATGTTACTGCATTTTCCAAATAGTTATCTTATGGCAAATGCCCATGCACCCTTAAAAAAGAGAATCTTACAGCATACCTTATCGAATCAACAACATGGTGTTTATCATATATTAAGGAGATATTTATGAATACATATGGCTATTTTGCAAAACGAATTTTAGCATTTCTTTTTGATTTGTATTTTTCTTCGGTAATGGGAAATGCAATCTATAATTTAATGATTGAGTTTAAAGTTATGGATGTTACCGTTGCGTTTTATCTTTGTTTATGTGTATCGACGTTACTTTGGTTTTTATTAATTCCACTCATGCGTAAAAAGACACAAACCATTGGACAACGTTTTATGCGTTTAAAAGTTGTGACGTTAGAAGGTGGTAAAGTTAGCTTAATAAATTATATGAAACGTTTATTTTTGGGTTGTTTTGTACTAGAATGGTCGTTTTATGTGTTGTCGGTTAACCTCATGGATTATCTATTTAAGTGGATCGGGGTAGGAAAAGATATGTTGCTTTATGTGGTATCGCCTTTTTTACTATTTTCAACCCTAGCGGTTTTATATGCCTTAAAGAGTAAGCAACATCAAACATTGCATGATGTGATTGCACATACTAAGGTGGTTGAGTACTAATTTCCTAAGTCAAGGAAAATAACTTGTGAATTATTCCTAGTAAAACATGTGACAATATAGTTAGAAAGGGATACATCTATGAAGAGAATATATTTATTTTGTGACAATGGTATGTCAACGAGTCTACTTGCAACAAGGATGCAGAAGGTTGCTGATCAACATAATTTGCAAGTAGAAATCAAAGCTTTTTCGGACAAAGAAATGCCAATGATTGTAGAAGAATATAATCCGGAAGTCATTCTTTTAGGTCCGCAAGTAAAGCATATCTACAACAAGGTCAATGAGCGTTATGGTAACGATAGGCCGGTTTTGGTTATTGATCCAAAAGATTATGGTGAAGTAAATGGTGAACGAGTTTTAAAAGTAGCTTTAAAAGCGTATAAAGAAAGGAAACAATAATTATGTTTGATAAATTAGAGAAAACATTATCGCCAATTGCCGATGCCTTAAGTAAGAATAAAGTATTGGTGGCAATTCGTGATGGATTTATGATTACAGTTCCAATTGTAATCGTGGGTTCTATCTTCTTATTAATTGCTAGTTTCCCAATCCAAAACTGGACAGAAATGCTTGCTTCTGTTTTTGGACAAGGATGGGATAGTTATTTATATCGTGTCGTATCAATTGCTTTTGATACCGTTGCATTGCTTGCAGCTGTAGGTATCGGATATTGCTATGCTCGTGAATTGGGTGTAGATAATAAAATTGCCGGAGCAATGATTGCATTAGCGTGCTTCTTAATCATTTCTCCACAAAAACATCCATTATTTGTAAATGAAGCAGGAAGAGCATTTAGTGGGTTTGCATTTGCAAATCTTGGAACACGTGGTATGTTCTTAGCAATGATTACAGGTATCTTATCCGTTCAAATCTTTGCTTGGGCATTAAAACGTAAATTGATTATCCGTTTACCGGATGGAGTACCTCCGGCTGTTATGGATTCCTTTGCATCATTAATTCCGGCTGCAATTGCAATTGTAATCTTCTCTATCGTAAATATTATTTTTGCAAATACACATTATGAATATGCACATAATTTCATTTATGAAATTTTACAAGCACCATTAATTGGCTTAGGTAAAACACACTTATTTGAAGTTATTTATCAATTCTTATCTACGTTATTCTGGTTCTTTGGTATCAATGGTCCGGCTGTAACAAATACAATCTTTGGTCCAATTCACAAAGCATTAACACTTGAAAACTATAATGCTGCACAAGCCGGTTTACAAATGACTAATATTTACACTGCCGGATTCTCAGATTTCTTCTGTAACTTTGGTGGTGGAGGATCTACATTAGGTCTTGTTATCATGATGTCTGTTATCGGTAAGAGTAATCGTATTAAAACATTGGGTCGTTTATCACTTCCGGCTGGTATCTTTGGTATTAACGAACCGATTATCTTTGGTTTACCAATTGTGTTAAATCCAATCATGGTTATTCCGTTTATCTTAACGCCAGTAGCCAATACCGTTTTAGCTACTTTGGCAACAGTCTTTAAAATCATTCCGATTACAAATGGAGCACAACTTCCTTGGACAATGCCAATTGGTTTCTCCGGATTCTTAATTACAGGTTCAATTGTAGCATCGTTATTCCAATTCTTCTTATTGTTTGTAGATATGGCAATCTATTATCCGTTCTTACGTGTATTAGATAAGAAATATCTAGAAGAAGAAAAGAATTTAGTTGATGTAAAAGATGAAATTGATGAATTGTCATTTGATGATTTAGCATTAGACTAATATGAAAGTTGTCTTAGTATTTGATCAAGGCTTAGCCGGTCTTGGTGGAAAGGGGAATACACATTTGCCTTTAACCATACAAAAGGGTGGGATTGGTTCCTACTTGATGCTAAAGCCACATTTTGAAGAGATTCATGCAGAAGTCATCGCAACATTATCGTGTGGAATTGAAACCTTTATGGATAATCCTGATGATGTGGTCATGAAGCTTTGTGCCATGATTAAAAAATTAAATCCAGATTTTGTTCTAGCAGGTCCATGTTTTGACTTTAAAGAATTTTCATTAATGAGCGCACGTGTGTGTAAATTGTTAAAAGAAAAGGGTATTAGTCAAGCGGTAACAATGATGTCTAGCGATAATACCAAGGTGATTTTAGACTATGCCAAGGAGATTGATATTATCAAAATGCCTAAAAAGGGTGGTACCGGTTTAAAGGACAGCTTTGTAGAGTTAAGTAAGTATATGGACTTTAAATATAATCAGAAAGCAGAATTTGATGATTTAAGAAAACAGATATGTTATTAAAGGTTGCTTAGGGCAACCTTTCTTTTAGGAGGTTTTGTGAAAGAACAACTATTTGAAATGGTAGATTCTTTAAAAGAAGAATTGATTCAAGAAGTATGTAATCTTGTATCTATCAATAGTATCAAAGATACACCGTTAAACGATGCACCATTTGGGAAAGGGTGCAAAGAAGTGTTAGACTATATCGTTGATTTAGGGAAACAAGATGGATTTTTAACAAAGAATGTAGATGGTTATATGGCGTATGTTCAAAGTCATCCAGGTGATAAACACATTGGCGTCTTTGGACATTTGGATGTAGTAAGTGTAGAGGGAGAGTGGATGTATCCTCCTTTTAGCGCAACGATTGCAGATGGTCGTATTTATGGACGTGGTGCTTTGGATAACAAAGGACCAATCATGGCTGCCTATTATGCCTTAAAAGCCCTGAAGAAAGTTGGTGCAACGCTGAAGTATCCAATCCGCATTGTTTTTGGTGCGGATGAAGAATCCGGTATGAGTGATATTGAATATTACTTAAAGAAAGAACCGCTACCTTATATGGGATTTACTCCGGATAATAAGTTTCCGGCGATTTATGGGTATCGTGGGCGTGCCGTTGTAAGTGTAACCGGTAATAAGGAAGCAATACGTGAAGTGATGGACTTATATTTTAAGGATGAAAATCCATTACATAAGATTGGTATTTATCGTTATGATGAAGATTTTAAAGAGTTAATTTTAAGAAATGTTAGAGTCGTAAATGAAGAACCTATGGAGTTTGTTTTTACACTTTGTTATGGTAAGTGTGATATTGAGGAAGTGATTCAAGCTATGCAAAAAGAGGTTTCTAATGTAACATTTAAAATCGTAAGTAATAGCCCTTATATCTTAAAGGATAAAAAAGAACCGCTGGTTCTTACTTTAAATAGGGTGTATAATGAAGTCATGCATCAACAGTTACAACCTACTACAACAACGGGTATGACCTACGCCAATAAATGTTCTACCATTATTCCATTTGGTCCATCTTTTCCCGGACAAAATGGAATTGCTCATTTACCAAATGAGTGGATGAATATAGAAGATTTAGTGCTTTGTTGTAAGATTTACGCTTATGCACTTTATTGTTTGGCAAATCAAGGATAATTGTTGACGAAAAAGGAGATATTATGAAAATTATTAAAGCAGTCATCGTAATGGCTGTCGTATTTGGTTTAGCGGCTTGTGCTAAAGAAAAGAAAGAAGGTTCTATCAAAGATTTAAGTGCGGTAGAAACTATTCCTTATGAGCTAGGTAGTTATGAAATTGATATTCCTACACAATGGGAAAAGGATGAGAATTTCTTTTTTATGGAAACAACGCCGGTAGATCGTTTTGCGATGTTACAGATTGCCACAGAACTATTAGATGAATTGGAAGTGAATGAAACTGTCATGAAAGAGTTTGTTGAAGGTTTTGTTACTGTTATGGATAAACATAAGGTAACAGAACTAAAATCAAAGCAATTCCATGGCATAAAAGTGATGTATGCTTCTATTGATGGTGTTATAGAAGGGCAAAAGGTAAAGGTTGGTATTTATCTTTTCCAAGATAAAGATCCTAAACAATCTAATATTCTTGCACTATATCAAGGTAGAAATACAAAGTATGATTATATCAAAGATGTTGACCTTATCTTAAATAACATGAGAGAAAAATAATACTGTATAGATTTTTAGAGATAGGGATGTTCTTTGTTTAAAGGTACGGAAGATGAAAAATAAAGATAAATTTTAATTATGAATTTGGTGTTTAAAGTGATGAGGCATAATGGAGGAGATTTGTGTATTACTCAGAGTTGGTAAAAAAGCTATGAATATTACGTTTGAAGCTCATAAAAATGATTTTGACAAGGGTGGTTGGTTATCCATACGTTTTTCATCCATTTTATCTTGCGACTCAAGTAGATGATGAATTTGCTACCTGTGTAGCTTTACTTCATGATTTAGTCGAAGATCATGGAGATAAATATAATTTTGATACATTATTAGAAATGGAATTTCCAATAGAAATTGTTAATGCTTTAAGAGTATTAACCCATAAAAAAGACGTTCCGTATATGGAGTATATTGAGACAATTTCTAAAAATGAAATTGCACGAGAAGTAAAAATACAAGATTTAAAACATAACCTCGATATAAGAAGAATGGATGGTGTAAAAAGTAAAAAATATGACATGTATATTGTAGCTTTAAAATACTTAGAAGAATGTAAGTGAAGAAGATAAATTAAAAATGAAATAAATAATCATAATTAATATTGAAATAGCTTTGAAATCAAGACAGTAGAAATTAAAAATCTACTGTTTTTTTTCGACCATCTATTTGGTATGTTCAATAAACGGAAAAAATTACAATGAAACTAACTTGTTTTTAAAATATCTTACAATGATATAAATACTGATTAAATAAAATTCAAAAAGAAGGATTATGACAATGATAGCCTAAAGAAAAATAACAATATATTAAGTGCTCAGTGCAAAAATAAAGATGGAATGACAGAAAGTGTATATCAATTAAAAGTTGAATGTAACCAATATTTATGATACAATGAAAATAATTATATTCAAAAAAGAGGGTTAATATGGCATTAAACTATAAACCATTATGGATACAGCTGGCTAAAAAAGGTTTGAAAAAAATTGATGTTATAGCAATGGCTTATTTAACAACGAATGTTATGGCACAAATGGGAAAGAATAAACCTATTACATTTAAAAACCTAGAGAGAATATGTAAGGCACTTGATTGCACTCCTAACGATGTATTCTCTTTTGATGATGAATATGTTGAGGGGGAAAAATAATGCAAATTAAATGGACTTTAGAAGATGATGTAAACGACTATGTTAAAAGTACACTAGAAGATTTAGGATTAAAAAAAATTGAAAGACTATAATGTTGAATCTTCTATGTCAGACTATATGAAAGAGGCATTAAGAGGAAGTTCCAAAACAAAAAATAAAACAAATTTTGAGAAGCCTGATTTTCATATTGAAAAGTATAATATTCCTGTTGTTTTTGAGGATAAACTTGGAATAAAAAAGTTAATTTCAAAAACTAAAGATGGCATAAAAGAAGATGAAAAATCAATTGGTAATTTTGCGGTAAATGGAGCATTGTATTACGCAACACAAATGATAGATAGTGATAAATATGATGAAGTGGTAGCTATCGGTGTTGCAGGGAATAGCAAAGAAGATGTAGAAATACAGGTTTATTATGTTTATGGTTCATCAATGAAGTCTGTAAAGTATATGACAGAATATAAAACTCTTGATTTTTTGGAGAATAAACTAACATTTGAGAATTTTTATAAAGACGCAGTTTTAACTGAAGAAGAAAAACACGAGTTACTGATTACAAGCAAGAAGATATTAAACGATTATGCTGGTAAGTTGAACAAACTAATGCACAATCACAATATTACAGCTCTTCAGCGTGTATTATATGTTTTAGGAATGCTTTTATCTATGCAAGATGTTGTTAACTCAGAGGGCGAAAAGATACAAGACGGATTAACGCCAGATGATTTAAAAGGTATTCAAACGGACTCAAAAAGAGATGGTAAAGTTATAACATCACAAATCAGAGAATTTTTGAAAGCAAGAAAAATTGATGCGGATAAATAAGAATTGATGATAGCTTCATTTTCAGAAATTTCAAAAGATAGGCAAAGAGATGAAGCTACTACTAATGACAAAGAAGTTTCAAAATTACTTGATAAAGAAAGCAGTACAAATAAGCAGATTTTTACCTTTATTTATGAATATGTGTATAAGCAGATAGATGCTATTGCAGGTCATATTGATATTATGGGAGAAATGTATTCTGAATTTCTAAAATACGCACTTGGAGATGATAAGGAAATAGGAATTGTTTTGACACCACCTTATGTGACTAAGCTAATGGCTGAAATACTTAACATAACAGAAGATAATCGAGTAATGGACTTAGCAACGGGGTTTTATGTCATAATTATGTTAGTGGTAAAAAGTCTAATAAAATCAAGGGTTTTAGTGCTTCTACAAATTCTTAAAACTCTTAAATTACAATAATCTATGTGTTGTTTAGAATCATCTAATTTGTAGATACTTGTAAACAGCACATAGAACCTAGAAAGGAGAAATAGTTTTGTCAAAGATACAAAAAGATAAAATTAAAGCTTAAGTATTCAGTATATAAGTTTATACTGAATACTTGAAAAATGATTATATTTCTTTAACAGATATTGCAAGATATAAAAATGAAGATGATCCAAGATTTGTTAATTAGAAATGCATGAGTAATAGAAAGACAGTTTATTGGATTATGAGAAATATTAAATAACGAAGATTTTAACTTTGTGCAATTCGATAAGTTTAAAAATGGAAGCTGGTTTGAACAGATTTATAATGACAACTCAAAAATGGATTGAAAACAAAAATGCAAAAGGTATTGTAACGAAATTTAGTATGTATGGTTGAACATACGCACGGAGTGATATTGTACTAGAATTTGCTTTTTGGTTATCCCCAGAATTTAAGTTGTATATCATTCAAGATTATAAAAGATTGAAATCTGATGATTATCACTTACTTGGAATTTATATTGTGAAATTTCAAAAATTAACTATAAAATTCATACAGATGCAATCAAAGAGTATTTGTTAAGGCATCTTATCAACAAAACTTTATCCTATAAATATGCAAGTAGACGCCATCAGAGATATTAGCGTTTACAATGGTAAATGAGTTTATTGAGGAGATAAAACTAAAGTGAGAAAGGGATTGAATATATGTATTTAAATCATTTGCAAGTCGTAAATTACAAAAATTTAAGAGCTACACATTTTTCTTTCGTTGAAGGAGTAAATACAATTATTGGGGAAAATGATTCTGGAAAATCAAATGCAATGACAGCTATTCGCATATTGTTGGATGATTCATACTACTACAACACAAAAAGACTTAAGAATAATGACTTTTCGGATACTTTGAATAACTGGAAAGGACATTGGATTATTTTTTCAGCAGTATTTGGAAATATTACATCTGTGGATAAACAAACGGAGATATGTGCAGAACTAGTGCCTGATAATGAGAATGAGGATTTTCTGAAATCCTATATAAAAAGTGGAAATGACAATATTGGTGTAATTTCTCTTTTTATTCGTCCACAAAAGCAAATAAGAAAAAAATTAAGTGAAATTACCGATCCGATAGAATTTGAAATAGAGCGGAATAAAATAAGAATTACAGATTATGAATTTTATTTTACAAGTCGAGCACAAACGAATTTTATAAATGAAACAATATACAAAAAAATTGTTGGAGATTTAGATAACGGACATTGTACAAATCCTGACGAAGATAATGATGAAATTTTAGGATGTAAATTAAATATAGCGGATGTACAGGATCATATATCAGTGGTATTTGTTGATGCTTTACGAGATGTAGAAAGTGAATTAAAAAAGCCTAAAAACCCTATCAGAAGAATTATTGAATCAATAGAATCATTGATAGAAGAATCAGAAATCAGCTCAATTAAAGACGAAATTATGAAATTGAACAAATCCATATCTGAAGTCAAACAAGTAGAACTTGTTGGTAAAAAAATTAATGAGAAATTATTGGACATGATAGGAATGGTGTATTCCCCAGAAATCATTTTAGAATCGGGGATGAAGGATGATTTAAAATCATTATCACGATATTTATTTTTAAAACCATCAAAACAGAATGATATAGAATATTTAGGATTAGGACATCTAAATATGATTTATATGGCTTTGAAAATAGTTGAATATGAAATCAATAGAACGAGAGAACTTATAAATATTATGATTGTTGAGGAACCAGAGGCGCATATTCATACACATATTCAAAGAACTTTGTTTGATAAGTTAAAAGTTGCAAAGGATTATACCCAAATAATAACTACTACTCATTCAACACATTTAGCTGAAGTTTCGAATATAAAAAGTATAAATATTTTGAAATCTTTGGATGATAAGAGTATTTCAATGCAACCTTATAACGGCTTAGATGAGTTTGGTAAAGAATTTCTTAACTTAAAGAACTTAACATTATCAAATTGTATTGAACGCTATCTAGATGCAAAGCGTACAGTATTACTCTTTTCGAAAGGGGTTATTTTAGTAGAAGGAGATGGAGAAGAAATTTTAATTCCTAATATTGTAAAGAGAGCTTTTGGAGTTTCTTTGGATGAGCTTGGAATTGGACTCATAAATGTAGGAAGTGTATCCTTTGAATATATTGCGAGTCTATTTGCAGATATAAGAATAAATAGACCATGCGCAATTGTTACTGATGAAGATATTCAAATAGTAGAAAGTAGCAGTAGTTTTTATAAGATGCAAGCTCAAACAAGAGGAGAAAGTAGAAAAGAAAAGCTAGAAACGCTATACGACAGAAATGAATGGGTACAGTCTTTCTATGCTCCGCATACATTAGAAATTGATTTTGCTTTAACGAATAATAGGCATAATAAGAAATATATCAATAAAGTAATAGAGTTGAATTATAATGAAGATACTACAATAAAAAAACATAAAAATAATATAGATACTGGCTCTGATGCACATTGCGCTAATACAATTTTAACGTTAGCAAGAGGTATGGGAAAAGGTTGGTATGCAGCAATTTTATCAAATTATATTGATAGTGCAGTTTGCATCCCACAGTATATATTATCTGCTATTGCATTTGCAAGTAGAGAAATAATAAATGTTGATATTATATTTAAGATGGTTGAATATTCATTAAATCAGTATGAGGAAACTGAGGACAGTATTGAATTAAAAGAAAAATTTAAGATGGTAAAAGATGTTACAGACAAAAAATGTTGTATTCAGAATTTTAGAGATGCATATGAAGACGCTGTTGTATCAAAATTATTAATTGAGGTTGATAAATATTGTGAAAGTTGGTGTGAATAATGGAAGATATGCTTTTTTTAGAGCAATTGAATCCACAACAGAAAAAGGTATGTATTGAAGGTAATAACATTTTGCTTAAGGCTTGTCCAGGAAGTGGTAAAACAAGAACATTAACTTATAAGCTAGCATATATAATAAAAAAATATGAACTTTCAAAAAAAATAAATATTGCAATTACATACACAAATAGAGCTGCTGATGAAATCAGAGAGCGGTTGGAGAAAATGGATATTCCGGAAGATAAAGTGTGGGTAGGGACAATACATCAGTTTTGCCTCGAATTTATTATCAGACCGTATACAATGTACCATAATCGATTAAAAAAAGGATATCATATTATTGATGAGTATGTACAAAGTCAATATGTAGATGAAATTGTTAAGAATCTTGGTATAGACATGGGTTATAATAAACCATTTGATTTTCCGGAAATTGTGAACAAGTATGAAGAAAAGTTATTAGCTGAGAAAGAGATTGACTTTAATGATATATTAAAAATATCCTTTGAGTTAGTTAAGACCTGTCCATTTATTGCAGAGAATATTGGTGGAGTTACAAGATCAATTTTAGTTGACGAGTATCAAGATGCGAATGAATTGCAGTATGGTATATTGGGCTGTATAGTATCGGCTAATAAAAAAATATTATTAACTTTTGTAGGAGACACAGATCAAGCTATTTATGGTGCACTTGGTGGTATTGCAAAAACATCAAAAGAATTAGAATTAGAGTTTGGGGTTGCTTTTAAAGAAGAAAAATTAGATGGTTGTTATCGCACAACTCAGCGCATAATTGATTATTATTCTAATTTTCAGCTGAAGTATGATCCAATATATGCAGTTTCTGAAATTAAAAATGAAATGGGTTGCTTAGTTTATAATAATACCATTAATAAAACAGATTTGTTTGAAGGAATAGCTCAAATTGTAAAAAGGCAGATATCTGAGGGGATTCCAGAGAACGAAATATGTATTATTGCCCCACAATGGTGGTTATTATTTCCATTATCAAAACAAATGAAGACACTTTTACCTAATGTAAAATTCGATGCACCGGATATTACTCCAATAAAGTATGATCCTATGAATGTATTTTTTCTGTTTGCAAGGCTATTATTTACTGAGCCTGGAAAAAAGACATGGATTAGAAAAAAAATTGCAAATGAAATAGTTAAGATTTTATCGGAAGAGTACAAAATAGAACTACACGAAAAAGTAGATACATATATGATTTTAAAGGTAGTTAATTCTTTATTATGTGAAAAAGAGAATGGCTTGGATTATCTTCAAAGGTCGATTATTAAGTTCTTTCATATTTTTGGAGTTAATTTGAGTCAGGAGCAATTGCTACAAAGATCCTATGAAAGTTTTATTGCAAAAATTAATGATAGAGTACAGCGCTATGATTTATCTACATGTATTGATACTTTTAAACAATGTTTCAAAGAAAAAGAAGGTGTGGTAATAAATACATTTCATGGTGTGAAAGGAGAAGAATATGATACAGTTATAGCATTTGGTATTCTAAATGGATATATTCCACACTGGGATACGATAATTCGGCAATCGAAACAATATCGAGAAGATGAAACTAAAAAATTGCTATATGTGGTTTGCTCACGAGCAAAGAAAAATTTATATTTATTTTCTGAACAGGGTAGGACTACAACGAAGGGAGAACTACTTACATCAACTGATGAGATGCATGCTATAGAATTTGAATTTGATGAGTTCCAATAAGTATACTTAAAAATGTATAAACAATTAATTTAAATTTATACTTGATATAATAAATTATTGTAATTCTTAGATTATTGTATTATTAATCCAACAGAATAGATAAATTATTTACATCTATAAGCGTTTAAATTACAATATGATTTCACATCCGGGTCTTATGTCATAATTGTGTTAGTGGTAAAAAGTCTAATAAAATCAAGGGTTTTAGTGCTTCTACAAACTATTAAAACTCTTGATACAATAATCTATGTGTTGTTTAGAATCATCTAATTTGTAGATGCTTGTAAACAGCACATAGAACCTAGAAAGGAGGAATGAGTTTTGTCAAAGATACAAAAAGATAAAATTAAAGCTCAAGGATTCAGCATAGAAATTTACACAGAAGACTTCAAAAATGATTATATATCTTTAACAGATATTGCAAGATATAAAAATGAAGATGATCCAAGATTTGTTATTCAGAATTGGATGAGGAATAGAAACACATTAGAATTTATTGGATTATGGGAAATATTAAATAACAAAGATTTTAACCGTGTGCAATTCGACACGTTTAAAATGGAAGCCGGCTTAAATAGATTTACAATGACACCTCAAAAATGGATTGAAAATACAAATGCAAAAGGTATTGTATCGAAATCTGGGAGATATGGAGGAACATATGCTCATAGTGATATTGCATTAGAATTTGCTTCTTGGTTATCTCCAGAGTTTAAGTTGTATATCATTCAAGATTATAAAAGATTGAAATCTGATGAAACTTCTAGGTTATCACTCACTTGGAATTTACACAGAGAAATATCTAAAATAAATTACAAGATACACACAGATGCCATTCAAACATATCTTCTAAATGATTTAACAGATAGTCAATTAGGATTTCAATATGCAAGCGAAGCAGATATGTTGAATGTTGCCTTATTTAATAAGACTGCTAAACAATGGCGAGATGAAAATAAAGATTTAAAAGGTAATATGAGAGACTATGCAAGTTTAAATGAGTTACTTGTATTAGCTAATATGGAAAGCTACAATGCAATTCTCATTGAAAAAGGAATTCGCCAAAAGGAAAGAATGATAGAACTAAGAAAACTTGCAAGAACACAATTGATATCACTTGAAAAAATTGGTGATAGCAGTATTAAAAAAATAGGAGAAAAAAATAACTATTATAAGAGATAAATAGTTAAATTAGAATTGACCGAGCTATTTAGAGTGAGAGATGCTTCTTTACCTTTAGGTCAAGAAGATGGATGTAGTAAAAAAATAAATTAGAATTTGTGGGGGGTAACATTATATGGAGAAACAGACACTGACAATCGAGCAAAAACGTTTGGATATAGATATTTGGATTATTGTTTTAGTGACTCTGGGATCTTTTGTAATTTATACAATCACGGGTAATCAGCTGATGAACTTTGTGAAAAACAGTGATGTATCAGTAATTCCAAGGTTACTGCTAAATGCTACTGTCCAGTTTGGGGTTGCAGGTATGGGTATCTCACTGGTTTGTATTTTACGAAAAGAAAGGTTTTCGAAATTTGGTCTGAAAACAAAGAACAGCGGTAAAGCCATAATTGGAACAGTTTTATGTTTTGTGCCTATTATCGGTTATATCTTTGCCTCGGGACAGTTTAGTGGCTATCAGCCATTTAGCACTATATTGGTAATAAAGGATATGCTGTCAGCAGGTGCGCCTGTTTCAATCATTGGTATGGTAATCATCATTGTAGTCTGGGGTTTTGAAGGTTTCAATTATGTTGTTATCTGCTATAAGATCAACAAACGATACCCTTCGACGAATCAGTGGTTGGATTACGGTGCAATTACCTGCGCCATTGTATGCATTCTGTTTCATCCAATAAGCTTTTCTTTTTGGGGCATTGTTCAGATCATAACTACATTTGCTGCAATATATGGAATGTTGATTGTTAAGAAGATAACTGGAAATGCATGGGGATGTATATTTGCCTTCTTGTTTATCTGGAATGCAATATAAATTATAGATTACTTGAAGATTATGATAAGAGGAATTTGTTTGATATTGAGAAGTACTTGGAGAGAAAAGGTAAAGTAAAAATAAGTAATAAAATAGCTGTGTCAAGGATGTAATAAAAGTTAGATAAATTTGAATTTATCGAGATGAAAGGAGTTATAGAATATGGATAAAGAAAATAACCAAAATCAAAGGAAAGGTAAGATTTTAACAATTATTGGACTAATTGCAATGATGTTATTAACTATAACAAAAGTAGTTCCAACAACATCAATAGCAGGATATTCAGTATTAGTAGGTATTGCATTTTTCTTTATAGTAGAAGCAATTCAAAAAATTCCGAATGAAGAGTCTGGATTACGATTCAAAACATTTATAAGAGATATTAAGAAACCCAAGGTTATTCTTTTGGTATTGATTCCAATTTTAATAGCAATTATGACATTAGTTATCGGAGATATAGTTTTTAATGGTACTTTCAGTTCTCATGTTATAGGAAGAAGTAGTTCTATGTTGTCGTTTGAACAATTGCCACTTCTTATGATACAAGTAGTAATTGCAGCACTAGGTGAGGAAATTGCTTGGCGAGGTTTCTTTTTAGACAAGACAATGAAAATATTTCCGTTTTGGGTATCTGCTATAGTTTCATCTATATTATTTGCTATTGGACATATTGCAATTGGAAATTTTGGATTAGTATTTTATGATGTTTTTACCATTTTTATTGATAGTACTATTTATGCACTTATTTATAAAAAAACAAATAATTGTCTTGTTAGTACACTTTCACATATTATTTGCAATATGACTGGTATTTTTTTAACTTTTATTCTTATGTAAGAAAGACAAATCCCAGTTTGTAGGCTAAGTAGCCCTCCTGAATAGATGAAAATTTAGTATCTGCAACCCTTGATTTTACTATATGATTTAACATGGGGGAGCGCAGGTTTTCTTATTAGCAGTATGGAGATTATGATAGAAAGTGCTGAAAATAAATATGGCAAAGACACAACAAGAGCAAAAGAAAAAATAGAAGAAATTAAGAAGAAGAGACTATTAGGAGTTGAATTAAATGCTGAAATGTATACTTTAGCTGCGACAAATATGATACTTAGAGGAGATGGTTCAAGTAATATTCAAAAAGGCAATACATTCAAAACACCTGAAGAACTTTATATAAATTTTAAAGCAGATAGAATATTATTAAATCCACCATTTTCTTTTGAAGAAAATGGAATGCCATTTATAGCATTTGGTCTTGATAAGATGGAAAAAGGTGGATTAGGTGCTATTATTATCCAAGATAGTGCTGGGAGTGGTCAAGCCACAAAAAGTACAAAAGAGATATTGAAAAAACATACACTCATTGCAAGTATAAAAATGCCAACAGATTTATTTATTCCTATGGCAGGAGTTCAAACAAGTATTTATATTTTTGAAGCAGGAAAACCACATGACTATGAAAAAACTGTTAAATTTATTGATTTTAGAAATGATGGTTACAAGAGAACAAAACGAGGATTAAATGAAATAGACAATCCGACAGAAAAATATCAAGACATAATTAAGATTTTTGAGGCAGGAAAATCTGCTAAGGTAAATAAGGAATTGTGGAACTTGGACGAAATCTACATTGAAGACTTTATAAACGAAAGTGGAGCGGATTGGAATTTTGAACAACATAGAATAATTGATACAAAACCTCAGTTAGAAGATTTCAAAAAAATAGTATCAATTATTTGGCTTGGGAAGTATCTAATATACTAAAGAAAGAGGGTACTTGCTTGGGAAAATAGAAAGCCCTCGCTTAGAAAAACTTGAAAAAGAGTTTTTAAAAAGTGGGGGCGAATGGGTTGAAAAATCTATAAATTATTTATTCCAAGTTATATCAAGTAAAGCAATTTTTCATGCTAATCAGGTTGATATATATGACGAACAAATAGACGGAAGTTATCCATATATTGTAAGAAGCACAAATAAAAATGGAGTTAGAGGTTATTTAAAACTTTTAGAAGTATATTTAAATCCATCAAATACAATAACATTTGCACAAGATACATTTGTTGCGTTTTATCAGGAACAAAAATATTTTACTGGAAATAAAGTGAAGATTTTATATCCTAAATTTCCAAATTTTAATAAAAAACAAGGGCTTTTCATTTCATCACTAATAAATAAATCTATAAAAGATATTACATGGGTAAATTTTTCCTATATGGAAAAATTTATCGAGGAACTCGAAGCGGAACACATTGAGGAACTCGAAGCGTATTTAACTACAACTGGACTGAAAGATTATACTTTAACGAAAAAAGATATGGAAACACTTGACAAGTTTAATAAGTTGTCAGAAAATCACTTAGACAGACAGACAGACAGACAGACAGACAGACAGACAGACAGACAGACAGACAGGATTAGATTAGAGGATGTTTTAGATTGGCAAACTTCTATTAAAGAACTTAATCCATTACACTTAGATAAACTTTCTTGTAATGGGGATAAGTATCCTTTCTATGGTCAAGCTACTGAAAATAATGGAATTATAAGTTATATATCTTTAATTGACAGTGCGTTAAATAATAAAAATGCTTTGCCAACTATTTTGATACACTCTAACAATCAGAATATAGTTTACTTGGACTCGCCATTCTATTTAAAAGATGGACATGGAGCAACGAGTGTATTACAAAATAAAAATATGAACAAACATAGTGCTTTATACCTTATGGGAGCTATACAAAAAGTTATCAAAGACAGATTCAATTATAACGCTAAAGCAACTAAGATAGGATTGAAAAATACGCTTGTTGAAGTGCCGTTAAAGGATGGTAAATATGATTTTCAATTTATGGAAGATGTTATAAGAGTTATTGAAAAACTTGTTATAAAAGATGTTGTTATATGGACTGATAAAAAAATACAAGCAACAAAAAAAGTAGTAGTTAAAAATTAAAGAAAATTTTAGACGATTAGATAAAATCTAGTCGTCTTTTCTTACTTCAAAAAAAGGATATTTTTAGATGGAAAATTGTTTTCGTTTTTCAATAGACATTATTTCAAGGGAAAAAGGAAAGAGTACAGTTGTAAGCGCTACATATATTAGTAGAGAGAAAATAAAAAACTAATTGAAGATTTTATTCAAATCAATTTAGTAAAAAAGGGAATGATAGTAGACTATGCAATGCACGATGAAAGAAGTAAAGGAAATGAGAACATCCACGCACATTTACTAGCAATAATGCGATCCATAAATGAAAAAGGAGAGTGGCAAGCAAAAAGCAAAAAAGAATATATCTTAGATGAAAAAGGAAAAAAGGTATTAGGCAAAAACGGAAAACATAAAACACAAAAAGTAGAACTCACTACTTGGAATGATAAAGGCAATGTGGAAAAATGGCGAGAAAGCTTTTCAAATTTATGTAATTCATATTTAGAAAAAATAATATAAAAATGAATATACCATTGTTCTTTTCAAAGACAAGAAAGTGATTATCTAACAACTATACACTTAGGATATAAAGCAAGTTTCTTAGAGAAAGAAGGAATATAAACCGAAAAAGGAAACTACAATCGAGAAATTAAAAAACAATTCCTTAATAGATATGTTTAAAAATCAATTTAGCAATATCTCAAGATATATTAAAAACCTAACTCAATCATTTACTGAAAATATAAAACTAAGTGAAGAAGAGCTAGAAAAAGATTATTATTATTTAATTTAGAAGAGTACCTATGATTTTGAAAATATGTAAGTGGTTATTACTATCTAAAAAAACAAACTTAATACCATAGAAGAAATTTGAAGGGCAAGGAAAAATTAATAAACGAATAAAGACAATTAGAAGTAAAAGTCTAGTTATCTTTTTATTTGAAAGAAAGAATGGAAGACATAAAAAAGCAAAAACTCAAAATAAAGATAAAAATAATCAAATTAGAGTGCAAAAAGTCGTACGTAAATGGAATAGAATATAATGCAGGGTTACATTTTAGTCAAAAAAGTAAAAAACAATGTTTGATAAGATTAAAAAGATTATTGTAAAAAGAAAAAATATCTAGTTTTTGATTAGAAAGTCTTTGACAAGTAGCAACAGAGCAGATAAAAAAGTAATGTATTTATTTTGATAATAGTAATTTTTGATTGGTTTACCTTTATTTGTCTTCATAACAAATTTCTATGCATTTTTACCTATCTTTCACAATTTCGTAGTATAATGTATGCCTATTGTGGCACACCAACAAGCGTGGTACAATTTACTAAAGGTGGAATGTTATGTTAAAAAAAGTAGTTTTAGTTAGTGGAATGTCTGGTGCTGGGAAAACCTTAGCTTCTTCTATCTTAGAAGATATGGGATACCACATTATTGATCAATATCCGGTACAGTTATTATCGTTATTAGTCGATTTAATTGAAAATAGCAGTGATCCTAGATACAACAATGTTGCCCTAGCGACATCACTGACCGATTTTAATGATTTTTATCGTGCCTTTAATGGTAGTGAATTAGATGTACGTGTCTTATTCTTAGATGCAAGCAATGAAGTCTTATTACATCGTTATAAATCAACACGTCGTACCCATCCGTTATTAATTAGTAATGTAAGTAATACTTTAGAAGAAGCCATTAGTATTGAACGTAGTGATTTTAATACCAAAAAGGATCAAAGTAGTGTGGTAATTGATACAACGTTATTAACCGCATCAATTTTAAAGTCTAAAATTGAAAAAATATTTGCATTATCAACAACCCCTGTTTTTACGATTAGCTTTTTATCGTTTGGATATAAACACGGAGTTCCTTTGGATGCGGATTTAATGATTGATGTTCGTTTTCTAAAAAATCCATATTGGGATTTAGACTTAAGAATGTATTCAGGTAACGATGAAAGTGTTTATAACTATGTTATGGATGATCCGGTTACACAGGAGTTTATTGTAAAATTACAAGACTTTTTGGATTATGCATTTCATCAATATGTTAAAGAAGGAAAAAATCATTTTACAGTAGCGATTGGATGTACCGGAGGACAACATCGTTCGGTAACAATCACTAATTATCTTTATAAATTATATAGTAAGACGTATAACTGTTATAAAGATCATCGTGATGTAAAGGAATTTAAGCATGAAAAATAAGAAAGTGGTTGTTATTGGTGGAGGACATGGTTTAAGTACCATTTTGCGTGGGATTAAAACCATTGAACACATTGATATTAGTGCCATTGTGACAGTGGCGGATGATGGAGGCAGTACGGGACGTTTGCGTAATTACTTTAATATACCGGCAATGGGAGATATTCGTAGTGTTATGATTGCTCTTGCAGATAGTGAACCGTTGTTAAAGACACTCATGGAGTATCGTTTTGAAGGTGATCAGGAACAAGATGTCATTGGTCATAATTTAGGGAATCTTATTTTAACGGCGTTAACACAAACCAGTGGTTCCTTTATTGAAAGCATTCAAACCATCAGCAAGGTATTAAATGTAAAGGGAGATATTATCCCTTCCAGCAATGAAGTGATTACGTTATATGCTTTAATGGAAGATAATACCATTGTAAAGGGAGAAGCGAATATTCCAACAATAAATAACCGTATTAAAAAGGTGTATTATGATTGTAAAGTCAATGCGACATCCAAGGCAATTTCAGCAATTCAACAGGCAGATTTAATTATCTATGGAATTGGAAGTGTCTATACCAGTATTATGCCGAATATCATTATCGAAGATATTAAGAAGGCTTTATGTAACAGTAAGGCATATAAAGTGTATGTATGTAATGCCATGAGTCAGCCTGGAGAAACGGATGGGTATAGTGTTGAAGATCATGTTCAAGCGATTCTTGATCATGGTGGGGTTTTGGATAGTGTTGTGATTCATAATGATGTGATACCGACCTATTTGTTGGAAAAATATCAAAAACAAGGAAGTCAGGAAGTAAAGGTGAAGAAGAATCAACATGATTATGAGTTGTTGTCATTTAATTTGTTGAGCTTTCAAAATGATTATGTAAGGCATGATTCTTTAAAATTAAAAAAATGCGTAGAAGCATTGCTTAGAAGGGTTGATTAGATGTCATTTACAAGTGAAATAAAGAGTGAAATTGCTCGTAATGAACTTAAAGTTTGTTGTAAAAAAGCACAGCTTTGTGCATTAATTCAACTGTGTTCTACGCTGACGATTTCCAATAAGCAATTTCATTTAGTAATTAAGAGTGAGAATATCACTACGATTAAACGGATTTATGTGTTATTAAAAGATCAATATCAAGTGGAACAAGAAATATCCGTTGTGAAAAAGATGAATCTTAGGAAAAACAACATTTATAGTCTAAAGGTATCCACATCGGTCAAAGAAATCTTAGAGGATTTAACGTTATATTCAAGCAAAGGTTTGCTTGAAAAGCCGATGGCAAGTGTTGTGGTAAAAGAGTGTTGTGCACGTAGTTATTTAGCCGGTGCTTTTATGGCAATGGGTTCTTGTAATGCACCAACCAAGAGTAATTATCATTTAGAGATTGTGACACAATCAGAAAGTCATGCTAACTTTATTGCCAAATTGATGTTACGTTTTGACTTGCCGGCAAAAGTGATTGTACGTCGGTTAAAGTATGTAACATATTTAAAGGCGTCTGATAAAATTGGAGATTTCTTACGTTGTATTGGAGCTTTTGATTCGTTGTTAAAATTTGAGGATATTCGTATTCAACGTGATTTTCGTAATAGTTTAACACGTGTTAGTAATTGTGATTTAGCAAATGAAATGAAGTCAATTAAGGCTGCTAATAGTCAAATGGAAGATATTGATAAGATTAAGGAACATGGGCGTTATCCATATTTAGATCAAAAATTAAAAGATGTGATTGATTTACGGTTACAGCATCCGGATGCCAGTTTAAATGAGCTGTGTTTCGAGTATGAACAGCTAACCGGTATTCCGATTAGTAAGTCAGGAATGAAACATCGTTTTGTAAAAATTGCAGAAATTGCAGAAAAACTGTAGGAGGTTTTATGAGAAGTAGAGGATATGATGTATTATCATTAATTGGATTTATTGTTGTATTGTATTTGTTGTGGCCAATTATTAAGTGGTTAATCTTTTTGGTTATCTTGGCTGTGGTTGGTTTGGTTATAGCGTTTAAGTTTGCCAAACATAAACAAAAGAAGGCGATGAATGAGTATTTAAATCAAGAGAATCTTCAAGATTTCAAACAAAGTCAAATGCACAAAGAAGATGTCATTGATGTGGAATATGTTGAAAGAGAACGTGACTAAGCATGGTGGAAGAGAAGGAATGTGACTTTGAGCCTGTATCCTTTGAGGATATTGCGACGATAGAAGTGTATTTAAAAGAAGCGAATTACTGTGAAAGCAATCATAATTTGATTAATTTATATCTGTGGATGGAATACTATCCACTCTTTAAGTATCAACATCCTAATTATTTATTATTGCTGGGCATACATCTTGGACAGTTTTTTATGTATATGCCACTTTGTAAGCGGGAATATCTACAAGAGGCACTTATTAAAGGAAAAGCGATTTTTGATTGTTATAAACAAGAGTTTGTGTTGAGTTGCTATACCAAGGAAGTGATGGATGTAGCTCACTCATTATTTCCGGATTATCAAATCTGTGCAATTCGTGATAGTTATGATTATATCTATGAAGTAGAGTCATTTAAAACCTTTTCGGGTAAAAAGTTGCAGAAAAAACGTAATCATTTAAATGCGTTTTATCAGTTGTATCAAGATCGTTGGAGTTATGAAGCATTAAATGAACATAATGTGCAAGAGTGTATTGCGTATTTAAAGACATGGAAAGAAGAATTGAATGATCGTTTTGCTTTGGAGGAAAAAAAGGGCATTTTGAAGGTTTTAAGGCAATATGAGAAATTACATTACATTGGTGGAGTATTACGTATTGATGGTAAGGTAGAAGGATTTTTATTGGCTTCTGAATTGACAAAAGAGATGATTCAGGAAAATGTAGAAAAAGCTACTGCAAGTTTTCGTGGTATTTATCAAGCGTTGATTCAGCAATTTTTCTTACATGAGGGAAATGGGTATCGCTATGTGAATCGTGAAGATGATTTGGGCTTGGAGAATTTAAGGCAGGCGAAATTGGCTTATCATCCAATTTATCTGTTAGAGAAGTATCGTTTGTGTAGGGGGGATGTTTGTGAATGTGATAAGATCACAAAGTGAAGATGCAAAAGCAATCTATCAAATATGGAAAGAAATATTTGCTTTTGATGATTTTGGATTTACCGACTATTACTTTAAGCATCATTTTAATCCATTCAGGACTTATATAATCAAAGAAGATCAAAAAGTAGTTTCAATCGGTTCGTTTCATAAACATGTTTATAAGATAAATCATCGTTTTTTAGAAGGTTCGATGATTGTGGGTCTAGCTACAGTAGAAGAATATCGTCATAAAGGATATATGCGTGCCATTTTAGAAACCATGTTAGATCATTTGGCAAGTCAGGAGCTGATTACGTTTATTCAGGCTTATAATCCGGAGTTGTATAAGCCTTTTGGTTTTGAAATGGTGTATTATCGCAAGCGTTATGTTTTGTGTCGGCAAGATATAAAATCCATAGATTTAAAGGGTGTTACAACGGCGATTCATTACGAAGATATGTTAAAGATTTATGCAAAGTTTGCAAAACGTTTTCATGGTTTTATGATTCGTGATTATCAATATTTTAAGCAACTTGAATTACAGTGCAAAGCTACCAACAGTCAAATTGTTTGTGTCTATGAAAAAGGATTGATAAAGGGGTATGGAATCTTGCAACAGTTTGAACAACATGTTTTAATTGAAGAGCTTATCTATTTGGATTTGAAAACCTTGTATAAGATTTTATCATTAGCTTTAAAAGTAAAACTTAAAGTAGAATTGATAGTCTCTAAACAAGAACAATTAGATCGTGTATTTAATATGGAAGGTGAGATTTTTGGATATACAATGGCACGTATTCATGACTATGAAATGTTTAATCAATTGTTTAATTGTCAGGTTTCAAGTGTGAAAGAAGCCTTTGCTTTAGCGGATCGTCCGTTGTTTTTAAGAGAAAATATCTAAAATATGTGATTGATATCTAGAAAAACATGTTAAATGTGTGTTATAATGTGATAGAGTTTAGTGCCTATCAGAAAGGGGATTAAATGTTAAAACGTGTAAGTATATTGTGCGTATATTTGCTGGTTACCGTTTTAATAATTGGATGTAGTCCGAATATAAATAAGGGGATTGTAAGTACAGTTGATACTGATGGAAACAGTAAGAATGGTGAAATTATAGTAAAACTGGAAATCATTAAGTCAGGGATTTATACGGATGATGCTAATTATAGTGAAGTAGATATTCAGGCTAATGATGTTACCTTACGTGATATTGTTGCGGATACTGTGATGGTTACAGATAAGGTGAATCAAGGGGATGTTTTCTTGGAGCATGTAACCGTTCATGATGCTTTACAAGTATATGGTAATGAAATCAGTGTCTTTGTAAGTGATGCAAAAATTGCAAGTATAGTCGCTACATCAAGTAAAAATTTAAGATTACTTTTTCAAAAAGGAGTCGAAATCACGGAGACTTTAGAAGTTAAGGAAACTGAAGTTATTTTTGATGGTGCTTTTGTTATCAAAAAACCGATGAAGTTAGAAAACAGTGTAGTGAAGCTTCAGGAGAATGCCATTACACCGGTTTTGCATTTGTCTAAAGGTAGTAAACAGGTAGAATTTATTGTTGATGGTTATGTTGAAAAGGTCATTGTTCATAATGATGAGGAATCAAAACTTGTATTTAAAGGGAAAGGTGCTATAGGGAAAATTGAAAATTTAGGACAACATGATGTTTCCGTTGTTGGGGAATTAACTGTCGAAGAAATGGTGACACCTAATAAAAAAATTAAAACGGAAGAGAAGACGGTTGTGAAGGAAACTCGAGTTGAAACTTCAAAACCGATTTTTGTAAAACCTGAAGAAGAGATAGTGGAAAGTATTCCACAGGAAATAAAGAAGCCGAAGCCTCCAGTGATAGTTCCTAAAGAATGGATATTGGAAGAAACTAAAGATGGATTTACCATTCAGAATATGCAAGGAGAAGAAGTACAGCGTATTGCTTATATCTTATTTAAGGATGTGTTGAATGGTGAAAGGGTTTCCTTTGATGTTAATTCTATAGAAAAACAAAAGACATCTATTTTGATTAAGCAAGAAGAGTATGAAAAGTTGATAAATGGTAGCTATGTAGTCTATGTGTTTGCAGAAGATGAAATATTGCTGAAAGAGGCTCGCTTTGAGGTTACGAAAGCGACAGATCGCATAGAGGAAGTTCGCATAGTTGATTTCTATCAGGAAGAAAATGGTGATTTAAAACTTGTGCTCGATGATTCTTTACAGTTTGAAGAACTTAAGTCTTTGAGTTTTAAGACACATCATTATGATTGGACAATAGAGGAAGGCTTTAGTTTAGATAAGGAAATACTAAGTGTACCGTATGCTTTGTTTGAAAAAACTCGATTGTATTCAAATTTATGGTATGATTTGCATGTGGAAACACACAATAAAAATAAAGTGATTTTGCCAATAAGAATGTATTTCAAGCAGGGAAGTTTACATACTCCTAAGTACCAATTCGGATCTTATCGTTTAGGAAAAGGGTCTGTTATTTTAGATGATATAAGAGTGAGTAATACAGATGAAAATGCAATAGGTTTATTTTTGGATGGAAAACCAATTGAACAGTATCATAGTGGTTATGCTGATTATATTAGTTACGAAGTAGCGGCAACGGATGATGGTTACATTATTCGTAACTTCACAATGGATGTTGGCTTATTCCCTTTAGGATGTCAAAATGTCACAATTTCTTTGTTGCCTTCCGGTTATGGTGCCGGAGATGTTGTAGACGGATTTTATGCAAGTTTACTATTTCGTGTATGTGATGAATATATAGAGATTCCAATGGATAAAAAGGATGCTCACGAAGTCGAGATTGAAAATCCATAAAAATAATCAAAAATGTAAAAAACGGCTTTCTGTAAGCGTTTTTAGATGATAAAGTAGAGTGGAATAATTGACTTTAAAGTGTATTAAAATTATAATATAGACGTGTCATAAGGAGGACAAATGAATGACAGTAAAAGTAGCAATTAATGGTTTTGGACGTATTGGTAGATTAGCATTCCGTCAAATGTTTGTAGCAGATGGTTATGAAGTTGTGGCAATCAACGATTTATCAAGCCCTAAAATGTTAGCTCATCTATTAAAATACGATTCAGCACAAGGACCATACCACGGTCATACTGTGGAAGCAAAAGAATCTTCAATTGTTGTTGATGGTAAGGAAATTGAAATCTATGCAAAAGCAGATGCAAATGAATTACCTTGGAAAGAATTAGATGTTGATGTTGTATTAGAATGTACAGGTTTCTATACTTCAAAAGAAAAAGCTTCAGCTCATATCAATGCTGGTGCTAAGAAAGTAGTTATTTCAGCTCCTGCCGGTAATGATTTACCAACAGTAGTATTTGGTGTAAATGAAGACATCATTACAAGTGAAGATAAGATTATTTCTGCTGCTTCATGTACAACAAACTGCTTAGCTCCAATGGCTAAAACATTAAATGATTATGCTCCAATTTTAAGTGGTATCATGACAACAGTTCATGCTTATACTGGTGACCAAATGACTTTAGATGGTCCACATCGTAAAAATGATTTACGTCGTGCTCGTGCTGCTGCAGTGAATATCGTTCCTAACTCAACAGGTGCTGCAAAGGCAATCGGTTTAGTAATTCCTGAATTAAATGGTAAATTAATCGGTTCTGCACAACGCGTTCCGGTTCCTACAGGTTCTTCTACTATTTTAGTAGCTGTAGTAAAAGGAAAAGATATCACAAAAGAAGGTATCAATGCTGCTATGAAAGCTGCAAGTAGTGCATCATTTGGATATACAGAAGAAGAAATCGTTTCTAGCGATGTAATCGGTAATACAAATGGTTCATTGTTTGATGCTACTCAAACAATGGTTACAAAAGTGGATGAAGATACTTACCAAGTACAAGTTGTTTCTTGGTATGACAATGAAAATTCATACACTAGCCAAATGGTTAGAACAATTAAATACTTCGCAGGTAAATAAGATATTAAAATTAAGAGGACATCATTGTCCTCTTTTTTTGTTTGATGATATAATGGTTTTATTAAAAAAGGAGATACATTATGATAAAGGATATGATTGATTATGATGAAACCATTTTATGGGAAGATAAACCTACAAAATGGTTATATGTCATGGGAAGCCCGATGTTTTATCTTTTTGCAATCATATGGGCTAGTTTTGACGGGTTTTTAATGTTTATGTTTTTTAAAGCAGGCAGTTTTTCCGATAATGTAATAGAAACCGGTGGTTTCGGATTTCCATTGCTGTTGTTTTTTCTTATTCATATGACTCCGGTGTGGATTGCAATTCTTGCACCAATTTTGCGTTTGATTGCATGGAAGAATATTGAGTATGTATTAACCGATCGACGTGTTTATTTAGTTTCGGGTGTTTTTGGAAAAGATATTACAAGTTTGGAGTTGCGTGATATACAGCATTTAACTGTAAATGTTAATCCATTTGAACACATGAGTCAAAGTGGCACGATACATTTAACACCGGATAGAGGAACTCGTAATACTTCTGTTCGTGGACATAAGATGTTTAGTATTAAAAATCCATATGAAGTATATAATCGTATTAAGCGAGTTGCCTTGGATGTAACTACCGATCAACAATATCCAAATCAATATCGTCCAAGTGAAAATCCGGGTTATCAAACAAAGTACAAAAAATAATTTTATTTTATACATGTGATATTATTTACTTATGCGCTTACAAATGTTAAAATGTTGCTGGTGATATAGTATATGAAAGTAGATCGTTTATATGTTAAGGGAGATGGAATTCTTAATGAAGATGTTATAGGGTTCCATTTTAATGTTTATTGGGTTATTGATGGGGCAACCCAATTGTTTGATGATGAATATTGTCAAATGAACGGGGGTGTGTATTGGTTGGTTAACAAGGTAAATCGTTTGTTGCCATCGTATATCAATGATAAAGATAGTTTGAAAACTATCTTAAGCAATGTGTTACAAGATGTAAAAAAGAGTGTGGATGGCTATGAGGACATCGAAGCATTGTATAAGCTACCAAGTTTTGCAATTACGATGATTCGGGTGCATGAACATTATTTAGAGTATTATGCTTTAGGAGACTGTGGTTTGGTTGTAGATGATTTGCATATTGTAGATGCACGTTTAATGCATTATAGCAATGCTAAAAAAATAGAGTATGCACACTTAGAGCCACTGGAATTATCTCAAAAGATTCGCGAAGGATTAAATGTGGATTATTGGATTGGTACCATTGATGGATTGGGAATTTCAAAAGGATTAACAGGAATTATACCGATTCATAAAGAAAGTAAAATTCTATTATTTACAGATGGTTTGTTAAAGGTATTGGAATACCATCAATTAGGTTTACACCAAGTTGCTTATGATTTTGTAAGAATTAAAGAATTAGTAGCGTATACGTTTTTTAATCGTGATAATTTAGAAGCAAAAAATAGTTTAAAAACATTAGATGATACGAGCGCTATTTCTATCGAATTAGCTTATTAGGTTCCAATTTTATTGGGACTTTTTTAAAAAGTTGAAACTTTAACTTAAAATAGTGTTTTTTTGTTGTAAAATAGATGTTGGAGGATTGTTATGAGATCAGCAATTATTATGGCAGCTGGCAAGGGTACCAGAATGTACTCAGATTTACCAAAAGTACTTCATAAAGTGGCAAATAAGACTATGGTTGATAATATTTTGGATTCCTTGCATGAAATTCATGTAGATCAGGTGGTTACGGTTGTAGGTTATGGTAGTCAGATGGTAATGGATACGGTGAAGGATCGTTGTCAGTATGCAATACAGAGTGAACAATTGGGTACGGCACATGCAGTTATGCAGGCAAGTCAATTAAAGCATCTGCAAGGTGAAACTTTGGTTATTAATGGAGATTGTCCATGTATTTCCAGTTCTACTTTAAATATGTTATTAGAGGAAGCATTGGAAAATGATATGGTTGTTTTAACAACGAAGTTGGATGATCCAAAGGCATATGGGCGTATTGTACGTAATCCCGAAGGCTATGTTGACCGTATTGTAGAGTTTAAAGATTGTAATGAAGAAGAGGCTCGTATTCAAGAAATTAATACAGGTATTTATTGTTTTAAAAATGAAGTGTTATTTAAGTATTTAGATTATGTAAAAAATGATAATGCTCAACAAGAATACTACATTACAGATTTGGTACGTATTTTAAAAGAACATGGTTTAAAAGTAAAAGCAGTACTTACAGATAATCAAGAAGAAGTACAAGGAATAAATAATAAAGTAGAGTTGGCGATGGCAAATGCGTATAAGCGTAGATTGATAAATGAACAATTCATGTTAGAGGGTGTGACGATGCTTGATCCGATGCATACATATATTGATGCGGATGTTACCTTTGGGAAAGATTGTATTGTTTATCCAAATGTAGTTATTGAAGGAAAGTGTCATATTGGAGATGGAAGTGTACTATTGCCCAATTGTTTTATAAAAGATAGTCATATTGGAGCCAATAGTGTGATTGATTCTTCTCGCATTACCGACAGTGAAGTAGGAAGTAATGTTCATATAGGTCCAAATTCACATCTGAGAAATGGATGTAAGATTGCAGATGAAGTACGTATTGGTAATTATGTAGAGTTGAAAAATACAACGCTTGGATATAATACAAAATGTGCACATCTTACTTATATTGGAGATAGCGTGGTAGGAAGTAAAGTAAACTTTGGTTGTGGTGTGGTGACAGTTAACTATGATGGGAAACATAAACATCAGACAATCATTAAAGATGGAGCGTTTATTGGAAGTAATGTCAATTTAATTGCACCGGTTTCCGTGGGTGAAAATGCGGTGTGTGCTGCTGGATCAACCATTACTGAAAATGTGGAAGATGGTGCAATGGCAATTTCAAGAGCGTATCAAATTAATAAGCCTGAGTATGGCAATCGATATAAAAATAAATAGATGGGGGAAGTTATGAAAGAAACAGTAGTATTTGCACTTACATCATCACAAGAGCTTGTAGAAGAGATCTGTGACTATTTAAAATTGCCAACAGGGCAAATTAGTGTTAAGCATTTTGCAGATGGTGAAATCATTGTTGAGCCGGAAGAAACTGTAAGAGGTCGTAGAGTGTATATTGTACAGTCTACATGTGTTCCGGTAACGCAAAGGCTTATGGAAGTGTTAATCGCTATTGATGCTTGTAAGCGTGCAAGTGCCGGAGAAATCAATGTAGTTATGCCATATTATGGCTATGCTAGACAAGACCGTAAAGCTCGTCCACGTCAACCGATTACCGCAAAATTAGTTGCGGATTTAATTCAGGTTGCAGGAGCGAATCGAGTGGTTACGATTGATTTGCATACCACACAAATTCAAGGTTTCTTTGATATTCCGATTGATGATTTATCCGCAATCCCAATGATTGGTCAATATTTTAGAACAAAAGGATTAGATTTAGATAAAGTGGTTGTAGTTTCTCCGGATCATGGTGGTACAACAAGAGCGCGTCGTTTGGCAGATGCCTTAGGGGCGCCAATTGCGATTATTGATAAGCGTCGTCCAAAGCCGAATGTGGTAGAGGCGATGAACGTCATTGGGGATGTACAAGGTAAAATTGCGATTGTTGTAGATGATATTTGTGATACAGCGGGTTCATTGGTTGCCGGATGTAATATCTTACAAGATCATGGGGCTAGTGAAATCTATGCGGCAGTAACACATGGTATTTTCTCAAAAGAAGCGATTGAAACAATTAATAATTCTCCAATTAAAGAAATGGTGATTACAAATACAATTCCATTTACTCAAGAAAAAGCAAGTAAGACTAATAAGGTGAAAGTGATTTCGGTAGGTATTTTATTGGCGAAGATTATTGAAGCGATTGATTCCCATTCACCGGTAAGTCAGGTTTACGATTTATTTCAAGACTAAGTCCATAAATGGACTTTTTTAAATTGGTATTTTACTGTGAATGTGATAAAATAGGGGTACAAATTAAGGAGGATAGTGTTATGAATGAAGATAACAAAATCGAACAAACAAACAATGAGGAAAAAAATGAAAAATCTGTAAAGGATGTAGCGGGAGATGCGTTAAACTCAGTAAAAAAATATGCTGAAAGCATTGATACAGATAAATTAAAGAGTCAAGCAAATGGTTATTTAGGATGGTTGAAAGAACATAGCTTAAATCCATTCCATGCGATTGAACCGTTAACAAAAGAAACAAAAATTAAAGTTGTAGTTACGATGATTGTAGCTGCGATATTTGGATGCTTACCGATATTAATTAATTATAAATCATTCCTATTTGCAATTCCCGGTATGGAAGGTTTGCAAGGCTTCACGTACTTTTTATCAGAATCAGATATATTCGAATTAGTATTTGGTTTATTTATACGTTTAGTGGTTGTGGCACTTATTTTTTATCCATCATTAGCACTTATATCTGTATGGGTTGATAAGCGTTACATTAAAAGTAATGTGAGCTTTTTAGATTGTTTTATCAGTTATTTAAGAAGATATGTATTTACAATCTTTGTAGATGCGGCAATGGTGGTTGTGGCACTTGTTTCTTTTGTGGCTCCAAATTTAGGCTTTTATGTATTAGTGACTTTATTCGTTCTTCGCTCATTAATGTTCTTGTTTATATTCTATGAGTCATTTGCACGTATTCCGTTTAAAAAGGTACATCCGATTTATCCAATTGCAATTACTGCAACGTTAGTAAATGCGATATTGTTTTTTGTTCTTAACGCAATTTTTTAACCATATAAAAACCTCCTAGTTGTTATCAATAGGAGGTTTATTTAATTAAAGGAAAGGTTACTTTAAAGTGTGATCCTTCCTTTGGTTTGGAATGTAGCTCAATATTAGCATTGTGTATATCGACAATAGATTTAACTAAAGCTAAACCTAAACCACTTCCCAGTTTACTATCTTTGTTTCTTGCATCATCAATTTGATAGAAACGATTCCAGATTTTCTTTTGGTGTTCTTCACTAATGCCCATTCCATTATCTATAATGCTTAAGGAACACGTATGGTGTTCTTTTTTTACTTCAATGGAAATGGTATTGTTTGTAAATTTTAGAGCATTACTGAATAAATTATCGACTAAGCGATGCATAAGAGTCGCATCGGCTAAAATGATACAGTTTTTATCAATATCAGTTGTTAGAGTAATGTGTTTGCTTGAGCATAGTTTTTGATAGTCGTTGGTGTGCTCTACAAGGAAAGTTGAGAAATCAAAAGGGGCTAGTTTACTACTTTGATGGTGTTTCTGTTTGGCTAATTCCATGATTTGATCAATCATTTCTTTCATTTGAAGGGCTTTTTTGTTAATGATCGCAAAGGATTCTTGGGCTTCTTGTAAGTTTTCTGCATAGTTTTTTCCATATTCGCTTTCAGAAAGAATAACAGCAACAGGTGTTCTTAATTCATGAGAAACATCATTATTGAATTGCTTTTCTCTTTGAAAGGTTTGTTCAATCGATTCCAACATTAAATTAAAGGTATTGGCTAGACGAAACAGTTCGTTATTGTTGGCTTTTACGGTAATACGTTTGGAATAGTCGTTGCTTTCTTTGATTTCTAAAGCGGTATTGGTGATATGATCTACAGGAGAAATAGCTTTTTTTAATATACGATATCCTCCTACAACAATAATGACCAATAAAAGAGGTCCGATAATGGTGATGGCAGTGATAAATAATGACATATCTACTTCATTGTTTTTGATAGTCATAACAGAACGTAGATAACGTTGTTCATCAATCGGTAAATCGTAGTAAAGATATTTTACACTTCCACTGATGTATTGTTCGACGGTACTATTTGTAAAAGGTAGGGTATCATCAAATCCTAAAGGGATGTTGTTGACTAATACTTCATGGGATTGACTTCCATAGATGGAAAAGTAAATGCCATCTTCTCCATTGTCTAAATCATGCAGTTCATGGATGGCTTCATAGCTGGCTTGTACCAGCTCATTTCGACTTTGATTTGAAAATAAAACATCCGAAAGTAATAAAGAAGCGACAATCATTAAGATAATAATAACCACAATAAAAAAACTATACCAAAAGGTTACCTTAAAGATGATACTTCCTTTTTTACTTCGTTCGTATGACATAGCCTACCCCTCGTTTGGTTTGAATGATAGAAGGTTTATCTTCTAAATCAAGCTTGCGTCTAATATTTTTTATAATAACTTCAATAATATTGGATTCTCCCTCATAATCAAAGTCCCAGACATGTTGACGAATTTGTTCTTTGTCTTTAATGTGATTTACATTACGGACAAGATACTCGAACACTTCATATTCTTTCGCTGTAAGATCAACAATTTCCTGTTTCTTGAACACACTTTTTGTTGAAAAATCAATTGTGATGTGTTGAATGGTTACTACATTGGTTGTGTGACTACGATTTAAGCGGCGTAGCAATGCACGAATACGAGCTAAAAGCTCTTGAAATTCAAAGGGTTTTACGAGGTAGTCATCCGCTCCTAAGTCTAGTCCTTTAATTTTGTCTTCAAGAGAATCTTTCGCTGTCAGCATTAATACCGGAATGGTAAAGTTTCGTTTTCTCATGTGTTCAATGAAGGTATAGCCATTCATATTTGGCATCATAATATCTAAGATAATCACATCGTATTCACTGTAGTCTAAGTAATCAAGGGCTTCTTGTCCGTCAAAGGCAGAATCTACACTGAAGTTATTTTTCTTTAATAGTTTTGTGATGCTTCGGTTTAAATCTTTTTCATCTTCTACTAATAGTATTTTCAAATTTATCACCTATCTCTATTATACTGTATCATAGAAAAAATAACTCAGAATCTGAAGACTCTGAGTTAAAATATAGTAAATGAATTAGTCATCGTAACGATCATCATCGTCCCATTGATCATCCCAGTCATCGTAACGATCATCGTAGTCTACTTCAAAGCGATCATCGTCGTAGTAATCACCGTATTGATCATCTACATCATAATGATCATCGTCAATGTGGTTTTGAATTATAGCACCAGTATGGGCATCAATTTTTACATCTTTTTTCACGTTATTTTCGATTACATCAACATCATATACTAATACACCGTGTTCATAATCTAAATCCATACTTGTGATTCTTGCATTATTAAAGTTATTTGTAATGACTGCTTTTGCTTGTTCCCAAGTTAACTGTGTTGCAGCTGGTGCAGGTTGACTTGGTTGTGCTGGTTGAGGTTTTACTTGAGGCTTTGTTGGCTGTGTTGGCTTTACCGGTTGTTGCGGTTTTACAGTAGGTTGATTTGGTTTAACAAATTTTGTTTCTTGCTCATTCTTTAGGATTGCCCCTGTGTTAGCATCAATGTCAAATTCAAATTCTGTGTTTCCGTTAATTACTTTTACTTCGTATTTTGCTACATTGTGTTCATATTCAAATTCTACTCTTACAACTTTACCGCCATTTGCTTGTTTTAAGGCAATGTTTGAAGCATCTTGTGCCGTTAGGGTAGTTGTAATTTGTGTTGGATACGTTGAGTTTGTTTTATGTGCATAGATTGTTGAACCTGCTAGTACTGCTACGGCTGCTGTGGCGATAACGCCAGATAGAATAAATTTTTTCATATTTGGATTCTCCTTTTCTTTCAAATATTTATTTGTGTCTTTAGATTAACATTGCTAAATGAATGTTAAATGAATCGACATTGATTTATTGCAAGGAATTTTTTCTTCTCTTCCTTTGCAACTATATCTTAGAATAGTTAAATGAATAGAAAATGAATTGTAAAAATTTTTAACCATTCTTGATGTATTCTGTTTCTTTCACACTTATTTCTATGTTAAAATTTTTATGATATTTAGGAGGTAGCTATGGATAACGATGTAAAAGAATTTGAAGAAAAAGAGATAGAACATGAAAAGGCTTTAGAAGTAGCTATCGAGAAGCAAGACAATGAGAAATTAAAAGATATTGTCGAACAGATGCATCCGATTGATATTGCTATTGCACTAGAGGATAGTGATGATGAAGATTTAACCTATATTTATAGCAAATTAAATGATGAGCAGATTGCGGAAATCATTGAGCAAGCGGATGAAGAATTACAAATTAAGATGATTACATTACTGGAAGCATCAAGAGCAATGGGTGTCTTTGAGTATATGTCTAAAGATGACATTGTCGATATTTTAGGAATTTTACCGCTGAACAAACGTAAAGAATTGATTAACTTAATGAGAAGTGGCGATAAGAAAATTATTCAAGAGCTTTTGGGTTATGATGAACGTACTGCTGGTGGAATTATGACAACCGAGTATGTAGCTGTTTCAGATTCTTTGACGATTCAGCAGACAATTAGTAAGATTAAAGAATTGGCATTAAAAACAGAAGTTATTGATACTATTTTTGTAGTAAATCATAAAAAGGAATTAATCGGCAGTGTTGATTTACGTGATATTTTGGTTGCTCCTTATCAAGAGTCATTACAACATATCATGAATGAGAATATTATTTCCGTTACACCGGAAACAGATCAAGAGAAAGTGTCGCTTTTAGTATCGAAGTATGACCTACGTGTTATTCCGGTTGTAAACAAGCGTAATTCTTTGCTGGGAATTATTACGGTAGATGATATTATTGACGTTATCGTGGAAGAATATCAAGAAGATATGTCTCATTTAGCTGGGACAAGTGTAGAAGAAACGATTTATTCTCCGATAAAGGATTCGATTAAGATGCGTTTGCCTTGGTTAATGGTTAATCTAGTTACTGCGTTTTTGGCTTCTTTTACGGTTTCGATGTTTGAAGGTACCATTGATAAGGTAACAGCCTTAGCTGCAGCGATGCCCATTGTTGCAGGTATGGGTGGAAATGCCGGTTCTCAAGAGTTATCAATTATTGTAAGAAGCATTGCTTTAGGAGAAGCCAGTTTGCAAGAGAATTGGACGTTAATCTTTAAAAAAGCTCTGTTGGGGATTATTAATGGAGCAATTATAGGATTATTTGCCGGAATTATTCTTTATTTTATGTATGGTAATATCTACTTGGGCTTTATTATTTTCGCATCTATGATTGCCAATTTGGTGATTGCCGGTGTGGTTGGGGTACTGGTTCCGTTAACGCTTAAGGCATTTAAAGTGGATCCGGCATTAGCAAGTGCCGTATTTGTAACAACGGCGACAGATGTTTTGGGATTCTTTATTTTTCTTGGGTTAGCAACCTTGATTATTCATCGTTTGGTATAAAAATAAAAGTGCTAGAGGGGAGCTAGCACTTTTTTTGTCGACATTTAAGTAATGTTAGGATTTATTATTAGATATTTATTATTAGGGAAGGGATAGAGGGGGATATCTAATAAAGAATTCTAGGAGTTCGAAAATGCATTTACCATTATAACCTAGCTTACATTTGACCATATAATTTCTTGTGTTTTTCACTTTATGGTCGACTTACCCTAACAATGTACATAAAGTAAAAACGTAAAATTATCGGTAGCATTTTGATGTCTTATTTTAGCCAACATATCATTCTTCTGTTGGTAATTTTATTGTAACATTGAATTCTTAAAAAAATGGTGACTATTGTGTCATATAAGAAAAATTTTCTAAAAAATAGGTGTACTTATCTTTTTTTCTTGAAGTATATAATTCTTCATTTGTCAACTCTAATGCTTATAATAATGGTTGACACTGATATGTAGCTGTGCTATTGTTATTTAAGTTAGATGATACTAACAGGAGATGAAGATGCCACTTACATTTGCAAATTTTAATTCCGAACTTTTGGTGAAAAAAGTAATTGGTAAAGAAAAACAACAAAGATTATTGGAGTCTTTAGGTTTTGTTGCAGGTGAAAAAGTAGTTGTACTTAGTGAAAGTGGAGGAAATCTCATTGTTTTAATCAAAGGATCACGAATTGCGATTGATAAAACACTGGCAAGTCGTATTATTGTTTAGGAGAGATGTATGACATTAAAAGAGATTGGTGTAAATCACACATGTATTGTTAGTAAAGTCGTTGGTGATAAGGCGATTAAAAAGCGTTTAATGGATATGGGGATCATTAAAGGTGTAAGTATTAAGGTAGTTAAAATTGCACCTCTTGGGGATCCGATACAAATTGAATTAAAGGGTTATGAATTGACAATCCGAAAAGAAGAAGCCGACAAAATTATTGTTGGTTAATATTTTAAGCTAAATGTTAGAGTTTACTAACAGACAAAGGGGTAAAGAGATGAAAACAATAGCTTTAGTAGGAAATCCAAATAGTGGGAAGACCACATTGTTTAATGAATTAACAGGGGCAACACATACGGTTGGGAATTGGCCTGGAGTAACGGTTGAAAAGAAACAGGGACATTTACGTGGAAATAAACATATAACAATTGTAGATTTACCGGGAATTTATTCGCTTTCACCTTACACATTGGAAGAAGTGATTACACGTGAGTTTTTAACAGAAGGGAATCCGGATGTTATTTTAAATATTGTAGATGCCTCAAACTTAGAACGTAATTTATATTTAACGACACAATTACTAGAAATTGGAAAACCGGTGATTGTGGCATTAAATATGATTGATGTTGTTAAGAAGAATCATGATGTGATTGATGTGTTCAAACTTAGTCAAATATTGAACTGTCCAATCATTGAATTAAGTGCAACAAAGGGTATTGGATTAAAGGAATTGATTGTAACGTTAAAAGAAGAGGTTTCTGTTCCTTCTTATATCACTTTTAATTCAACAATTGAAGAAGCCTTAAGTGCAATCGGCTATTCTCGTTATAATGCGATTAAACTCTTAGAGCAAGATGAAAAAATCGTAAAACAAATGCATTTGACGCAAGAAGAAGAACAAAAGATTCAAGTCGTGGTTTCTAAATTAGAAGAACAATTGGATGATGATGCAGCGAGTATTATTACGGCAAATCGTTATCAAGTAATTTCTGAAATTTTGAAGGATTCTTATCGAAAAAATCGTAAAGGTTTGTCTTTGACTGATAAAATTGATAAGGTGGTTACCAATAAATGGCTTGGATTGCCTATCTTCTTTGCGATCTTTTGGTTAATGTATTATTTGTCAATTTCGACGATTGGAGATATGTTTATCGGCCATGTGGAAGAAATTGGTGGTGTCATACAAGAGTTTGTAAATAATGGATTGGTATCTTTGGGTGCCGGTGAAGTTATGATTGATTTTGTGGTCAATGGTATTATTGGTAGTATTGTTCCTATCTTTACTTTTGTGCCTCAATTAATGATTATGTTTTTCTTTTTAGCATTATTGGAAGATAGTGGGTATATGGCGCGTATTGCCTTTATCATGGACCGTGTTTTTTCTAAATTTGGATTAAGTGGGAAGTCATTTATTCCAATGTTGCTTGGGACAGGTTGTTCTGTTCCGGGTATTATGGCTACTCGTACGATTGAGCAAGAAAACGATCGTAAAATGACGATTTTGCTTACGCCATTTATACCTTGTGGTGCGAAACTTCCGGTTTTTGCAATGATTATTGTTATGATGTTTAATGGTGCAGCTTGGATTGGTCCGACGATTTATTTAATCGGCTTTGCCGGAGTTGTTATTTCAGGTATTGTCTTAAAGAGAACAAAGCGCTTTAAGGGCGATCCTGCACCGTTTATTATGGAGTTACCGGATTATAAATTACCTCGCTTTAAGGGTGTTGTGATTCATATGTGGGATAAAGCAAAACACTTTATCATAAAAGCCGGTACCGTTATTTTCTTAGCTTGTGCAGTTCTTTGGGTATTACAAAATTTTGCATTCCCATTTACCTATGTAGGTCCAGAAGCGATTGATCAAAGTATTTTGGCTACCATTGGAAATGGTTTGCGCTGGATTTTTGTTCCTCTTGGATTTGGAGATTCTTGGGGTAGTTCGGTAGCAACGATTACAGGTTTAATTGCAAAAGAGGTTGTCGTTGCGACACTTGCTTCTATCGGCAATAACACAGATATTTATTTTTCTCAAGTTTCGGCGTTTTCATTTATGGTCTTCACTATTTTTGCAGCACCATGTGTGGCTGCTATTGGGGCAATGAAGCGTGAACTTGGAAGTATGAAAGAAACATTGTGGGCTTTAGGGTTTCAAACAGGTTTGGCTTATGTAATGGCATTGCTTGTCAATGTGGTTGGAAATTTAATCTTTAAAGGAACACAAGTGGTAGAAAAAGTGAAATTAGATCCAACCATGTTGGAATCTGCAAGTGAAGAAGCAATTATTCAAGGTGATATTGTTATGATTGTCTTTGGAATTTTATTAGGAATTGCATTGTTGTATATGATTGTTGAGTTTATCAAGAAGTTTGTTATGAAAAAGGCTGTGGTGAAGTAAATGAAGCCAATTGATATCATTATTCTTGTTGTAATAGGAGTACTTATTGTACTAAGTATACGATTTCTTAAGAAATCAAAAGGGTGTGCTGGATGTGGATGCAGCTGCCAATGTAAAGAAGATAGTAAGTCTAATATTAAAAAAGCTTACTATCATGAGTGAGTTATATACCTTAATTGTTCAATTAAGTTATATATATAATCTTCCCCTTATTGTCAAGAAAAACCAAGATGCGCAGATCTTGGTTTTTCCTTTATACAGCAATAAATTCTTCTAAGTAGAAGGAATAGATATAACTTTCTACCGGTTTCTTATAAATCATAGATAAGACTTTTTTATAAGTTTGTATTTGACTTTGATAGCGTTGTAATAAGATATCTTTGGTAACATCACTATCTGTTTTATGATCGATTAAAGTAATGGTATCTCCAATAGCGATGTAGTCCATATAACCATGAATAAGATTACCTTCTAATTTACAATAAAATGGAAATTCTTTGATGATGGTTTTTGCGTGTGTGCTTGTCGTAATTGGATGCATCGAAAAACGAATGAGTTTTTCAATTTGTGTAGGTGTAAAATTAAAGTTTAAAGACTCAATCATTTCTTTTGTGTAAACTTGATTTGGAAGTAATTCAATGGCTTTGTGTATCATGCTACCTACTTTAAAACCAACTTGTTCTTTTAAATTTAATGTTAAATCAAATTGATCAAGGGATGATGGGGCAAGGCGTTGTGTTTTTTGATTGGCTTGGATTGGATACTTATCAATTGTGTGATATTCCGTGTCTTCATATCCTGTTTCAGGAAAATCAATGTCATCAATCATTGTGATTTTACAGAGTTCATTTAAAGGTGTTTTATCAAGGATAGCTTTACTAATGGCATTTGTTTCTTCTGTAGTACTTAACAATCCTCGATAGATTAATGTTGTAAAGCCCTTTTTAGCTTGAATTAAATCCATGGTTAGTGGATAGTATGCAATATCATTATCAATAAGATCTAAAATGAGTAAGCGATGTTTTGCTCGTGTTAGGGCAACATAAAGAATTCTTAAATATTCTTGATATTCTTCAAGGTTACTACGGTGTATAATGGCTCTTCTTAACAGATGATCCATTTTATATGTGTAGCTTTCATCATAGTGACTTAATGCGACTCCCAGTTCTTCATCAACAAGGACTTTGGATAGGATATCATAGTTATTATTTTTGGTTGTACTATATAGAAATACACAGCCAAATTGTAGCCCTTTTGAATGATGAATGGTCATGACATTCACAACATCATCTTCGTTGTTAATGTAGCTTGCGCTGGCTCCGCCTTCTTTGCTGGCTTCTTCAAAATAGGCTAAGAAGTTAAAGATAGAATCATGAATGTATTGACTTGCCATAGATAACAGGACATCAATATTACTCTTTTCTTGGATGGTTAATGCAGTATTATAGTAATCATTGATTGATAGTATGAATCCGATAACTTTCACTAAATCTTTTTCTTTTACTAGTTCTTTTAAGTATTGATAATCTTGATAGATTTTTTCATTTCTAAAGCGATCAATGGAAAAACTGCGGTATTTCATTTTTGCTAAGTCATCTTCTGAATAATTGTATAATGGAGATGTTAAAAGAGAAACAAGAGCAATTTCATCATTGGAATCTACTAGTAACCTTAAATAACTAATAATGGTTAACACACTGGCACATTGTAAATATCCATTGTTTTCATCGATGTAACATGGAATGTTATAGTGTTTAAATAAGCGTTTAAACAAGGTTTTATCCGCATGTCCACGCAATAAAATACAGAAGTCTTTCCAACGATAATTTAACGTGTTGATATGATCTTGTAGATATTGATATTCTTTTGTGTCTGGTTCAAATAAGGCTAAATCTTGTTTTAATGATAAGTAGGTTTGATAATCTTGTTTCTTAATTTCTTTTATTTTATTAATGATTAAGAAGATTTTAGCTTCTTTATTTTCAATACTTTCTTCTTCTTTTTCTTTTTTCTCTAATGAGCTATGATGTGTTTTGTCTTTTTGTAATAGTAGAAATTCCACCGGTTTTTGGTTAACTGCTTGTTGAGGAAGTTCTGCAATTTGGCAGTCTAATTGATTGTATTGGATGGATAATCCTTCAATGTTGAGTAGTTGAGAAAATAAGAGATTATTAAAGTCTACAATGCGTTTATTGGAACGATAATTGTTTCGTATAAAGATAGGTTCAATATCCTTGTTTGTTAATAGGGTTTGCATGATGCTTGGTTTGGCACCACGGAATTTATAGATGGATTGCTTTACATCACCAACACGAAAAATATTATTGTTTCCAACAAGGTTGATAATAGCATCTTGTACGTGGTTGGTATCTTGAAATTCATCGACCATGACCTCTTTGAATTTGTTTTTATAGTAGTTACTTACTTGATAGTCATTGGCAATTAAGACTTTATAACATAAATGTTCCATATCATCAAAGTCAATGCCTTTGGCTTGTCGTTTTAGCTGTTGGTAGTGATCATCTACAAGTCGTGCTAAAGAGGTAAGATAACGATTGTAAGGAATGCTGGTATTATAGATTTTAACAATCATATCTTCATCTTGGATACTAGCTACGATGTCTTTGATGATACGCATCACGATATCTCTTTGTTTTTTATAGTCGGCTTTTCCTCTTAAGGCAGGAATTTTAAAAGATAGATGTGATTTTAATTGATCGATATCTTGTTGGTAAGTATCAAGATGGATAGTGCATGTTTGTAAGGCTTGTAAGTGTGTGTCTATATCTTTCACATCTACGTTGTGATTGTTTAAAATATCTAGTAAACAGATAAGCTCAATGACTAGTTTTTTTATAGCACTATTTAAGTCGTTAATGTAAGGATCAATGATACCGGAATCCATCTCATGAATGTTATAAATGGTCTTGTATTTATAGATGATTTCTTTATACCAGGCCATTGGATCTAGGGTGTTTCGACTAACTTTAAAAATCGTTTCAATGCCTTCTTTTAATGGTTCTAGATGATGCGTGTTTAGCTGCATGTAGTTACAAAGATCCATAAACGTATTAGTGTTGTAGGTCAATTCATCTTTGACGACCTTTAAAAAGGCTTCTTCTTTCAGTTTATTTAAAACATGGGACTCCAGCGGTTTTAAACTGGAAGGATCAATATGAATGGAAGCATAGTGTTTCTTGATGATGTTTAAACAAAAGGCATGAATGGTTGAAATGTTGGCATTTTCCAACAACATTAATTGTTGATGACAGAATTGAAGTTCTTCTTCGGTTTTAGCTTCTTTTTTACGGGCATTTAATTTATAGGATAAGCGTTTTTTCATTTCGTTTGCAGCAGCTTCTGTAAAGGTTACGGCTACAATTTCATCCAGTGATAGATGATCAGTAAAAAGACGTTTTTCTAAACGTCCGATTAAGACGGTTGTTTTACCGGCTCCGGCGGAAGCAGAGACAACGATATTTTTATTGGTAAGTTCAATGGCTTTTTGTTGTTCTTGATTAAACTTCATAAATATCTTCCTCTTCCTCCTCGCTACTTATTATAAAGGCTTGTTTGAATATTGGATTTGGTTTTTCAGGTGGCTGAAAGTGACGACAAATACTCTTATATGGGCAATGTGTACAAGCATTATCTACCGGTTTAACATCAATTTCACCCTGTAATAAAGAATCCATTAGATATTGATAGATGGTTGGTATTGCAAATTTAATTACTTCAAAGTCCATGGATGTATATTTGCTTGTTGCAATGAGTGAACATTCTTGTTCATATTGTTTTTTATCAACATAAGTAAAACCGCTGACCTTATTTTTTTGAAAGCTAGGTGGATACTCCATCGTGTTTTTTTGAACCTTATCCTTACTATAAGTATAGGGTATATATTCAAATGTTTTTTTATTAAGGGCTAAATAATAATTGCCGAATGCTTGTCTATAGTCTTTTAATGAGAGAATATAGCTGTAAGTTAATAATTGTAGTTGCAAACCGGCGTATACAAGCGAAGGAGATAGCTTTAAATTTGATGATTTGTAGTCAATGACACGATAAAAAGAGCTGTTATAGTCAATGCGGTCAATCTTACCTCTTAAGCGCAGATTAGCGTTTTCCAGTTTTAAAACCACGTTTTCAAAGGTATATTCTGCTTTCTTTGGTACCAGTTTTGAGGTTTGTTCAAAGGCATCTAAAAACAGAAAGACATTCTTAAGTAAATGGTTTATTTGTTGTTGTACATATGGAATGAAATAATCATCTTTAGGAAGAATCTGTTTTAAGTCACTACAACATTGTTCAACAAGGACAAAGGCATGTTCCAAGTGTTTTGTATATTTTTGTTTGTAAGTGTTTGTTAAGTGTTCTAACACATAGTGCAAGATGGTGCCGATGATGCTGGAATCAATACGGAGATATTGTTTTTCTTTTAGTTTAAGTCCTTGACTTAAGTAGTATTTATAAGGACAGTGGAAGTATTGTTCAAAGGAAGAAATACTTCCATCCAAATAGAGTTTATCTTCTTCTTGTTTGAAGAAGAGCTCTTTGGCAGTCTCTTTGTTAAGGTAACGAAAGGAAACAGGGGAATTGTTATTTTGAATAATTGGATATTCTTGATTCTTTTTTATGCGTGTTTCAATGTGATAAGAAAGCTCGATGGCTTTTCCGGTGTAAGAGCTGATTGGGTAAAAGTAATAAATGGTTTTTCCACTATGAAAAATCCACTCTAGGTTTTTCATGTGGAGTTGATAGCGTTGTTGATTATCAATAAATGGTGTTTTAGCTAAGTATTCTTCATTGAAGTAACCACTGTATTCTTTATAAGCCGGATAGTGGTTTTGATCTAGACCAATGACATAACTCATCTTTCTGGCATCCACAGGATGATTTAAGTCGGTTACACAGATACAATTTGAATGGTCTTCATAAAGATGATAGTGATGATTATGCAAACGATAAATCAGTTGATCAGGTTGATTTAGTAATTCTAAATGCTGTTCAATGAATTGTTTGGTACGTTTTAATGGATGATATTTTTTTAGATATTCAAAACTTGCGGTTAGTGCATCTTCAAAAGATGAACTATTTAATATGTTTAATACATCTCTACGGAAACAAACAAAAGAAAATTCTGCTTCTTTTTCTAATTCGATGAGATCTTCATAAGGAAATAATGTTGTTTCAAGTTTTAAGGCTTGATAATGCATGAATGGTTTAAAACAATCTTCAAAGTCTTTTACATAGTTTTTTAGATAGGTAATTAGAAAAGAGCTGGCTTTTAGGGTTTGATCCATACAGATTTTAAGGAGAGTAGTAAGATCTCTTGTTTGATATAGTTCTAATAGGTTAGCTAAGTGATAACTTCCCATATCTTTTTGTCTTAAAATGGTAAAACTATAGTCTAATTGATAACGATGAAACACTTCTTTGATAATGTTTTGATATTGGGTATCCGTAATAATCACATTTACATCATGAAGAGGATAGTCGTGTTTGATAATATCTTGAGCGATGCATTCTACTTCATAGCGAGTGTTTACGGTGTGATACAATTTTTCTTTTGGTGTTTTATATTGTTTTAATTCAAGTAGGGTTGCCTGTTTTTCAACCAGAAAATCAATGATCTTTTTTTGTAGAAAGGTAGGACTTGGATATAGAATTTCCACCTCTTGAAAATTATGATTTAAGCTTTTTTGGTAGTCTTTGTAGTTATCTTGAAGAAGGGGTTTATGATAAATGCTTTCTACCAAACGATAGAGTTCTTGGTTCATTAAGGAATCTTGCGGTAAGTCTTCCAGCGTTACATCCATACTTTTTATAAGGCGTGTAAAAGAGATAATTTCATCAATGAAGCTTTGAAAGTAGAGCATTTTTTTAAAGAAGCTAACGTCTACTTCTTTAATGCATTGGCTTAATTCATAATCGTTTGTATCTTCATTACGAAAAAAGTTACTTAAAAAAACTTCTAAACTTATAATGTTGGTGTTAATAAGATAAGGAGTTTTTGTTTGTTTTAATAAGGTTTGTGTGAATGTTTGTTGTAAATAGGTTGGTGTTAGTATTATTTTCATACCTAAATTATAAGCGATTCTAGTTTAAAAAAAAGAACTTTTTGAGAAAAGTTCTATTTTATAATCAGTGATTGTTCACTTATGGTATAGATGTCTTTATAGGCTGATGGTAATACAACTTGAAAGGTTTCTTGTTCTCTATATACATTTTTGCGATACTTGAAGCAAGCAATGAGTAAATTAGCAAATTCTTTTGTATGTTTCATGTTAATGTCATTTTCGATATATATTTGTTGGAATTGTTTCGTTTGTTCAAAATGTATTGATCTTCCTAATATGGCATCAACAGATATCTGCATTTCATCATTTAAAGTATCATCATAACTTACTTGAATCGGACGAGTAAAATAGACGGATTGCTTTGGATTTATTTTTATCGTTTTGGTAAGTGTATTGACAGGAACATATTGACTTACAAAGCTTACAGAAGCTTGGTCAAATTGTGATAGTTCATATGCTGATGCAAAGACGCCGGTTGCAAGTAAAGCAAACATGGCTGCCGATAGGAATAACCAATGGCGATGTACTCCTTTTTTAGTTTGAAAGATTGTGCGGTAGATGCCTGTGATGATCAAATAAAGTAGACCCATGGCACCCACGGTTAACATGGCAAAGCCGATAAAGAAAATACCTTTTGTTAGTAAAAAGAGTAATCCGGCAAATAATAATATCGTTGAAAGGAATAATACTAAGAAAGGAGATAAGAAGATAAGGGTAAAGAAGCGTATGATAAAGACTAGGATACGAATGCTAATGTCTTTGGCAATGCTTGTAGTTACTTTTTCTTCTTTTTTTTCTTGATAATCACTTAAGATTTCTACGTTTTTATTTTCTACCTGTAAGTCTTGTTTCATCTGTTCTTTCATAGTGTTTTGATAGGAATCATCTGCACGCTTATTGAGCTCCTTAAATTTAGCAATGTTTGATTTTATGGACGGTTTGATAATATTTTCAACATTGAGGGGCTCTTTACTTTTTGCAGCGTTATAGACACTAAATAAAACGGTTATGGCAATCAGTAGATGAAGCATGCCAAAGATAATGGATACAATAAAATTGGCAATAGTTGATAAAAAGCTTGGAAAGATAATGTCAAAGATTACAATGATAATCGTCTTGATAATGAATAAGGGTAGTTTTGCAACGGCAATAATGATTAAGGCTACTACTAAGAAGACGACAAATTTTGAAGTGCCTTCGACATTAAAATCTGCAAAGATGGTTTTAAAGAAACGAATGGAATAGTTAATGATATCTGTAATTAAGATGCCTGTTTTATGGGCTAAAGAATCATCTTGATTGATGTGATAGGCTTGATTAATATCTTTAACCAATTCATTGATATCACCAAAAGAGGCAACGGCTTCTTCTTCACTTAGTCCATCTTGTACTTTTTGATCAATATAATCACTGTATTCATCAATGATATCTTTGATTTCACTTTCCTCTAAATTACTTAATTTTAGTTTAAGTAGTGAAAGAAAACTTTCTTTATTCATTCGATGCATCCTTTCCATTAAGGAAACGGTCTAGTGCATTTACGCCTTTTTGTGCAAGTTCTACTGTTTTTACTTTAGCTTTTTTAATATTTGCCTGTGTTTTTTCACTTTTTAGATAGTTATTAATGTCGTGATACACTTTAACCGTTTCTTTCTTTAAAGAATCTACAAAGCCTTGTACTTTTGGATCGGTATAAATACCTTGGGCTTGTTGTTTTAAGTCATGTAGGGCTGTATGTAAGTCCGTGTTGTTTTTAATGTCATTGATTTTTTGAATGGTATATTGTGTTGCCTCTTTTGTCTTAGCGATAATCTTGGCAAAGAGAGTTTCTAAATAATGCTCATCTTGCTCGTGTTGAACAAGCTCTTCTAAACGCACAATGGCTTCTTTAATCGTGTTAACGGTATTGTTTTTGATTTCTTCAATGCGTTTTGCATTATGTGGGCTTGCCAGTTGTTGATTTTTTGAAGCAATGTCTTCAATTTCAAGAATTTTGTTTTGCATTTCTGTAATAGTTTCGTGTAGTTTTTCATTAATATTTGTCATTGTTATTCTCCTTTAATAAATTTATTAATACTATCTGAAAAGTGGATCCATTCCGCTTTCAGCTGTTTCATCGTTTGAATGCCGTTGCTAGTGATGCGATAATATTTTCTTGGAGGTCCTTCGGTGGATTCCATCAAATACGTTTCAAAGATATGGTCGTTGGTCATACGTTTCAATAAGGGATAAATGGTGCCTTCGTTGACATGAACAACTTGGCAGACTCTTTTAACCAGTTCATATCCATAAATATCGGCTTCACTTACAACCATCATAACGACAAGTTCAAGTACACCTTTTTTAAATTGACTATTCATGTTACCTCCTGATATCAATGTATCACCACTACCTTGTATTGTCAAGTACTAGGTATAATTTATTAATTTATGAAAGGTAAGTATAGTATTATTTTTATTTAATGATATAATTTATTTAAATAGTAGTCGGAGGTAAATAATATATGACTTTGTTTTCCATTCTAGAATCGGTTGAAGATGTTAGAAAAGGTGGCTATTTAGCTGATTTTAATGGGTATCTGGAAGATTATTTAGAAATTATGGATTCAAATGAAGAGGCATATGAGGTATTTAAAACGTTGTTTGAAGCAAATCCCGATTTAAAGATAATTGTTAATTATCGTACTAATATTTCTAAGGAATCTATCTCTAACCAAATTATTCGTTATAAAGATGTATTTAAGTTAAAAGAAAATTCGATTGTATGTCCTTATATCTTATATGGGAAAGAGCATGATGTTGAAAAGGCAATTCTGTTAACAAATGAAAGCTATATCTTTGCAAAAGGATTGTATTATTGTTTAACAGAACCGTTTAATACGTTTCAAGAAGTTAATAATGATTTACTGGCGATGTGCTTGGATAAGCCTGAATTAATAGTAAAAGTATTTAGTCGTTTATTTACGTACCGTACAGGTGCTTTACAACGTGAAGTAGATCAAAGTTATTTTACAAGCTATGAAGATGCAAAAACTTCAGCGTTGCAACTGTCTTTCAACTTGAAAGAAAAAGCTCAACAAGAATTAATTGGTAAAGAAGAGGCGAATGAATACATTACAGGATTAATTGTAAAATGGTTTTTAATTAAGAAATATATTTATGTACAGTATATGATTAATAAAGACATTTTAAAAAATGTCCATGAGGGTAATGTTAAGAAGCAACGAAATCAAGCTAAAATCTATGCGGATGAAGTAAGTTTCTTATCGTTTTCTGAACTTTGGAAACTTGCGACCAATAAACAGGCATAATTCTTGCATATAGAAATAAGACAACTATAATTAAACTAGATGAAGGAGAAAAAAGATGAAATTACAAAAAGAATTTAATTCATATTTAGCAGATTTAGCAGTTATTACATTTAAATTACACAACCTACATTGGAACGTAGTAGGTACTCAATTTGTTGCGGTTCATGAATTTACTGAATCAATTTATGACACAACATTTGAATACTTTGATGAAGTTGCAGAGCATCAAAAATTCTTTGGTGTTATGCCGGATTGCACATTCGCTGATTATTTAAAAAATGCGACAATCAAAGAAATTCCTGCGAAAAAGTTTACAGCGGAAGAAGTGTTAAGCATTGTTCATGAAGATTTAACAACATTAAGAAATAAAGCGACAGAGTTAAGAAATGCTGCTGATGAAGAAGGATGGTTCTCAGCGGTTGCGTTGTTTGAAGGTCATGTAGATTACTACAACAAACAATTATGGTTTGTTGCTGCAACATTAGATAAATAAGAAAGTATAAGGACTGCCAAAATGGCAGTTTTTATTTTTCTGGAAAAAGTTAGTATAATAAAGGCGAAGGGATAGTCCTTGAAAGGAGACCGGAACATGAAAAAAGAATTCTTTAACTATATTAGCTATCTATTGATTCTCATTCTTTTCTATGTACTTCTTCCTCTAGGGATTAAAGATACAGGAAGTGGGATGTTTATTTTAATTGGATTACTTCCAATCTTAGTATTCCTTTTATCTATTGTCTTTGGTATAAAGCATAGAGTACAGTGGCATTTTTCAGTGCTTGTAGCTTTATTATGGATACCATTTATTTACATTTATTTTAATGATAGTGCGATGATGTATGCAGCTATCTATGGTGTCTTAAGTTTAGTTGGACAATGGATTGGTAGTTTAACAAATAGAAGATAAGAGGATGTTATGCGAGAGTTGATATTTCGAGGTTATAAAAAAACAAGGAATTACTTTGAAGGTTGGTATTTTAAGTTTGTCGATGAGAGTCATGATTTGATTCTCATTTTAATACCGGGGATTTCAAAGTTTAAGGAAGATATGGCTTTTGTACAATATATTTTACATTATAAAGGAATGGTAAAAAGTGGATGTTTAAGATATGCATTGGATGCTTTTGAAATTGGCACTCCTTTTCACTTGAAATTTGAACATGGTTTTATATCAAAGGATACTGTAGAAATAAGGATAGATGATATCGATATAAAATTACAGCTAAAAGAATTTACACCTTTAAAAACAAGTCTGTTTAATCCCTCTATCATGGGGTTCTTTGAATATCTTCCTATGCCATGTTTTCATGATGTGATTAGTATGAATCATGAAGTAGTAGGAAAGGTAAAGATGCAAGAGGAAACGATAGCTTTTAAAGGAAAAGGCTATATAGAAGCAGATCGAGGGAAAAGTTTTCCAAAGTATTATCTTTGGGCACAATGTAATCATTTTAAAAAAAGTAATGCTTCTTTGTTTCTTTCCGTTGCGGATATTTCTACAAAGTTTTTTAAGTTTTTAGGGCATATTGCAGTGTTTTATTATGAAGGGAAAGAGTATCGTTTTGCGTCTTATCTTGGTAGTAAAGTAACAGTTGAAGTATCAAAAGATAAACAAAATGCGAGTGTATGTTTTTCAAATCGAAAGCATACATTACGCTGTTACATTGAATTAAAGGAAGGAAATACACTTATTGCACCAATGCATGATAAAATGGATTTTAAAATTAAGGAACAAGTGAAGTCATATATTCAGATTGAGTTTGATGACTATCAAGATGAAAGTTCCTTTTGTGCAAGTGAGTTAGTAAATTGGAAGGGATAAATTTTAAAATGGATAAACAAGCATTATACAAAGTATGGAAAGAAGAGGAAACTCAAGCACATATCAAGGGTTGGGATTTTTCGCACATATATCATCGCTATAAGGAAGAAAATGATCTTCCTTGGGATTTTAAAACCATTATTCACACCTATTTAAAGGATGACATGAAACTTTTAGATATGGAAACAGGTGGTGGAGAGTTTCTACTTTCTTTAAATCATCCTTACAACAATACTTCTGCTATTGAAGGATATAAGCCCAATGTAGAATATTGTAAAGAGGTATTATTACCATTAAGGATTGACTTTAAAGAAGCCGATGGAGAAGAGATCTTGCCATTTGAAAAAGAGTCATTTGATCTTATTACGAATCGTCATGGTGCATATAATATTGCAGAATTAACTAGAGTGTTAAAGAAAGATGGATTGTTTATTACCCAACAAGTTGGAGCAGAAAATGACAAAGAACTGATTCATCTTCTTCAACCCGAACTTACTACATTTGCCTATTCTAAGCATTATTTAGATTTTCAAAAACAAGAGTTTATAAATCACGGTTTTGAAATTATAGAATGTGGGGAAACATTTCGACCCATCTATTTCTATGATGTTGGTGCCTTAGTTTGGTTTGCAAGAATCATTGAGTGGGAATTTCCAGGATTTTCCGTGGATACACATTTAGAGAATTTATACAAAGCTCAAGAAATGTTAGAGAAACACGGTTTTATTGAAGGAAGCATCCATCGTTTTTATATCGTTGTGAAAAAGAAGTAGAGATTCTTTGTTATGCTATCTTGTTTCTAATAGATAGAAAAGTAGAATGTAAGTGAATATTGATGAATATTAAATTAATATATTTAAGGAAAGGAATAAAAGAAAAATGATAGTTAATATAAGCCTACAATGATATAATAGCAACATATAAAGGACTAATTTAAAATATATAATATTGATAAAAATGTATATAATTAATTACAAAAGATGAATACTATAGATTTACCCAAAATTTAAGGAGGGGGAATAAACATGTACAAGTCTCAGGCAAGAGGTCAATTACTTGAAATTGTTTTAGAAAAACTTATTGAAGTAAATGGATATAAAGTTATTAATGAAGGAGAAGATGTTGAGGAACAGAATAATGGCTTGAATGTTAGAGGACGTGGAGGCTTTCACCAATGTGACTCTCTTGGAGAATTTAAAATTACGCCACCATTCATGTATCCATTAAGATTATTCGTTGAAGCTAAATTTTATGAAAAGGAAAAAGTTGGGATTGAAAAGGTAAGAATGGGTATTGGGATTCTACAAGATGTAAATACTAATTATTCTACCTGTGACATGGATTATAATCAGCTAAATTTAACTAGATATGATTATCATTATGCGTTGTTTTCTACATCGGGATTCACGTTTCCTGCTCAAAGAATGGCTCTTGCACACAAAATAGGTTTAATTGATTTAAGTAATGGTCAACTTAGCTTTATAAAATCATTAATAAGAGACATTGTAAATTTATTATTTGATAATGTTAATATTAGCGAGGGCGTGTTTAATCAATTTAAAAAAATTTTTAAGAATATTATAAATAACCATTTTGAAGACTATTCATGCAAATTATATGAAATGTCTCGATTATTGGAAGATTCGTATTTTTTAAGTGATTTAGAAAGGTTAATAAATGATTTGGTTAATCAAATTCAAAATCAATCTATTTATCTTGCCAGTATAAGAAGTTCTCAAATAATAGCACTTATTCCAAAAAATAATGAAGATTTTAAATTGTCTCTTAAAAGAAATCCACATCAAAGCGTATCAATTAATTGGGAAGACCATAATGGTGATTGGATTGTGAGACCAGAAGATCAATCGTATGAGTTAATTTTTAAATTACCTGAACTATTAGTTAGGGAGCTAAGTCAGAATTTAGAAAATATTGAAGCAAATTCAATGGCAATGAAAGAATCAGTACTAGCTACCATGAGTTTTGTTGCATACCTTGATAATCAAAATCCTACTTTATGTACATTAAAATTTGATAAAGAAATGACACTGGGAAATATTAATCGATTTAATACTTAACAAATTTTAATAATATATAAAATGTTGTCTCAACTTCTAATGAGTTGTAATTAAAATGATATATAGCCTAAAAGATAGATGAAATATTCTTTTTGTATATAATTTGTTAGCGTATTTTTTAAAATGTATAAAGTAATTAATTATAAGTTCATGTCTTATCATTGAAACTTGTGTAATTATGAAGAATAATAATCATTAATAAATTTAGATGAGTGTGGTAGCTCTTATTGCAACAGGTATTGCTTATGGGATTATTGTGTTTTTCTGTTAGTTTAAAATCAAAGATAATTATATTTTAAGTAAAGAATATTTTTTATAATAGAATTATTTTATGAAAGAAGTATTGTCTTAAGGAGTTATTATGGTTCATTTAAAAGAAATTACAAAAGATCAAGAACAAGTTTTATTTAATATTATGCAGAAATATTTATATGAAATGAGTCAATACTACGCTAAATCAATGGATGAACAAGGGAATTATCCTTATAAATATTTACCTTGTTATTTCACTGAGGAAGATCGGCATGCCTATTTTATCTATGAAGATACATTGTTAATTGGATTTGTATTAGTGAATAAACACTCTTTTACAAAGGAGGAAATAGATTGTTGTATTGCAGAGTTTTGCATCTTTCCAACTTTTAGAAAGAAAGGTTATGGCTTAGATGCGGTAGAAGCAATAAGAAGGCTTCATCCCGGAAGTCTTCAATTAAAATATTCCAAAGCAAACACATTAGGTATGGCTTTTTGGAAAAAGGTATGTAAGAAATATCAAGGAATTGAAATCGTAAGCGATGATGAAATCATAGTAACCATCCATTCATAAAATAGATAAAAACGACTAAAAAGACTTAGCCGTTTTTTAATAGGATAAGAGTGTGATAAAATAGGGATATAGAGGTAACGATATGGCATCAAGCAAAGAATACTTAGAGTTTATTTTGGAACAACTTTGTGATTTAGAAGATGTTAGCTATCGTTTTATGATGGGTGAATATGTTTTGTATTACAAAGGTAAAATTTTTGGTGGCATTTATGATAATCGCTTTTTGGTAAAACCAGTGCCAGCTGCCATTCAATATGTCTCAAAGATAGAGTATGCCTTACCTTATAAAGGTGGTAAAGAGATGTTGTTGGTGGATAATATAGATGATAAAACATATTTAGGTGGGCTAATAACTGCTATGTATGATGAGTTACCTGTTTTAAAAATAAAGCAACGTGAAAAAAAGAGAAATGATTGAGACGTGTCAAAGTATTGGGTGGTGAGGTATGAATACATATATTGATATTACAGATGTTGTGCTTAAGACAAATCGTTTAACACTTCGTCCTTTTCATCAAGAGGATTTAGAAGATTTCTATCAGTATGCTTCTGTGGATGGAGTAGGACAAATGGCGGGATGGAGACCTCATTCTAGTAAAGAAGAAACACAGGCTATACTAGATTCTTTTGTAAAGAAGAAAAAAACATTTGCTTTAGAATATCAAGGAAAGGTGATCGGATCACTTGGGATTGAAGAATATAATGTAGAAAAATTTCCCGAATTTAACGATAAAAAATGTCGACAACTTGGTTTTGTTCTTGCGAAAGAACATTGGGGGAAAGGATTTATGGTAGAGGCGGTAAATGAAGTTCTGTGCTATCTTTTTGAAGATATTGGATTAGATCTCATCTTATGTGGGTATTTTTTAAAAAATAAACAGTCACAAAGAGTACAAGAAAAATGTGGGTTTCAACCATATAGAAAGAGTATGCATCAAACTGAGATGGGTGATATTGAAGAAAGCGTGGATAATATATTACGTAAAGAGGAATGGAAACAAAATAACTAGCTTGTTTCAATCATATTGATAGAACTGGAAAAATGAATTTAAAATGAGAAGAAATCATAGGAAATGCATTTCTATAACATAAGTATATATGGAGGTAATTATGAGAAGTGGACATGTTATTTATAAAGTAAATGATTTACAACAAGCGGTGCAAGAGTGGAGAAGCAAAGGCTTTGAAGTTGAGTATGGAAGAAAGAAAAATCCGATTAATGCAATCATATATTTTAGTGAAGGGGCTTATATTGAACTGCTACAGAATACCGGCATGCCTAAAATTGTAAAGTTGTTAAGTAAAATTTTTGGTTCAAATAAGAAAATGGAACGCTTTCATTACTGGGATACATGTAAAGAAGGGTTATGTGGATTTTGTATTGAAAAGGATTTTGGAAGTTTAGATGAAGAAGTGGCATTTTTAAAGAAAAATGGTATAGATGGAGTATTATTTAATCATTTAAAACGCATTGATACAAAAGATAGAGAATTACAATACAGATGTTTTTTTCCGGAGGGCATCGATTTTCCTTTTTTAATGAGTTATTTTAGTGTTGATCCTAAACCGAAGAATTTTATACATCCAAATGGAGTGAAAAAAATCAAGAAGATTGTTTTTAAGATCGATGAACATCATGCGAATATTTTAAAACAATTGGTAAAAGATGATACTCTTGAAATTATAGCTGATGAGAAAGAAAAAGGCATTGTCCATATTGAATATGAAAAGTAAATAGGGAGGGTAAGGATAGGGGATAAAATCAATGTTTAATATTAAATACATGGGATATTATAAGGAAGAGACTCAATTAATAAATGGTGCCGCACTTCCTATTAACGCAGTACAATTTAAAGAGGGAGATAACTTAAGTAGTATTTTTATTTTTGGTGCTATGGTAGGAATGCCATTTATATTAAGTATGATTCTTTTCGCTTATTTTAAAATGAAAGAAGTAAATTATGGATATACCTTTGAGCTAAATAGTGTAACTATTATAACCTATCTTGTAACATGTTTTTTAATGGTTGCCTTGTTGTTTGTCCATGAGTTTATTCATGCTATTTTATTTCCTTTAAAAGCAGAGAAAACAATATGGTTTTATCCTCAACAAGGAGCTTTGTTTGTCTATTGCAATGCCTTGGTAAGTAAGATAAGATTTATTGTTATTTGTCTTGCGCCTGCGATGATTTTAGGTTTGATTCCCTTTGTGCTTTGGTATGTGTTTGCTAAACATATACAGATGCCCTATAGTTACGCTATAGTGGTTATATCTATTACAAATGTAGTGGCTTCTGTTGGAGATTTTGCAAATGTGTATAATGCGATTCGACAAGTTCCTAAAGGGGCATACATATTTAACTATGGATTTCATTCTTTTTGGTTGAAATAATTAAGGGAAATAGAATTGTAATATCAAGAATGAGTAGACATTGGAAATTGAAAGTTTGGTAAGAAAATATGAATTGGACAATAAGAAATGTAATAAGTGGTGATGAAAAAGAGCTGGCTTATATACAAACAGAGAGTTGGAAGGAAGCCTTTAAACATATTCTTTCAGAAGAGTTACTTAAAATATATACAGATAAAAATCGTTCTATGAAGATGTACAAACGCTTAATCGATGAAGGTATTGGACATGGATATATCTTAGAAGTAAACGGTAATCCTCATTGTATTGCATGGTGGGTTGCATAATATTAACTGAACAGGAGTGATATATAGACACAAAAAGGAGGATAAAGCAATGATGGAATATGCAACCAAAATCACTGCGCTATACTCCCGCCTTTCAGTTGGTGATGAGGATAGGGATGGTGGGGAAAGCAACAGTATCGTTAATCAAAAGGCATTCTTAGAACGGTATGCAAAACAGCATAAGCTGATGAACATTCGCCACTATATCGACGATGATGAAAGCGGTCGCTTCTTTGACCGTAATGCTTACACACAGATGATAAGCGATGTGGAAAACGGTAAAATCGGCATAGTCATTATGAAAGATATGACAAGGTGGGGACGAGATTATCTTCAAGTTGGGAACGCTATGGAGATATTCAGAAGAAACAATGTACGCTTTATTGCCATCAACAACGGCATTGACAGCAAAGACCAAAATACATTGGAATTTGCCCCTTTTATCAATATTATGTCGGAGTGGTACGCAAGGGATATCAGTAAGAAAGTCAAAACAGGCATTAAGACCAAAGGAGCAAGCGGAAAGCCTGTCGCAACAGAAGCCCCGTACGGCTATATCAAAGACCCTGAGAACAAAGATTATTGGATCGTCGATAAAGAAGCTGCCGAAGTGGTAAAACTCATTTTTACGCTTTTTATGGAGGGGAAAAATAGAAATCAGATAGCCGTTTATTTGAAAGAAAAAGAAATACTAACCCCAACCTTTTATATGAAACAGCAAGACAGAGGAACCGCAAAAAGCAGAACACTCAATGAAGAAAATCGCTATAACTGGAACAAAGCAACCCTAACACGCATACTGCAAAGGCAGGAGTATTGTGGCGATGTAGTCAACTTCAAAACCGAAAAGCATTACAAAGACAAGCGAAACCACTATGTCGATAAAGATAAGTGGCAAATCACCCCCGATGTGCATGAGCCAATCATCGACCGAGCCACCTATGAAAATGTACAGCGGATATTAAAAAATGCACCGGTAAAAAGACCGAACGGAGATGGAGAAATCCACCCATTATCGGGATTGATGTACTGTAAAGATTGCGGTACGAAAATGCACATTCGCACCATACACAAGAATAATAAAATACAGCATGTAACCTATTGTAGCGAATATGCCAAAGGCAAAGCCAAGCACCCGAAATGCCATTCCCCACATCGCATTGATGTCGATGATGTCATGGAAACGCTCAAAGAGATTTTACGAAAGATAGGCAAGTTTTCATTCACAAACAAATCAGAGTTTGAAGCATTGGTAAAAAACAGTCTTGCCAAAGAACAGACCGAAGAAGTAGGGAAACAAAAAAATCGTATCCCACAAATCACAGATAGATTGGAACAGATAGAAAGAGTGATGAATAAACTGTATGAAGATAACGCACTGGGAAATATCGAGCCGAAACGCTATGAACAACTATCGGGGAAATATGCAGAAGAATATTACAGCTTAAAAGCGGAACAGGAGCAAATAGAAGAACGCTTATCCGAATTTGAAAATGCCAACCAAAGAGCCAAGAATTTTATAAGGCTTGCTGAAAGCTACTCAGACTTTGAAGAACTTACCCCCACTGCTATCAATGAATTTATCAGTAAAATAGTAGTGCATGAGCGAGATGTCAAAAGAGCAAAATATGCCGTTCAGCGAATCGAAGTCTATTTCAACTATATCGGAAAATTTGAAAATGAACTCACAAAACAGATCGAGCCGACAGAACAGGAAATGATACAGATGAGAGAAGAAATCGAAGAAGCTAAGAAAGAAAAAGCACGAGCATATCGTAGGGAATATTACAAAGAATACCGAGCCAAAAATATTGAAAAATGCCGAGAGTATGAAAAAGTAAAGGCAAGAGAGTATAGAGCAAAAAAGAAGCTACAAGCAACAACCTAAAACCAAATATCAACCAAGCAAAAGAGGTTTCCGAAGTACAGGAAATCTTTTTTTGTGCAAGTAAAAGGAGGATTAAATGACCGAAAAACAAAAACCACAGACCAACGAAGAACAAGCGACACACCGAAAACCTGATGGCATTCTAACAAAAAAGATGAATGGAAAGACCTTTGTAACAGAAATATATTTTGATAAAAAGAGCAAGGATACCTTTCAAGATAAGCTGTTAAAGATAGTGCAAGCCCAGCGGAAAGAATAAATAAAACAAACACTTTGTATTTTGCTTCTCCGTGCTTTTCAATCTGTTCCTATGAAAAACACGAAAGCAAGCAGAAAATCCGACAGTGGAAAAAATGCCCTCAAAATGGTATAATATTGATAAACAATTAGAGAAACAAGTTTGAATTTATTGAGATGAACTTTGGGAGAGGTATTAAGATGGGTGGGGTTTGGCTATTGCTAATATTCTTAACTGTAAGATTTGGTTTGTTTTCTATCATAAAAAAAGAAGCTATACAGCGAGCAGGATATTTTGCTCCAATACAAAAATCTGAAAAAGTAGCATATTACATCTACCAAGTATCTAATATAGCATTATTAATATGCGTGATGGTATCATCAGTAAAAATTGATTTTTCTCTTCAATTTTATTTAGGCTTATCGCTCTTTTTGGTAGGTATATTATTATGTGCAATTTCAGTTGTGTGTTTTGCTTTCCCGAATGATGAGGGGTTAAATACCAATGGTATTTATAAATTTTCAAGAAATCCGATGTATGTGGCTTATTTTGTTTGCTTCTTAGGGATGTCTTTATTAATACAGTCATTAATCATGTTGGTAATGGTGTTAATCTTCCAGATTTCTGCTCATTGGATTATTGTATCGGAAGAAAGATGGTGTTTAGAAAAGTTCGGAAAAAGCTATGAAGATTATACAAAAAAGGTTCGACGATACATTTAAACTATCTCCTCGTTTGTTGGAGTGAAGTAAACAAAAGCTATAACATGACAATTCACGAAACAGTAAATTAAATCGGTTTACTGTTTTTTTATTGCTCAAAATCAAGAAGAAAGGACAAGGAAAATGAAAAATATAGAAGAAAAGATTTTAATGGCAGAAGAAGAAATCAAGCAGTTACGAAACAAAAGAAAAAAGCTCATCAGTCAGCAGAAAGAGGAGGAACGAAAAAAGAGAGATAGACGGCTTTATGAAAAAGGAGGAGTATTTGAAAGTATCTTTACTGAAAGCAAAGAATTAACCAAAGATGAATTTTATCAGCTCATAAGTTCTCTAAATCATAAAGAAGAAATCCGACAAAAAATCAAGAAAATCATAGCTAAGCGAGAAGAAAACGAAAACCAAAATATAGAAACACAAGAGGAAGTAACGGACATCGGGGAATAGTCCCTTGTTTACAAGGGTGCACTTATACACCCTAAAGGGTGTGTGCGTTCTCCGAAGGCTCTTGCAGAGAGCATATCAGCTAAACGCTGATACAGGGGAGCTACACTCCCCTACGGAAATAAATTTCCTACCCCTTGTGTACTTCCCAAAAGAAATCGGATAAAAAGCAATTCGATTTTTTTAGGAAGTCTTATCCATCGCCACATCAAAGTATCAGAACAACGAAAGGGGGTTTTCTCTTATGGCAATATATCATCTCAGTATCAAAATTATCTCAAGAGGCAAAGGCAAGAGTGCAGTTGCAGCTTCCGCCTATCGAAGTGGCGAAAAGATAAAAAATGAGTATGACGGCATAGTCCATGACTTTACAAGAAAAGGAGGAATCGCCCATACCGAAATTCTATTACCACAAAATGCACCACAGGAGTTTTTGGACAGGGGAACATTATGGAATAGCGTGGAGAAAATCGAAAAAAGTAAAAACTCACAGCTTGCAAGAGAAATAGAAATCGCCTTACCCAAAGAATTAAACCGAGAAAAACAGATAGAACTTGTACGAGAATATGTAAAAGAAAATTTTGTGAAAGTCGGTATGTGTGCCGATATTGCCTTACACGACAAAAATGACAGAAACCCACACGCACATATCCTATTAACAATGCGACCGTTAAACGAAGATACAACATGGGGAGCAAAATCAAAAAAAGAATATATCCTTGATGAAAACGGAGAAAAAGTAAAACTCAAAAATGGCAATTACAAAACCAAAAAAATCAATATAGTCGATTGGAATGAGCAAGAAAAAGCGGAAGAGTGGCGAAAAGCATGGGCAGATATTACCAACAAATATTTGGAAGAAAACAATATACAGGAAAAAGTGGATCACCGTTCTTATCAAAGACAAGGAATAGAACAAATACCGACTATTCATTTAGGAGTATCGGCAACACAAATGGAAAAGAAAGGCATAGACACAGACAGAGGAAATATCAACAGAGAAATCAGAAAACAGAATAGGCTATTACAGGAAATAAAGTTAAGAATAAAAGCCTTACTAAATTGGATAAGAGGAATTGGAAAAGAAGAAAAGGCAGAAACTGAAAATATCAAATCAGCCCTCCCATCCAAAGAAAATCTATTGTCAGTTTTTGAAAATCTTATCCGTAAAAATGCAGATAACCATAATACAGATTTAGAGCAATACATCGAAAGCTATCAATTCTTAAAAGAGAACAATATCATTTCTGTATCTGAACTGAAAGAAAACATAGTTACTTTAAGAGATAAGAACTACAAGACCACAAGAGCTATTAAAGATACTGAAAAGCAGATTGATGATAGAGTACAGCTTATCGACCACGCCGAAAAATATTTGAAGCATAAAGACACCTATAAAGCCTATATCAAGCTGAAGAAAAACAAACAAGATATTTTCTACAATGAACATACCGCAGAGATTATTTTATTTGAAAGTGCGAAGAAATATTTGAAAGAACATTTAGGAGAAAGCAAGTCCTTAACTATATCTAAATGGAAATCGGAAGTAACCGCCTTGAAGAAAGAAAAAGACAGTCTGTATTCTCAAATCATAGACCTACGGAAAGAAGTGGAACAAGCAGAAAGTGTAAGAAGCTGTATAGAGAAATTACAACAAGAAAACAGAGAAATAACACAGGTTAAGAAGCAAGAATTAGACCTGTAAAACTAATTGAAAATATGGTATAATATAACAAACAGCGAGTAAAACAAATTAGAAGTTGTGGAGGTGAAAATTATAGATACTTCAAAATTCTCATGGAATGAGTTTGAACAAAATTTGTTTCAAGATGGAAAGTGGGAAATACCATCAAAGTACAAAATTAAAATAAATGATTCATCAGAGAAAAGATACAAATTAGAGATGATTTTATATAAGATGTCTCACAAATATGTAGCAAGATGGGCATTAGAAAATGCTCAAGCGTTCTTATCTTTTATAGAGATTGGTGATAAAGAGTTAAAGGAATCAATCATGTGTGAAACAACAGCGGTATTAAATATGCGTATTGACGGGAAATCAAGTGCGTATAAACTGAGAAACGCTGGATTTTTAGCGAATAAATTAGGACAAATGTCAATTAATGATTTAAGTAAATATTCTGCAAGAGTATTTGCACAATCCATAGCAACTGGTCATATGAGAGGACATGCTATTGTATCATCTGATTATGCTATTAAAGTTATTAATATTTTATTCCCTAATGATAATTTAAAAGTCGAAGAAGAAAGAAATCGGCAAATTGAATTAGCGAATAAAATTATAAAGGAATATGATATTTAAACAACTCCCGGTTTGTCTAATTGAATATAACAATTTGAGAAACAGTAAATCAAAAAGGTTTGCTGTTTTTTGTTGCTCAATTTTCAAAAAATCGTCCATAAATATAAACAGGCACTTGACAAAACGCTCTCTGGGATAAAGCGCGAGATGAAGATATGTTTGGTTATGCGGAATTGATTTGCATTCATAGTATTTGTAATCAATGGAGAAAAGGCTATGGCACTAAATTAATGAGAAAAGTATTAGAGGATATGAAAGCGAAGGGGTATGATAAGGTACTACTTTGGGTATTTAGGGATAATTATCAAGCACGTATGTTTTATGAAAAACTTGGCTTTTGTACTTTTGGTAAGATGAAAACCTATTTAAATACCGAAGAGATTTGTTATGAGAAAAAGTTAACTCTTTAGCTGAAAATATAGAGATAAAATTGGAGTCATTGTATGGATGAAGTAAGATTGAAAAAATTACAACGTTATATTGGAAAAAGGTCACAGGGACAAAGTGATGAACAGGTTATGGCACATATTGAAAAAGAAATTGCAAAGTATGGCATTACACCGGAACAGTGGGCGAAATTATTGTTTCCACTTTGTGCCAATGCGGAATATCCCTTTTTTCTTTCATTATCTAAAAAAGCCAATTTAGAAGATATGGCAGAAACGTTAATCAGTCATACCGTACGTTTTCGTCAAAACAACATGGAAAAAGAACAGAATCAAGTGGCTATTGTAAAGCATCTTCTAAGTTATATTCCTGAAAAATGTAAACAGGAAGTGATAGATAGAGCACTTGGAACCTCTGCTTGGTTTGCAGAATATGAATTAACAAACTATCTTATCGAATGTGGGGCAAGCCTTCAAATGGTTTCCAATGGTCGCAGTTTATTAGAACTTGCAGAACATGGCAAGAATCAATTTGAAGATGATAGAGTGTATAACTACATCAAAGATCGTATGTAGTTGTTTGCTTATTTGACTATTTTGTATATTGGTGTTAGATTAAGGGTTAGTAGGAAGGAGTGATGATTTATGGATGAGATACCTAAGTCGATAAATACAATCATTACTTTTATACTACGGCTTAATGAATGATTCCTTAAGTATTTTTAATTGAGCTGTCGTATAAACGATGGCTTTTTTAAAGGAGGAATAGGCATGGATATTAAAGAAATAAACGCTTTATTGCATCAAAAGAAATATAAAGAGGTGCATCAATTAACGTTAGATAGTAATCCTGTTGACTTGGCTGAATTACTAAATGAACTTGAAAAAGAAGAGCGTGGCTTATGTTTTCGTTTATTGGAAAAAGATAAGGCTGCAGAAGTTTTTTCGTATATGGATAATGATATAAGAAAGGCATTGTTAAAAACCTTATCCAGTCAAAATGTTGCGGAGTTATTTGAAGAGATGTATGTGGATGATGCGGTTGATTTTTTAGAAGATATGCCTAGTAATGTTATTACGAATTTATTAGATAACGTGGATATGAAAACACGTAATCAAATCAATCAATTATTGCATTATTCGAAAGATAGTGCCGGTAGTATTATGACGGTTGAATTTATTGAATTATATCCAACGATGAGTGTAAAACAAGCACTTGATAAAATTCGTCGTGTAGGAATAGATAGTGAAACCGTATATACTTGTTACGTGGTTGAAAAGCGTAAGTGTTTAGGGATTGTAACAGCAAAGGACTTAATGATTCATGATCCTGAAACAAAGATTGAATCGCTGATGAAGAAAGAATTTATTTATGCTCATACCCATGATGATCGAGAAGACATTGCCAATAAATTGCGTAAATATGGGCTAATCGCGATTCCTGTATTAGACGCAGAAGGGTGTATTGTGGGTATTGTAACTTTCGATGATGCGATTGATGTCTTAACAGATGAAACAACAGAGGATATGCAAAAGATGGCAGCGATGATGGCTAATGATAAACCATATCTATCAACAAGTGTCTTGCAACATGCGTATAATCGCATCGGTTGGTTGTTGATTTTAATGTTATCAGCTACCATAACCGGAAGTATTATCAGCCGTTATGAACATGCGTTTGAGGTATTACCAATCTTGGTGTCATTTATACCGATGTTGATGGATACCGGAGGAAATTGTGGATCACAAAGTTCAACCTTAGTTATTCGTGGTTTAGCCATCGATGAAATTAAATTTAAAGATATTTGGAAAGTGCTTTTTAAAGAATTTCGTGTTTCATTAGTTGTTGGTTGTGCTTTGGCATTGGCAAATGGTTTGCGTATTTTCTTCATTTACAAAGATCTTTCGCTGGCGATTGTAGTGGCAGTTTCATTGATGGCAACCATCGTAATTGCGAAAATTATTGGATGTTGCTTACCAATCTTAGCCAAGAAATTAAAGTTGGATCCGGCGATTATGGCTGCACCATTAATTACAACAATTGTGGATACTTGTTCTATTATGGTGTACTTTAGTATCGCTACGATTATTTTTAAGATATAAGGAGTGGATAAAATGAAACGAAAAGTAATTATTATGTTTGTTGTGATTTTAATGATGTTAACCTTAATTTCACCATTATTTAGAATGTAGAATAGATGGTTGTTTTATATGGCACAGATATTAGTGATTGGGATTATTTTTTCAGTGGTAATGCTTTTTTTGGCTATATTTAAGTTTAAGCAACATTCTATTGCACTAGAATCAAGACTTGATGAATTTGAAAAGAAGTATAAGCGAATGCATGCAGATTATCTTACTAAAGAAGAAATTGAATATTTAAAAGAATTAAAGCAAAATGGACAGACGATACAGGCGATTAAGGAGTTAAGAAATCTAACATTTATGTCTTTGCTTGAAGCAAAAGAATATATAGATTATTTATAAGAAAATTTGAGAAGGGAAAAGCCCAAAAACCAGTGATATAATAGAGTTATAAAGAAGAGATTAATCATGAATCTTATGATTATAACGATATGCATCGTTTTACTTGGTGCTTTTTTCATGTTTTTAGGAGATGTCGTTGTATTAAGGTAAAGATGGATTTGATGTTATAAATGCCAAAACTTCTATTATTGAAATCATGAAAAAAGTAGGAACAAAACGTTTATATAGGAGGATTATTAGATTCTTCCTTTTACAAGGGGAGCATATAGACTATTGGTATTTATTTGCTTTCTGGTGCTTTGCTTGGGAAAGCGTGTAAGTATTTTGTAAAAAAATTACCACATAAAAACAGATTATTATAAACTTTTACCATCCTAGTGCCCAAAGACTGAAACCTGAAGAATTATTTGATCTTTTCTTAGAAATAATAAAGGATATAAAAAAATTAGAAAATATAAAATAACAAAAAAGCCACGTATAACGACATACGTGGCTTTCTGTTTTAATGATGACTTGCAATTTCTTGTGCTTTTTGTAGTGTTACTTTTGTGATGTATGGTCCAACTAATTCATAGATTAGCGTGGCACATAGTATGATGGCACGAATGGTTTGTCCATGACTTGGTACTGCAGCTTGAGCGATGAGTGATAGCCCGATTGCAACCCCGGCTTGCGGGATTAAGCATGGTCCTAAGTACTTGCGTACATTTTCAGGGGCTTTGGTTACTACTGCTCCGGCATAGGCTCCAAGGTATTTTCCAATTACACGTGCAATGATGTAAACACTGCCTAATACACCAATGGTTGGGATAATGGCAGGATTTAACTCTGCACCGGATAATACAAAGAATAACATGAATAATGGTGGGGTCATTTCATCAACCAACTGCATCACTTTTTCCGATGTAGTGGATAGGTTACAATATACCGCTCCAAGTACCATACATACTAATAGTGAAGAAGCATGGAAGATGACAGATAAACCTAATGCAAGTAGGATAATCGCAATGACTAAGCTATTGCGATTTGCGTTATCTTTAAAGTAACGAATGACATAAGATAATAATAATCCTAAAGCTAAACCAATCACTAAGGAAACAATAATTTCAATAAAAGGACTTAATAACATTTCCAACATATTACTGTTTGCGTTGTTTAAATTGTTTGTGATTGCTAGTGCAAAGCCAAAACAGATTAAGGCAGCGGCATCGTCGATGGCGACAACACTTAGTAACGTTTCACTAACAGGTCCTTTGGCTTTGTATTGACGTATTACCATAATGGTTGCTGCTGGGGCAGTGGCTGAGGCGATAGATCCAATCATTAAAGAAAACGATAAATCATTGCCTAGCAGTAACATAACACCTGTTACAATCATAACGGCTCCAACGGCTTCTAAAAAGGCGATGACAACTGGTGTTACACCTACTTTTTTAAAATAGCTAATCTTGAATTCACTTCCGATAGAGAATGCAATAAAACCAAGAGCGATGTTTGAAAAAACCATGAGTGTTTCTAATGTATGATGATTGACAAGGTTTAAAACATTGGGTCCAACCAACAAACCACCTACTAAATAACCGGTTACAGATGGAAGTTTTACTTTTTTAGCTAAAAGTGAGAACAGTAAACCGGTTGCAAATAAGAGTGCAACTTGTAAAAATAAATGATCCACAATTAATCCTTCTTTCTAATAAGTAAAACATCCACCTTCGATATAATCGCAAGGTATAGTAAAAATAATACCGGTATCCGGCTTTGATAAGTCTCCTAGTACGGCATGAACGGCTGCTCGTGCTAATAAAACTTGTTCATCTTTCAAGACACAAATAATAGTACGGTTTTCATCACGCTCAGGATTTAATAGAAAACGTAATGATCCAATAAAACGTTCGGCTTCATTACGATGACCATTAAATAAATGATGTGCCATACCTGTACTATTTAAAATAGTAGCTCCTTGAATCCCATTATCTCCAAGTTTTGTTAATAGCTCATCCAACTTATCAACGTTGTTCAAGATAATAAACATACATTTCATAATGTTTTCCTCCAATAATAAAAACTATAAAACTTTTGATACAGTTTTTCAATACTTAGTCTTGAAAAATGCTATACTTATAAGGCGAGGTAGAATATGAATAAACAAGATCGTATCCTTCATTTAGCAACCTTAACCGGATTTTATTTGCTGGAAAGTGGTGGGGAAACATATCGAGTCGAAGATACCATTTGTCGTATCTTACAAAATTATGGTATGAAAGAAGTAAGTGCCTTTACTTCTCCTACCGTCATTATTTCATCATGTATGGATGACGAGCGATCTTATAGTAAAGTATTAAGAGTGAATCGTAGTAAGGCTAATTTACAGCGTATTGATTTGTTAAATCAATTATCACGTGATTCCGATAAACTCTCTGTTGATGAATTTGAAGCTCGTTTACAGCATATCATTCAACAACCTACTTATCCAGCTTGGATTGAAATTGCATGTGCAGGTATTATTGCATTGGGATTTACACTGTTTTTTGGTGGAAAAGTATGGGATGCGTTAGCAGCTTTCGTGATTGGTTGCTTTGTATATGCGTTACATGGAGTGCTTGTAAAACATGCGTTAAATCCGTTTGTTAAAGTTGCGATTCAGTCGTTTGTGATTGCTTTTTTGGCAATGGTGGGATATAAGTATCACATTGTTATGGATTATAATCTTGTCATTATCAGTACGATTATGTTATTGGTACCGGGATTAGCGATTACCAATGCTATTAAAGACTTTTTATCCGGTGATTTGGTATCCGGAACGACACGTGGTTTTGAGGCTTTCTTAATTGCGATTTTTGTGGCATTGGGTTCCGGGATGGCTTTAACGATTTGGTTAAGGCTAGGAGGTCGCTTATGATTGTTCGTATATTAGGCTCTTTACTGGCTGCTTTAGGATTTGGAGTATTGTTTAATCTTAAGCAACATAAGTTGATATACGCATGTCTTGGTGGAGGGATTGGTGCCTTAGTACATGAATTTACTATGTATCTGGGACTTTCTTCCGTATTATCTTTACTGATAGCATCCATGGTTATTACTATGTATAGTGAGATTATGGCACGTAAATTAAAGACACCGGTAACTAGTTTTATGGTCGTGGCGCTGATTCTTTTGGTGCCAGGTGGCGGAATGTATTATACGATGTTGGAAGTCATTTTAAATCGTACGGATAATGCTATAATAATAGGTGTTGATACCTTAGCAAAGGCAGGAGCTTTGGCATTAGGAACATTTGTTTCTACAACAATTAGAAAGTTATTATTTTTCAGGGGGCATCAATAATGCAAAATAAAAGGGCAATTTCACCAATTATCATTGGTATTATATTTTTAATCCTTACACGCTTGTTTGGATTTATAAGTTTTATCTTTTTGGGTTTTATTCTCAGCTTGTTTTTTGCAAATAAAAAAGATCAGAAACAAACAGCGATGGAGAAACGTCATCATAAGTATAAAATAAAACTTACCAAGAAAAACGAAGAACAGATTAATCATAAATTAAAGGAGTATTTTACGGATAATGATCGTTTGATTGTTATTGATGGAATTAGTTTGCGTCCGTTAAAAGGGAGTTATGAAAATTTAAAGAATTTGAATATGTATTACAATGAGGAGTGCATTGCAACCTTAGATGAATTCGCAAGCAGTTATCCAAGTGTTGCGCAGGAAATTTATGATTTATTAGTGAATTTTGCAAATAAGGAAGTGAAAGAAAAACCGAAGGTGCAAGAAAGTCCGAAGCGCATAGAGCCTAGTGCAACTTTATATATGAATCGTATCAATCAATTAAATAATGAAATTGAACATGAAGAGATTTCAAATGGTTTATATAAAACAGCTTCTTTATTAAAAAACATTGAAGTGATTGAGCAAAAAGATCCAAATAGTAAGGAACAATTAACGAAGTTATATAGTTACTATATGCCTATTTTGGTGGATATTTTAGAAAAATACAAATCATTGTCGTTGGGTGATGTAAATAATCAAGAGTATTTAAAGAGTGAAGAACAATTAATTAAGACCATCGTTTTAATTAATGAGGCGTTAAAAAATATTATTAGTACATTAAATGAAGATGATTATATGCATTTGTCGGCTGATATTACTACCTTACAGTCTTTGCTTAAGAAAGATGGTTTGGTTGATGAAGGTACTTTGAAAGTAGGTAATGATTATGAACGATAAGAGAAATAGCATAAAAGACGAAGTGGAACATATTTTTGATGCCTTGTATGATGATCTTGCTAAGGATAAGTTAGATATTGATCCCAAGGCCTTTGGGCGTGTGTTTAATAAAGATGAAAATGATGAATATACGCTATTTCGTGATTCTAAGTATGAAAAGTATAGTTATCGTCCGTTATCTCGTCCAATGGTGTTAAAGAGTTATCGTGATTTAACGTTTGATTCTCGTTATGATTATTTTATTAATTATATTAGTAATGTGGACTATCGTGGGCGTGGACAAGAAGATCCTTATCGTAAAGGTCATATGGCTGCTTTAGAGAAGTATTATCATAAGGGACAACAAAATAAAGATAATTTGTTAATCATAGAACCGATCTTAGAAAATGAAATCTTACGTGCAAAGGGGAAAAAGAATCATTATCAATATGATGGTGGTTATTATGATGGCTTATTGTATGTGCGTTTGGCACTGAAGAAAAGTAAATGGAATATGATTGATAAGATTGCAGAAGAATTGAACAAGAAGTTGAAGAGGTAGTTATGAAGCAAGAAAAACGTGAACAATTGTTGAAAGAGGTATTAGGGAAAAAACGTAGTTTACATAATTTAAATCAAGAAGCAAAAGAGTTGGTAGATATTACTAATCAAGAGTTATTAAATCTGATACAATCCAATCAACAAGAGATTCTTCAACTATCCAAAGAATTAAATTTTACGGATGAAGATTTTGAGAATCTACGTAAGGATATTGAAAAGGATTTTCATGTCAAAGTGGAAGATACAACCATACCGGTAAATCCTAAGGACATTAAAGTGATTTTTCAAGAAATGGAAGAGAATTTGAATCGTGTCGTATTAGGGCAAGCTCAAGCGATTAAAGATATGATAGTGGCATTAAAAAGACCATATGTAATAGGTAGTCATCCGGATTATTTAAAGAATACAATTTTAATTCATGGTAATAATGGTACCGGACGTCATTTATTGGTTAAGGAAGTAGCCAATGAATTGCTTAAGCATAAACTTAGTCCATCCAATGAAATTGCAATCTTGGATATGCAACGTTATCAATCAAGCAGTCAAGAGACTATCTTTCTTCAAGATTTGTATATGGCATTGAATGGAAATGCTGGTATCATTGCGGTAGAACATATTACAGAGGGATATACAGTGTTTAATCGTATGCTTCAACAATTAGTGGTAGAGAAGCGTATTGTGTTAAACAAGCGTTATACATTAAAACATGGCTATCTTCAAGAGGCGACAAGTGGCTTAGTCAAGGATGCCATTGATGTGTTGACCGGGAATGGTAAGTTGTTAGTCTTTCTTACCGATAAGAAAATGTCGGATGTATTGGATACCTATGGAAAACAATTCATTGATACAGTTGTTGATAAGATTGAAACGGTCAAGTTAAATGATGCGGTGATTGGTGTCATTGTAGATAAGCTTTTAGAGAGTTTATTAAACAAGATGAAGGTTCAGTTAAAGGTACAAGTACAGTTGCATGATAGTGTGAAACAATGGTTGCTGTCAAAGTATCAACCAAGTGATGGGATGGATTCGATTACACCATTTATTCAGGTAATTTATAATGCTTTAGTGGATGTGGTCTTAAATCATCATGATGTTAGTGGAGTGGAAATACAGTTTGATGAAACATTAATGATTAAGCATCATGAAGAATGGATTAAGGTGGATTTGCGTGATGATTCGGTTGTGGAGCGTCAAAAAATTCAAGAAGAATTGGATCGTATTGTTGGCTTGGATGAAGTAAAAGAGTATTTACTTTCTTTGGAAGATCATTTAAAGATTACAAACTTGCGTAAGCAAAAGGGTCTAAAGGTTACCGAAGTAAGTAAACATATGATTTTTACAGGAAATCCTGGTACTGGTAAGACGACGATTGCACGTTTGGTTTCTCGTTTGATGAAGGTTGCGGGTGTTTTAAAACAAGGACAGCTGGTGGAGGTTACTCGTCAAGACTTAGTTGGTAAGTATGTTGGTCATACTGCACCATTAACAATGTCAGTGATTCAAAGTGCTTTGGGTGGTGTTTTATTCATTGATGAGGCATATTCTTTATATCGTGGTAAAGATGATTCGTTTGGTTTAGAGGCGATTGATACTTTAGTAAAGGCAATGGAAGATTATCGAGATGATCTGATTGTGATTTTAGCGGGTTATTCGAAAGAGATGAGTGAGTTTTTAACATCGAATTCAGGATTAAAATCACGTTTTGCCAATATCATTCATTTTAAAGATTATACAGGGATGCAGTTGTTACAAATTGCTCGTATCATTGCTCAAAGTAAAGAATATAAGTTAAATATGGCTGTTGAAAAGCCATTGTTAGAGTATTTCTTAAAGGTACAAGCAGATAATAGTCAAACAAGTGGTAATGGACGTTTGGCTCGTAATGTTATTGAAGATGCCATTTTAAAACAGGCAAAGCGTATTTTAAAGAATCCTGATGCGGATATGTTGGAGCTTGTTTTAGAGGATTTTGATGTATTAGCACAAGACAACGAATAACGTTGTCTTTTTTGGAGGGTGTATGAGTAAGATACAAAAAGAGCTTAAAAAGATGCAGGATCTTGCATATCGTGATTTTAATGCTAAGTTAATTCCGAATGTAGATGTTTCTACTATGATTGGTGTACGCAGTCCTATGCTTAAGCGTTATGCCAAAGAGATTTCTAAGGATGAAAAGACAAAGAATGATTTTTTAAAGAGTTTACCGCACGTTTATTTTGATGAATATATGCTACATATTCACATCATTAATTTAGAGAAAGACTTAGAAATTGCTTTTAAGGAGGTCAATAAGTTATTGCCTTATGTTGATAATTGGGCGGTGTGTGATTCTTTGTGTCCTAACATTTTTAAGAAATATCCCGATGAGGTGTATGCGTGTATTTTAAAGTGGTTAACGAGTGAGCATGTCTATACCAAACGGTTTGCGATTGGTTTATTACTGAGCAATTATCTAGATGAGCATTTTAAAGAAGAACATTTGAGATTAGTTAGTCAGTTAAATAGCGATGATTATTATTTGGATATGATGATTGCTTGGTATTTCAGTATTGCATTAATCAAGCAGTGGAATTGTACCTTACCATATTTTACCAATCCTACTATGAAACCTTGGGTTATTAATAAAGCAATAAGCAAGGGGATTGACAGTTATCGTTTAAGTAAAGAACAGAAGGATTATTTACGAAGCTTAAAAATCAAAAAGTAAAATATGGTAAAATAAGATAGAGGGTTGGATATGAAAACAATAACAAGAGATTTATCACTATTGATGGATTTTTATCAATTGACCATGGCAAACGGTTATTTTAAAGATGGCTTAAAAGATCAAGAGGTTATTTTTGAGATGTTTTTTCGTAGAGTGCCGGATGGCGGTGGTTTTGCGATTATGTGTGGCTTGCAACAAGTCATTGAATACATTAATCATTTAACATTTACGGATGAAGATATTACCTTTTTGCGTAATAAGCATCTGTTTGACGAAGCCTTTTTAGAATATCTAAAAAACTTTAAGTGCACCTTGGATATTTATGCGTTTAAAGAGGGCACACCGATTTTTCCAAATGAACCGATTATTAAGGTTGTGGGGTCCATTATACAAGCACAGTTAATTGAAACGATGATTTTATTAACTGTCAATCATCAAAGTTTAATTGCGACAAAAGCCAATCGCATTGTGCGTAGTGCCGAAGGTAAAGTGGTGATGGAATTTGGAGCACGTAGAGCGCATGGGTATGATGCCGCTTTATATGGTGCAAGAGCGGCGTATATTGGTGGTGTAAATAGTAGTGCTAACGTCTTATCTGATAAGCTGTTTGATATACCATCGGTTGGGACTATGGCTCATAGCTTTGTACAGTTATATCCGGATGAATATACTGCATTTAAAAAGTATTGTTGGATGTACCCAAATAATGCCAGTTTATTAGTAGATACCTATAATGTGTTAAAAAGTGGGGTTCCAAATGCTATTTTGGTAGCGAAAGAGGTACTGCATCCAATGGGACAGCGTTTAAAAAGTATTCGTTTAGATAGTGGGGATTTAACTTATTTGTCTAAAAAAGCTCGTAAGATGTTGGATCAAGCCGGTATGCAGGATTGTAAGATTATCGTGTCAAATAGTTTGGATGAGTATATGATTCAATCATTATTGATTCAAGGGGCTTGTATTGATTATTTTGGGGTTGGAGAACGTTTGATTAGTGCCAAAAGTGAACCGGTTTTTGGTGGAGTTTATAAAATTGCGGCGGTTAAAGAAAATGGTAAGTTTGAACCACGCATTAAGATTAGTGAAAACATTGAAAAAATTACAACACCTGCTGATAAAGAGGTATATCGTCTCTATGATGAAAATCATAAGGCAATTGCGGATGTTTTGACCCTTAAAGATGAAGTCATTGATACAAGTAAGCCTTATACAATTTTTGATCCAATTAGTACGTGGAAGCGTAAAGAGTTAGTTAACTTTACGGTAGAGCCAATGTTGGTGCCAATCTTTATTAAAGGAAAACAAGTTTATCAAAGTCCAAGTGTAAGTGAAATACGAGAATACTGTATACAACAAGTTCAAACGTTATGGGAAGAGTCTTTGCGTTTTGAAAATCCGCATAATTACTATGTTGACTTGTCAAAGCCGTTATGGGATTTGAAACAAGAATTACTGGAAAGTAAGAACCAGCGATGAAGGCAGTTTATGTAGGGTCATTTAATCCCGTTACCTATGGACATTTAGAGGTTGCCACAACAGCTTTGATGTATGCAGAAGATGTTATTTTTGTTCCCGTTTCAGATTATTATAATAAAACTAGTTTGACAGTATCCGCTTTGCATCGTATTGAGATGTTAAAAAGAGCGTTAAAAAATCCTAAATTTAAGATTTCAAGAATTGAAGTGGATAGTACACGCCAATATAAAACCATCGAAACACTAACATTTCTAAAGAATGTTTATCATGAGGAACTAATGTTGGTGATAGGTGCCGATAATTTAAAGGAAATTAGTCGTTGGTATCAAGCGGAAGAATTGTTAAAGACGTATTACCTTTTAGTATTTAATCGTAATGAAGATTTAAAACAAATTGTACTGACGGATCCATTACTGGCGAAATATCAAGAGCGTATCCATTTAGTCAATGATTTTGATAAAGATATTTCAAGTGAACAAGTACGTAAGTTGTGTAAAATGAAGCAAAGTATTGAAGAATATGTTCCAAATGAAGTAGCATCTTATATTTATGAACATAAACTATATCAGGAATAAGGAGTTTGTATGGAGTATTTAAGAGATTGGAAGCAGGAGATTTTAGATCGTGCAGCATGGATTGCACAATATGTAAGCAATGCCAAGGCAAATGGTGTTGGCTTAGGGTTAAGTGGTGGTAAAGATAGTGTGATTGTTTCTTTCTTGTGCCATGAGGCTAAAGTACCTATTTTAGGGTGTGCTTTGCCCATTGGAAATGCGAAGGAAGATGAAGAAATTGCAAAGTATTATGCGGATATGTTTCAGATTGAGTTTTATAATCTGAATTTGCAAAAGCCTTTTGAAGCGTTAATGAAATGTATGGAAGAAACTGCTATTCAAGTGGAGGGCTTATCTATGGCAAATATAAAGCCACGTTTGCGTATGACAACGATGTATGCTTTGTGTCAAGCACGTAATTATTTAGTGATTGGTACCGGTAATCTTAGTGAATATACAACGGGTTATTTTACAAAGTGGGGCGATGGAGCTTATGATTTTAATCCCATTCGTGATTTGACAGTTCGAGAATTAAATGATTTGATGAAGTACATTGATGAACACTATGACTATGATTTTAAAACGATTCGTGCTCGTGTTCCTTCCGGGGGGTTATATATTGGGCAAACAGATGAAGAAGAACTAGGTATTAGCTATGAAAAGATTGATGAGTATATTTTGGGAACTCCGGATCTTGAAACAAAGGAATATTTAGATCGTTTATATCAAAGAACCAATCATAAGCGTACATTGCCTCCTGTATATAAAAAGTAACTCACATAATTTTACATAAAGAAAACAAATTATTTCGATAAGAACTTGGTATGATGTATGTACAAGGTATAATAGAAGCCTTGTAGTACATAGTAATATCCCCTTATTATTCGTACAAAACATTCTATCCCCTTATAAGTTTTAGAAAAAAGGTCTTCGGACTTTTTTTCTGTTATACTATTAGTATTAGAGGTGATAAGATGTTTACAAAATTAAGTGAAGTAAAAGTCTTAAGAGATCCGATTCATGGATATGTTCACATTGATTTACAAGTGATATGGGAGTTATTAAATACCAAGGAATTTCAACGTTTACGTCGCATACGACAATTAGGGGGAGCTTTTGCGGTCTATCATACGGCTATGCATACACGGTTTGAACATAGTTTAGGTGTTTATGAAATTGTGCGTCGTATGGTCGTTGAAATTGAGGATTTAAATCGTAGTCTAACAGAGTATGAAAAGGTTTGTGTCATGGTTGCAGGATTGCTGCATGATGTAGGGCATTTTCCATACAGTCATGCCTTTGAAAGTATTGTAAATTGTAATCATGAAGAATTTACCCAACGTATTCTTTTAGAAGATACCCAAATTCATTCGATTCTTATGCAGCATCATCCTTCTTTAGCTAAGGATGTGTGTGACATTATAAATCACAGTCATCCAAATAACATTTTGACACAGATTATATCATCACAATTGGATGCCGATCGCATGGATTACTTATTACGTGATTCTTACTTTACGGGCACAAAATATGGGCAATTTGATTTAGAACGTTTGTTGAGAACCATACGTGTAAAACAAGAGCAATTAGTCATCAAAGAAAGTGGAATGCATACGGTGGAAGATTACATCATGGCTCGTTATCACATGTATTGGCAAGTCTATCTTCATCCTGTGGCACGTAGCTTTGAGGTAATGTTACAGTGTTTCTTTGCACGTTTAAAAGATGTGTATCTTCATCAACCGGAAGTATTAAAAGGAATTACGATGTTTGATGTCTTTTTGCAAGAAGGTACTATTTCAGTCGAAGATCATTTCCTATTTGATGAGCATGCGTGTAATTATGGCATTATGTGTTTAAGGAAGGTAAGCGATCCTATTCTAGCTGATTTAGCGAAGGCTTTATTGGATCGTAAACTATTTGGTTATGTCGATGCCAGTAAAGAGACAATGGCGTATTATAAAAAATGTCTTGAAGAAGCAGGCTATGATTCACGTTACTATTTAAGATATGATCAAGCTAGTAAAAAACCATATCAACCATATATCGGTAGTGATATTTATATTTTGGTAAACAAACAAATTCAGGAGTTATCTCAAACAAGTAACATCGTTAGTGCAATTGTAAAGGCGGAGGTTAAAAAAGAATCTTTATTGTTTGGTCCCAAAGAATTACTACAGGGTTTCTAATACATCATCCTATCAATTAATACATCAAACTACTAAAGGCATTGTTTCCTTTAGTAGTTTTTTTGTAAACATCTAGATGGATATAGGTTTACAATCCCATTGTTATAGTGGGTGTTAAGTGTATATCGAAAACTAGAATGAATAGAAATAGTAATAAATAAAGTGGTTTAATAAGTATTGACATTATATCAATAATGGTTATAATTCTAGTGGTATTTAGAAAGTGAATACAATGAAGAAAATTAAAGTAGTTCAATATGATTTTTTAACCGATACTGCATTTGAGCTATATGACGGTATTGTAGAGTCGATCAAAGAGTTTAAAGTGTTAGAGAAAAGTTCAAGAGCTTCCCTTTATGTGAAGGTAGAATCAGAGTCTATGAAGATTTTACGTCTTGAGGACAACGAAACCCATCTGGAAGTATCCAAGGATCAAGGGAGTCTTACTATAAAAACACCCTATGGACAGTTATCGTTTGAGGTTGAAATTGTTTCTTTTCATAGTTCTGAAAGTGAAGTTGTGTGTCAGTATTATCTAAAGCAAAATCAAGAGATTGTCGCACATTTTGAATTTAAAATAATCGTAATTGACAAGATGTTAAATTAAGGAGAGTACCGATGAGTAAAAAATCAATGACGGATGTGGCTTTTGAAATGTTGTCAAAGAAGAAGCGCAGTGTTGCGTTTGCAAAACTTTGGGAAGAAGTGTGTGCAAAGATGGGCTTTGATGAAACGATGGCACAAAAGAAGATTGCTCAATTTTATACGGATATGATGTTGGATAATCGCTTTGCTTCCCTAGAAGATAATAAGTGGGATTTACGTAGCCGTCGCACATATGAAGAGACACATTTTGATACAAGTAGTATTTTAATTGATGATGATGACTTGTTAGATGAAGAGTTTGAATTTATTGATGATGATGAAGTAACAAGTAAAAATGAAGAGGATGAATATTAATAAGCTTACATTGTAGGCTTATTTTTTGTATAATTTATAAAACAGGAGAAAAACAATGAAGTATATAATTTGGGATTTTAATGGAACGATCTTAGATGATGTAGATATATGTTTAAAAGCAGAAAATATCTTAAATAAACGTTATCGCATTAATCGTATTGTAAGTAAAGAAGAATATTTGGAATTATTTGAGTTTCCGGTAATTCGTTATTATGAAAAGTTAGGTTATAATTTTGATGTCATTGATTATCATGTGCTATCAAAAGAGTTTATTCATTTATATGATCAATATTTTCATGAAGCAACATTGATGGATGGTTTTATTAATAAGATTGAAGAGTCTATTGCGTTAAATAATCGTAACGTAATTATTTCTGCAAGTCGTAAAGATTTATTGCTGAAACAGTGCCAAGAATTAAAAATTGATCATTACTTTGATGAAATTTTAGGTAGTGATAATATTTTAGGTAAGGGTAAGATGGAAGTTGCTATGCAGTGGATACAAGACAATAACATTGATGTAAGCAGGTGTTTGTTTATTGGAGATAGTATTCATGACTTGCATTGTGCAAAGGCAATTGATGTTGCGTGTGCTTTGGTCAGTAAAGGGCATCAATCTAAAAACCAATTGTTAAAGCATACCGAGTGTGTGTTTGATCATCTTAAGGATGTAGATATAAATTTGTGAGGTAAGTATGTATCGTATAGGTCAATCAAGTGATATTCATCAGCTGGTAATGGGTAGAGAGTTAATTTTAGGTGGAGTAAACATTCCGTATGAAAAAGGTCTTTTAGGTCATAGTGATGCGGATGCTTTGTTGCATGCGATTGCAGAGGCGATGTTGGGGGCTTTGGCTTTAGGGGACTTAGGGAAACACTTCCCGGATACCGGCATGCAATATAAAGGTGCCAGCAGCTTAATGATTTTAAATGAATGTGGTAAGATGATTCGACAAAGAGGGTATCAAGTAGTTAATATAGATTCCTTAATTATGATTGAACGTCCTAAAATGGCTCCTTATATTGATGAGATGCGTCGTAACATTGCCAAGGAGTTGCATCTTTCTTTGGATCAAGTAAATGTGAAAGCTACAAGAGGAGAAGGTTTAGGGTTTGTTGGTCAAGAATTAGGTGTATTAGCACAGGCGGTTGTTTTACTTGAAAAGCAAGAAGGACATTTTCGGTTAAAATAATGTGAAAAATAGATATTCTTACTTTAAAAATCATGAAAAATGAAGTATTATAGTTATGTCATAATAGGAGGACTTTAAAATGGTATTAGTATCTGCAAAAGAAATGATTGAAAAGGCTCATGCTGGTCATTATGCAATTGGGCAATTCAATATCAACAATTTAGAATGGACAAAAGCGATTTTAGCTGCTGCACAAGAAGCAAATTCTCCGGTAATTTTAGGAGTTTCTGAAGGCGCTGCAAAATACATGTGTGGATTTAAAACAGTAGTTGCAATGGTAAAGGGTATTCATGATCAAATGGGTATTACAGTTCCGGTTGCTATTCACTTAGACCATGGTTCATTTGATGGTGCAAAGAATGCAATTGAAGCCGGTTTTACTTCAGTAATGTTTGACGGTTCTCATTTTCCAATTGAGGAAAACATTGCAAAATCAAAAGAAATCATTGAGCATGCACACAGCTTAGGGATTTCTGTAGAATGTGAAGTTGGTTCTATTGGTGGTGAAGAAGACGGTGTTGTAGGAGCCGGTGAGTTTGCAGATCCTCAAGAATGTAAGACAATTTCAGATTTAGGTGTAGATTTCTTGGCTGCTGGTATTGGTAATATTCATGGAAAATATCCTGCAAACTGGCCTGGATTAAACTTTGAAGTATTAGGTAAAATCCAAGAGCTTACAGAAGGAAAACCATTAGTATTACATGGCGGTAGCGGTATCCCTGCTGAACAAGTTGCTAAGGCAATTACATTAGGGGTTTCTAAAATCAATGTTAATACAGAATTACAATTAGAATTTGCTGCAGCTACACGTGAATACATCATGGCCGGTAAAGATCAAGAATCTAAGGGATATGACCCTCGTAAATTACTTGCTCCGGGTGCAAAAGCAATTCAAACAAAAGTAGTTGCAATGATGAATCAATTTGGTTCAGCTAACAAAGCTTAATAAAGGTATTATAGGGTGTTATCGAAAGATAACACTTTTTTTGTTATAATTATTTCTGAGGTGATTTTATGATAAAGGCAATCTTATTTGATATGGATGGTATCTTAATGGATTCAGAAAAGCATTATATGGAAGGCACCATCACTTGGATGAGACGTTTAGGATATACGGGAAGCAAAGAATCGGTGTATCGTTTGATTGGTACTTCCATGAAGACAACTTATCAAATGATTTATGATATGTTTGAAGGAAAATATACAATAGAGGAATTGAAACGAGCGAATGAAGATTATTTTTATCGTGAACATGTCCTTCAAGCGGATTTGTTAATGTTTGATGGAGTCAAAGAAGCATTGGAGGAGTTAGTATCGGTAGGATTAAAACTCGGTTTGTGTTCAGCAAGTCCTAAGCATACCATTGTTAGAAATTTAGAAGCTATGAACCTTACATCATATTTCGATGTTGTGTTGTGTGGAGATGATTTCCATGAATCGAAACCCAATCCTGCTATTTATTTAAGTGCAGCAAAAGCATTGCGTGTAGAACCGTGTGAATGTATTGTTTATGAAGATAGTGAATTAGGTATCATGGCCGGAGTGAATGCGAACATGTTTACTGTGGCTCGTATTGATCAACGTTATGGACAAAATCAACAACAAGCAGATTTACTTGTAAAAGATATTCAAAGCTTAGTTACGTATATTAAGCATAATGTGTTACACTTATATGGGCATTAAGGAGTTAATTGTATGGAAGATGTAATTGTGATTGAAGGTGGACGTAAATTAAACGGTCAAGTGCGTATCAGCAGCTCTAAAAATGCAACGGTTGCCTTAATACCGGCAGCAATTTTAGCTAATGGACCTGTAACAATTTGTGATGTGCCAAATATTAGTGATGTAGAATCGCTGAGTGAACTGTTAAGTGCATTAAGTGTAAATGTAGTACGACGTAGTCGAGATCATATTGTGATTGATCCAAGTGAAATGAAGAATATACCACTTGATATACCGGCGGTATCTAAGTTAAGAGCTTCCTATTATTTTATGGGTGCTTTACTTGGAAAATACAAATATGTAAAAATGAAAATGCCGGGGGGCTGTTATCTTGGGCCTCGTCCGATTGATTTGCATCTTAAGGGCTTTGAAGCTTTAGGGGCAAGTGTTGAATATTCGCATGGCTATTATGAAATAAAAGCGCAAGAGCTTGTGGGAACAAAAATATTTTTGGATATTGCTTCGGTTGGAGCAACGATTAATATTATGATGGCTTCGGTGTATGCCAAAGGGCGTACCATCATTGAAAACGCGGCAAAAGAGCCGGAGATTATTGATGTGGCAACCCTTTTAAATAAAATGGGGGCAAAAATTCGTGGTGCAGGTACAGGATTTATTACCATTGATGGTGTGGAATCCTTATCCGGTTGTTTCCATGAGATTATTCCGGATCGTATTGAGGCAGGAACATTTATTATTATGGCAGCGGCTTGTGCAGAAAAGATGACAATTAATAATATTATTCCTCAGCATTTAGAGTCTTTAATTTCTAAGTTAGAGGAAATGGGGATTCAAATGAGCATTGATGTTGACAGTATTACGATTGAAGAAACAAAAGAGATTAAGGCAGTGGATGTACAAACACTACCTTATCCGGGATTTGCAACAGATTTGCAACAACCGTTAACCGCATTAATGACCAAAGCAAATGGAACAAGCAGTGTTCGTGAAACCATTTATCCGGAGCGTTTTAAGAATTGTTTTGAATTACAGAAAATGGGTGCAAAGGCAGATGTATATAATGCTTCTTGTACCATTACAGGACCAACGCCTTTATACGGAGAGCTTGTAACGGCAACAGATTTACGTTGTGGAGCAGCTTTAGTAATTGCAGGTTTAATGGCACAAGGAACTACAACGATTCGTGAAGTATATCATATTGACCGTGGTTATGATGGCTTAGATGAAAAATTAAAGGCATTGGGTGCAGTGATATATCGCAAACAAATTGATGAAATCTAGCTTGTCAAAGTAGTTGGAATGTGCTATATTATATAGGCACTTACTTTAAACACGCAGAGTGATTAAGGCAGAAGGGAGATCAGTATGAAAAAAGGAATTCATCCAGAATATAGAAAAGTGGTATTTATGGATATCACAAGTGGTTATAAATTTTTATCTGGATCTACAAAAGCATCAAAAGAAACAGTGGAATGGGAAGATGGAAATACATATCCATTAATCAAAGTGGAAATTAGTTCAGATACACATCCATTCTATACAGGTAAACAACGTTTCGCTGCTGCAGCTGGTAGAATTGAGAAATTCAATAAGAAATTTGGCTTAAAGAAATAAGAGTTCTACTCTTATTTTTTATATAGAAAAACCACGCCATAGTGGCGTGGGTAAAGATGAGCTTAAGCGATGAACAAAAAAGTCCTTCTTATGCTAAACTTTGAATAAGCCA
>RQZE01000007.1 GCA_003858585.1 Erysipelotrichaceae bacterium OH741_COT-311
TACGATCGCAATTAAAGCTAAGATTAGACCGTATTCTACTAATCCTTGTCCACTTTCTTCTTGTGTGAACCAATTTAATAATTTAGTCATTTCTTTTTCCTCCCTCATTTTATTCTTATACTTTACAAATTTTATACCATTAAGCAGGTAATGTATTTTCAATCTTATTGAATAATCCTTGTAATTTTCCGCCAACTGCTGACATTGCTGCGATTACTACGATTGCAATTAAAGCCAAGATTAGACCATATTCTACTAATCCTTGTCCACTTTCTTCTTGTGTGAACCAATTTAATAATTTAGTCATTTCTTTTTTCTCCTTTTCTAGTTACTAAACATTCTACCCACCTGCTAAATCTTATGGATTAGCAGGTAATGTTGATTCAATCTTATTAAATAATTTTGTTAGTTTTCCACCAACCAACAATTACTACGATTGCAATTAAAGCTAAGATCAGACCATATTCTACTAATCCTTGTCCACTTTCTTCTTGCGTGAACCAATTTAATAATTTAGTCATTTCTTTTTCTCCTTTCTTTAATAGTAATTCAACTATTTAATTGCGTTATTGATATTTGAAGCAATAACATCTGTATACATGTTGTCAATTTTTCCAGATACCAACGTCATTGCAACAACAACCGCCAAAAATATCAGCCCTAAAATTAAAGCATATTCAACTAATCCTTGACCCTTTTCACATTTCAATTGCCTCATTTTAATCATAAAAATGACCTCCCCAATCCCTATATTTTGATTAAAATATAATTGACTCAATAAATTTAGAAAAAATACCAATCAAAATCCCTAAATATATAAAACCAGCCATTGGTAAATAGGAATAAAAGGTTATTTTCTTTAAAATTGCACCTATAAAAATATACAACAACATAGAAACCGCAATTCCAAATACGGCATACATGATACCTGGATAAGAAACAATCATCGCCATTGCCATAAGAAGCTTTAAGTCACCCGCTCCTACCGGAACCATTCCTTTAGAAAACATCTTAGAAACAACATACGACAATGCGAATATAAGAATTGTTCCTACCACACAAATCAACCCAACGAATATTTGATTAAGACCACCAGATATAAAACGAAGTATTAATCCTAAAACAAATAATACAATAACCATTTCATTGGGTATAATTCTTATACGATTATCAACAAGTGTCCCCACACATGCCATAAATCCAATAAGAATTACGATACTCATAGGTAATAGTTCATAATGTGTTTGTGCAAGATACGTCACTCCACAACCAACTATGAAACAAATCAATCGATAGAAGACTATGCTATATGCTCGATCTTCTAATGCTTTTGTTCTTTGTCTTTGCTTGTATTCAACAACTGCCTCAACAACCATTGGAGCCAACACAGCATAAACACATGCAATCAAAAGAGATAGTATATATTTCATAATAACTCCTACATGTTCATTCTTATAATAACACTTAATAACATAAACTACAATTACTTTTTTCAAAAAAATGTGATAAAAAAGTGTTTTTTTGATAAATTTTCACTTAATTTACCATTTTTATCAAGAAAATATAACAAATTAGTAAATTTACTAAATAAATTGTGTGATAAATAAGCATTAAAAAGTAGTATATACTCATATACTACTTCATAAACGATTTAATTTTGCCCCATTGATTTCATCACTTGTCTGATTTGTGCTTCACTTGGTTTACGTCCCATTTGCATAAACATTGCACGAATCATTTTTTCATTTACAGGTGGATTCTTCTTAATATATGATTCCATATATCTTCTAGTGAAATAAAACCCTAAACCTCCACCAACTAATAATCCTACAATTAAGCTTAATAATCCCGTCCAAAATTGATTCATCCTACACCATCCTTTGCAATTTTTATATATCAATAATAACTAATTTTATTACAATAATCAACTAAAGCCCAGAAACGATATTATCCTACTGTATGTGTAGGTGGGTATCCTGTAATATGCATTAGGATTCTTATTCCAGATAAGCTTTCAACACCACATCTTAACAATCGGATTCCCTTATATCAAAATGTAAGAAATATATTTTATCCTGGGCACTATTTATTATAACTATATTTTTTAAAAAAACTAGTATTGACAATTTATTTTATTGTTATACCTAATTCACTCAATTGTTTTTCATCTACAACATTTGGAGCTTCACTCATCAAATCGCTTGCACTTGCTGTTTTAGGAAACGCCACCACATCTCGAATGTTATCGGTATCAGCAAGAATCATAATTAAACGTTCCAATCCAATGCCTACTCCACCATGAGGAGGTGCACCATATTTAAAGGCATCAATAAACCAACCAAATTTCTCTTGGGCTTGTTCCATAGTTAAACCAATCGCTTCAAACACCTTCTTTTGTGTTTCTTCATCATGAATACGAATTGATCCCGACAATAATTCATAACCATTTAACACTAAATCATATGCTCTAGAATAACAATTCCCTTTATCATTTAACAGCTTATCAACGTCTTCTTTATTTGGAGCTGTAAATGGATGATGTGCTGCAACATAGCGACTTTCTTCTTCAACATACTCAAACATCGGGAAGTTTGTAATCCACATAAAATTAAATTTATTTTCATCAATTAACTGTAAATCCTTAGCTAATTTATTTCTTAAAGCACCTAAGGATTGTTTAACGACAGTATATTTATCCGCAACAATAAGTAATAAATCATTTTCTTTAACATCCAGCTGTTTCATTAATGCAGACTTTTCTTCCTCACTAATTGCTTTTGCGATCGAACCTGTTACTTCACCATTTTGATATTTCAAAAATGACAATGCTTTTGCTTTATACACCTTAACAAAATCTTGTAATTTATCTAAGTCTTTTCTCGAAAATTTATCGGCAGCATTTTCAACTTTAATTGCATTAATAATACCATGTTCATTTAAAATCATTTTAAAAATACTAAACTCTGTATTGGTGAACACATTTGAAATATCATTTAAAAACAATTCGAAACGTGTATCCGGCTTATCACTACCATACATTTCCATAGCTTCTTTATATGTCATCCGAGCAAAACGATCCAAATCAACATTTTTTGTTTGTTTAAATATAGTTTGCATTAAACCTTCAACAATTGCCCAAACATCTTCTTCCTCCACAAAAGACATTTCAATATCAATTTGTGTAAATTCAGGTTGACGATCCGCTCTTAAGTCTTCATCACGAAAACAGCGAGCAATTTGGAAGTAGCGTTCCATTCCAGCAACCATCAATAACTGCTTATAAATTTGAGGAGATTGTGGTAAAGCATAAAATTGCCCTTTACTAATCCGAGATGGAACCAAATAATCTCTTGCCCCTTCTGGGGTTGATTTACATAGAATTGGCGTTTCTATTTCTATAAAACCTTTTTTTGATAAGAAATTTCTTGTAATTAAAGCAACTTGATGACGTAACATTAAATTTGCTTGTAAAGGTGCTCTTCTTAAATCTAAATAGCGATATTTTAATCTCGTATCTTCCAAAGCATCACTTTGATCAGCAATAATGATAGGTGTTGTTTCAGCTTTATTAATAATTTTAACACTTTGCGCCAAGACTTCAATCTGACCTGTCTTTAATTTTGGATTAGCTACTTCTTTCGCTTTTACAACCCCTTCTACTTCAAGTATATATTCATTTCTAACATCCTTAATTGACTCTGCTAAATCTTCATTAAATGTAACTTGTGTAATACCATAACGATCTCTTAAATCAATAAAACAAATACTACCTAAGTTTCTACGCTTACTAACCCAACCAATTAGACTTACTTTTTCATCTACATGATTTAAATTTAATTCCCCATTATTATGTGTTCTTTTCATACTCTATTCCTTTCCGCATTGGCATCCTTCGTGACACTCTTCAAAAAAATGATCTACATAGTGTATTAACTCATCAATGTCACATTGAAGTTGTTTTTGAGATGCAATATCTTTTACACTAACTTTATGCTCCTTAAGTTCATCCTGACCAACAATAACGACCACCTTAGCCTTAAAACGATCAACCGACTTAAATTGAGCTTTGAGACTTCTAGGTTCAATATTATATTCGGTATAGTATCCATTTGCTCGTAATTGACTTGTTACAACAAGTGGAACATTTCCTACTTCACCTAAACTCATTACATAAACATCCGCTTCTACATGTTTATTTAAATCAACTTGTTCTGCTTCAGCAAGAATCAAAAGACGCTCCATTCCAATGGCAAATCCAACACCACTTAAACTTGGTCCACCAAAATATTCCACCATACCATCATATCGTCCGCCACCAAAAATAGTAGCCTGTGCTCCACTTTCAGGGTGTGTGCTTACTACTTCAAAAACAGTATGCGTATAATAGTCCAACCCCCTTACTAAGCTTGGTTCTACTTCATAAGGAATATCCAAAGCATCTAATGCCTGTTTTACTTCATTAAAGTATTGTTTTGACTCTTCCGTTAAGTAGTCATCCATCTTTGGTGCATGTTTAATACTTTCTTTTTCATGATCTATCTTACAATCTAAAATTCTTAGGGGATTCACTTCATATCGACGTTTACAATCACTACATAAATTATGTTGCTCCTCTTTAAAGTGTTCACGTAAAGCAATATCATAGTTTTTACGAGATGTTTCATCTCCCAAAGTATTAATCAATACCTTCACATGACTTAATCCCAAGGCTTTTACCACACTATATCCTAAAGCAATTGTCTCTGCATCAACTAGCGGAGATTTCAGCCCAATATTTTCAACCCCAAATTGATGGAATTGTCTTTGACGTCCTTTTTGCGGTCTTTCATATCGAAACATCGGTCCAACATAATACAATTTAGCTGGTAATTCTTGATTTCCATACATCTTATGTTGCACAAAGCTTCTTACAACGCCTGCTGTCCCTTCCGGTCTTAATGTTAAAGAATCAACTCCATTTTTACTAAAGGTATACATCTCCTTTGTTACCATATCACTTGTATCATGTTCACGTTTAAAAACACCTGTATCTTCAAACATAGGTGTTTGTATTTCTTTATACCCATATACAAAACACATATCATCAATGAGTTTACGTATAGTTTGCCACTTACCAATTTCATTCGGCAATAAATCTACTGTTCCTCGAGCATTTTGATATTTTTTCATAAAATCCTCCTAAAATAACCTATCTTATTTTATCATTAATCCCTCTTTTAGCAAATAAAAAGATATAGTTTTAAACTATATCTATTGGTTTAATTCTACTCCACTTGAATTCATTTCCGTATTTATTTCTAAAGCATCTTCGAATATATTTTCTTCTAGGTATTCATCTACATCATGCGGAAGTTGAACTTTTGTATTATTAATATCACTAAATGTTAAACTACCTTTAAATTTAATACGCTCCAACATATTTCCGGTGTATTCTGAACCACCTGAAATATTGAAATCAAATTCAATGCTACGCAATTGAAAATCTGGTCCAACAATAAATTTAAAACGTGTTTTTTTAGCTTTTATTCCATAATCCATAGAACTAAAATCATTATTTCGTTCATATTTTTCATATTCTTTCATAACAGAATCAACATTTAAATCTGCTGAAATGATATAATTTCCATCTTTTTTAGTTGTTTTAATATTCTTGAAATAATTCTTTAAATTAAAGTTAAAATTTTCAAAATTAAGAGCTTCATAAACATCATAGTTTTCTTCGTAATTTACTTTTTGCTTTACCTTATCAATAGAATCATAAGTATACAAATATCCATCTTTATATAAGACTTCATAGTTCATAAATAAAAACGTTAGACTTCCTGAAAAATCACGATCTTCTAGATTGTGTTTTAGTATTCCGGTAGCTGCCATTTCAATTCCATTACCTACATCTACCTTTGTCTCTAATTCTACTGTAACACTTTTAGCAACATATAGATTCTTCAGTGCCTTATTCATAACATCTTTTGCATTAAAAGAACTACACCCGACCAAAAACAACGTCACAAGTATTAATCCTAGTTTTTTCATATTCTACCCCTTTTCTATACAAGCTTATCCTGCTGGATTAATTTCTTCAAATTCATCTAAGTTTGTTGGTAATGTAAATTCTGTTGTATTGATGTCCGACACTGTAAGATCCATCTTCATTTTCATAGGTATTTTTAGACCCATTTGTTCAATAGTCATTTCAAAATCCATTTTATAATTTGTAGCATAATAATCCTTATTGACTATCATTTCAATATTCCCTTTTTTAAAGTCAATATTAACATCTTCTGATGCAAACTCAGGTCTTGTTTCTCTTAAGTACTTCAACATAAGATCTTTATTTAATTGTGTTTTAATAACATAATTTTCACCTGATTTTGTTACTTTAGCATTTTTAAAAAATTCAGCATCAAAATTTGTTGATAGCATACTTCCTTCACTGATTTGTTTAAATTCTTCAAAATCCGTTTTCATTTTGTATTTTAAACCAGCTGTTTCAATATATGAATAACCATCTATATAAAAGGTTTTCATCGTTTCACCTAACAAGTCAAATTCTCCAACATAAGTAATTGGATTATGTGTCTCTTTTGTATATCCTTTAATTGTAATACTATGACTGTCTCCTTCACCTTCTAATTCTGTTGTTAAGTTGATATGAGCCGTACTACTTTCAATTCCTTTTGCATTTTCAGCTACTTTTCGATAAATTTCTATCGCACTTTCTTTTGGGGTATTAGTACAAGCAACCAATAATACAACACTTAATAAAATAAATAATTTTTTCATATTATTCTCCTTCTATCACTATCTTATTTATTTAATTACACGATCAATCGTGATAACACCATCTACTTTTTTCAAATTGGCAATAATATTATTTAAATGATCAATATCATCCACTAACACAGCAAATTTAGTAATTACTGTTAAGTTTTCATTATTTACAACAGAATTAATAGACTGTAACGATCCTTTATATTGTGAAATTACCGTTACAATATCTGTCAGCAAAAAATTACGATCACGAGATACAATATTGATATTTGCTTCATATTTTCTCGCTTCTCTTTGACTATCCCAATATACATCAATTAAACGTTTGCGTTCTTTTTCAATGTTTGGACAATCCACACGATGTACTTTGACCCCTTGTCCTTTTGAAATATAACCCTTAATTTCTTCTCCATAAATAGGATTACAACAAGATGCCAAACTGATCTTCATAGTATCAACACCTTTTACCATGATACCAGTTTTGCTTGGTATCTTGCGTTTGTGTTCTTTACTATTGATAATGTTAGTTAATGTCGTAGAATCAAACAGAGATTTTTTAGTATTTGTAATTTTCTCTACCGCTGTAATTAACGATATCGACTTAACCGCAATGGCATACATAAAGTCATTGTAGTTACTAACTTGAAACTGTCCATAAATTCCTTCCAGTTTACCGGAAACCATGTACTCACTCGGTTCAAATCCACGTTTTTTAAGTTCCGCAGATAAAGTCACTTCTCCTTGTTTAATAATGTCTTGGCGACGTTCAGTTTCCTTCTTTGCTAAAAAATTTTTAATTTTATTTTTGGCATGATTCGTTTTTACAAACTTTAACCAATCAGCACTTGGTTCTGAATTCTTTGTTGTCCTTAATTGAACAACATCTCCCGTTTTTAACACTGTATTTAATGGCACTAAAGATTCATTTACAATAGCTCCTGTTGTTTGATGACCTATTTCAGTATGTACACGATATGCAAAATCAATTGGAGTTGCACCGTTTGGCAAATCAATGACTCTACCTTTAGGTGTCATAACATAGACATTTGCTTCAAAAACATCTTTTGTTAAAGTATCCATATACGCACTAGGACTATCATTATCTAAATCTTCAGTAAGCGTTTCTAAATCTTTAAACCAAGACAATTTATTTTCAATCTCACGTTGTTCATTGCGTGGATTATAATTAGTATTTTCTTTATAACGCCAATGGGCAGCAACCCCTTGATCGGCAATCTGATCCATTTCTTCCGTGCGTATTTGCACCTCAAAGATTCGACCATTTTCTCCAACAATGGTAGTATGCAACGATTGATACATGTTCATTTTAGGCATTGCAATATAGTCTTTCAATCGACCAGGGATTGGTCGATAAGTTGCATGAATAAACCCTAATACCTCATAACAATTCAACTCAGTCTTAGTAATGATACGAATCGCTAATAGATCCAGGATTTCTTCAAAGCGTTTATTTTTTGTTGTCATCTTTTTATAAATAGAATAAAGATGTTTAGAACGACCAAAGATACGAAATGGAATATGATTTGTTTTTAAGATATTAGAAATCTCATAAATCATGGAATTGACTTGTATATCACGTTCATTTTTTTTGGCTTCCACTAATCTAGCGATGTGATAATACTCATCACGATTTAAATAAAAGAAACTCAAATCTTCTAATTCATTTTTGATTTCAGAAATCCCCAATCGATGTGCAATTGGAGCATATACATTCAATGTTTCTTGGGCAATTTTAATTTGTTTTTCCTCCTTCATATATTGTAAAGTACGCATATTATGAAGACGATCAACTAACTTGATTAGAATAACACGAATATCTTTTGCCATAGCAATAAAAATCTTACGATGATTGGCAGCTTGATATTCTTTTTCATCTTTAAATTTTAAATTACCGATCTTAGTAACAGCTTCAACTAAAGTTGCAATTTCTTCATCAAAATCACTAGTCAATTGTTCTTTTGAGACATCACAATCTTCAATCACATCATGAAGCAAACCCGCTGCAATTGTTTTAGGACCAACATGCAGTTGAGATAGTATATAAGCTACTTGACAAAGGTGTGTGAAGTACGGCTCTTGATTTTTACGAAACTGACCTTCATGATGCTCTTGCGCATAATTATAGGCTTTTTCAATCAAATCCAATGAATCTTGATTGGTAATATAACTTTTTATTGACTCAAATAAAACATCATGTGTTACCTCTAAAAATTTAACCATATATTCACTCCTTTCTTTATGAAAAAACCGAAGAACAATCTTCGACTTTACTTAATAACTTAACACAGTAAAAACATCGTACTTACTTAATGTTTCACGTCCTTTTAAACCTAATAATTCAATTAAAAAAGCACATCCTACAACTTCTCCACCCATTTGCTCCACAATTTTAATTGTTGCCTCTACAGTACCACCTGTAGCAAGCAAATCATCAACAATCAACACTTTTTGACCTGGTTTAATCGCATCCTTATGCATGTGAAGCTCATTTGTTCCATACTCCAAATCATATTGATAACTAATTGTTTCCCTAGGCAGTTTATTCGGTTTACGTACCGGCGCAAAGCCAATGCCCATATTTGTCGCAACTGGACATCCGAAAATAAAACCACGTGATTCCGGTCCTACAATGATATCAGCTTTTTTTTCACGAGCAAAAGCTTCAATTTGACTGACAGCCTCTTTAAAAGCTTCTCCATCTGCCATTAATGGTGTAATATCTCGAAATAAAATACCTTCTTTAGGAAAATTTGGTATTTCAGCAATATAATTTTTTAAATTCATGTCTAATCTCCTTATAACCTCCATATTATACCATTACATAATATCTTGGACAATGATTTGTAATGATTCTTTATTAAAATATCTATTTAATTGGATTGTTCCAATTATGTATGTTGTAGAATCTAAAATATTTAATTTTTTAAAACAAATTGCATTTACATCTTCTTGTAGTTTCCACTTTGGATACATTCCTTTTAGCATTGTATATGGAACATGCTTCACTTCAAACGCCCACTGTGGTAACACAAAGCCTTCTCCAAATGGACGAAAATGACATAACTGCTTAAAATCATCCACCGTTATATGCTTAATAAGATAAACATCTTCAACCATTTGTTTAAAAATAATCTTATCCTTTTCAATATTGGATTTTAATATTTTAAGATGATTTAAAGATAAAGATAAGCCTACCGCTTGACCATGTCCGCCAAAACTTTGAAACAACTCTTTGTATTGACTTAAATAATCATACAAATGAAATCCTTTAATACTACGACCGGAACCCTTTAAAATGGTATTTTCTTGTGAAAACACCAAAGTTGGACGATTTGTTTTACTTGCAATATTTCCTGCAGCTAAGCCACAAATCCCTTGATGAAAAGATGTATCATATAAAATATGGATAGCATCTTCTTTTATATCCTGTAAACCTTTTATAACCATTTGTTGAGATAATTCTTTACGTTTATTATTAATTTGTATAATTTGACTAGCAACATTTAAAATAGATCGATCATCCTTTAATAAAAAATATTTCACTAAATTATTAGGGTTACTATCTTCTAGACGACCAACCGCATTCACTTTAGGCACTATTTGATAAGCAATATCAAATTCATCGTACTCTGATTTTGGCAACACTAATGCCTTAATCGTTGCATAATTAGAGGTATTTAATATATGTAAGCCATATTTAATCAACTTACGATTTTCATACCAAACCGGCATTACATCTCCAATGGTTGCGATCATTGCTAAAACAACTAAATACTCCTCTTCTAGAAAACATCGACTCACCAATAAAGCAAGCCCTGCACCACATAATCCTTGAAATTGTTGTTCTAAATAATCAGGATGTAAAACCTCATAACAGTCTATCGGTTGACTTTGAATGTGATGATCTGTAACAATCACATCAATATGCAATTGCTTTGCTACTTCTAAAGCTTCAAAAGCACTAATACCATTATCCACTGTGATAATAAGCGAATATCCTTTAGAAGCAACTTTCGATACCGTCTCCCCTTTCAATCCATATCCATCTTGAAATCGATTGGGTATGTAATATCCATTTTCAATCCCTAAAGCATCCAGTGTATATTTTAAAATGGTTACTGCCATAATTCCATCACAATCATAGTCTCCGGCAATAAATACTTTTTCTTGATTATCTTTCGCCTGATAAATACGTTGAACAATACGATCTAAGCGATGATTTGGACACTTCGTTAATTCTATATTATTATCCATTAATTGTTGTATCTGTTCTTCATTTAAATGATTGTATTCAATGACATTATCAATTAATTTCTTCTTTGCCTCTTTAAATTGATACATAATCTATTATCCTCATTTTACAATAGTAACATAAAAAGCTATCTTACGATAGCTTTAAGCATTAATTCCTTTAATTGTCATTTCATCTAAATCTTCTTTAAATTTCTTACGTTGTTTTGGTTTTGGTGTATAGTGCGTACGGATGTATAACCATACATATTGTGATACAAAGATAGAACTAATTGTACCTGCAATTAAACCAACAAAGAATGCTAAATTGAAGACAAAGATTGCATTTGAACCAATTAATAACAAGAAAATAACCGGTAAAATTGTTGTAACTGAAGAAAAAATAGAACGAATCATTGTATGATGTAATGCATTGTTTACTACATCACGGTAATCATTTGGTTTTAATACCGGTTTTTTAATCATTTCCAACTCTTCTCGTACACGATCAAATACAACGATTGAGTTATTAATCGAATATCCAATAATTGCTAAAATAACTGATACAAACTCCGTATTAATTTCAATCCTAAAAATAGCAAAAACTGAAACTACAATTAAGACGTCATGTAATAAGGCAACAATGCAACTTACACCATAGTCCCATTTAAAGCGAATAGTAATATATACAAGCATCGCTAACCAAGCAAGAATAGATAATAAGAAAGCATTACGAACTAGGTCACGACCCACTACAGGTGTTACAACGTTATCGTTAGGTTCAATGCCATACTTTAACTGAAATATTTCTTTGATTTTTAAAATTTGATCTTGTTGTAATGATTCTTTAATTGTTACGTTAACTGTTTCTTCTCCACTGATTTGATATTTCGCATTTGGATAACCCAATTGTTTAAATTCTGCCTGAACATCTTCAACACGAATAGACTCATTTGCTACAACTGTAATTTTTGTTCCACTTGAAAAATCAATACCTAGATTTAAAGCAGATCCATTTGAAGTCTGATTGACAATCATTATCACAACCGCCAGCACCATAATTCCAATAGAAATTAAAATTTGTTTTGGTGCAATCTTCATATAATCATATTGTTTCATTGGACCAAAATATCTTTGTTCTTCATTTTTATTTAAATCAGGTATTAAATTTGTTTTAACATTAAACCATGACTTACGATTATCCAAACAACCAGAGTTAACTAATTGATTCATCAAGAAACGAGAAGCTCCAACATTTAATAACAGTGTCATAAAAGAAGTAATGATTAACATTGTTGCAAAACCTTTTACAGCACCATTACCAAAGATATACATAATAAAACCTGCAATTAATGTAGTAATCTGTGCATCAAAGATTGTCATAAATGATGTTGATTGACCCATTTTAACTGCATTTTTAACACTATGACCTTTATATAATTCATCTTTTACACGTTCAAAGGTAATAATATTCGCATCCACCGTCATACCGATACCTAATACTAAGGCAGCAATACCAGTTAATGTAAAGACTGCACCAATAGAAGAGTAAATAAAAAATACTGCAAACATATAAACCGCAAACATGATTGTTGCAATAACACCTTGTATGCGATATACAAAAATCATAAATAAAACAATCGCTAAAACACCAACTATACCGGCAAGTGCTGTTTTATTTAACGCTTGTAACCCATAGTCAGCTGAAACTACATTACTTGAAATTTCAGTCATTTTTACCGGTAATGAACCAGAAGAAATTAAATCTGCTAATTCTCTAGCTTCTGCTTCTGTAAAGTTCCCCTCAATAATCGCATCTCCATCAATCGCCTTATTTACACCAGCTACCGAAATGTATTTTGTAGGTAACCCTTGATTCGCTTTTTGAAGTTCTGCTGCATAACTATCGCCTTCCTCAAAATCCAACCAAGTAACAATTAAATTGTTTCCAGCTGTAGCTGAAGCCAATTTTGAAGTAATTTCTTTAAACTTTGCTGTATCGGCAATTTTCAATGATACAATAGGTTTTCCATCCTGAAACGCTAATGATGCTCCACCTTCTTGAATAATCGTTGCATCTGCAAGTAAGGTATCATTTACATCACGAAACGATAAATTTGCAGTAGAGGAAATCACTCGACGAGCTTGACTTTGATCGCTAACCCCTGCTAATTGCACACGTATACGATTATCTCCTTCAATAATAATTTCAGGTTCACTAACACCTAAAACATTAATTCTCTTTGAAATACTTTTAACAACCGCACTCATTTCTGGAAGTTGTTTTTCTTCACTTAACGGACTTACTTCATATAAAATTTCAAAACCACCTTGCAAGTCTAACCCTAAAACTAAATTACTTTTAATGTCATTATAAAAGCTTGCAATAATCGCTACAATCGCAACTATCGTGACAAAAAATGTCATTAAATGGGTACGTTTACTTTTACTCACTTTCTTTTCCTCCCTTGTTTATTAAATTTGTAAATTCAGATAATGGACGATAATATCCCTCTACAATTGCAGAAGAAGTTAAATACTGTATTACACTAGCAGCATCCACCTTCAAAATATCATTGACTGCTTCATGCAAAGTAGCAGGAAAGCCCTTTTTCCAAACAACATGTTCTAAATATTCTTCAATATGTTCATACAAAAGTCTATTTAAATCATTTCTTTGAAGTTGGTGTAACTTCAAAACAATTGATAATTGTATTTGACGATTTTCAAAATCAATCTTTTCCATTACACTTCCTCCTTAGTAATTCATTATTATAACCTATTTTCCTAAATCTTTTAATATATATTCTTTAAATAATTGACCTCTTTGTTCAAAATTACGGAATTGATCATACGAGGCACACATTGGCGATAATAAAACAACATCATTTTTACTAGCTATTTTCTTTGCTACATCAATTGCCTCAAACATGGTATCGACAACATAAGCCTTTGGATAAATCGCTTTTAATTGCTCTTTTACAGCACCAAAGACAATCATATCTTTAACTTTATTTAAATACGGAATCATATCATGAAATCCCGTTTTTTTATCATATCCTCCGGCCAATAAGATGACCGGATCTTTAAACGCTTTTAAGGCAACGATAGTTGCATCTGTATTAGTACCTTTGGAATCATTATAATAACGAATATCGTTAATGGTAGCTACAAATTCTATACGATGCTCAACACCCTTAAATGCCTGTATTCCTGTACGTATATCTTCTAAAGAAACTCCCATCAGATAAGCCATCATAGAAGCTACCATTGCATTTGAAACATTATGCATACCCACTAACCTTAAATCCCCAAGATCAAAAAGCATGACATCACGATAATATACTTTATCTTCCTGAATATATACATCAGCCTTTTGAACGGTTGAATACGTAATTACTTGTGCCTTGATGTCTTTTACATAATTAACAACTTGCTCATCATCTAGATTTAACAAAAAATAATCTTGTTCATCTTGATATTTATAAACCAATGTTTTGGCTTTATAATACGCATCTACATTTGTAAAATAATCCAAATGATCTGGTGTTAAATTTGTAATAACCGATACTTTTGGTTTAAATGTTTCAATTCCCAACAATTGAAATGCCGCTATTTCAAGGGCAATATCTAAAGGTTGATCTTGATATTTTAATACTATTTCACTTAATGGTAAACCGATATTTCCTGCCGCCTGATTGATTGGATTTTTTAATTTTAATAATTCACTTAATAATTGCGTTGTTGTTGTTTTTCCATTTGTGCCTGTTATAGCTCCATATTGATATTGTTTAACAAAACGACTCGCTACTTCAATTTCATTATATATAGACACCTGTAAGTCTTGAAAATACTTCACGAATGGTACCGTATAAGGGATGCCCGGATTTTTCACAACAAATGCATACTGATATGTTTTTAATACTTCCGGATGCCCCCCATCATATACATGGATACCTAACGCTTCTAATGCTTTCTTATCTTTGATTTCATTCGCATCGGTTAAATATACTTCATAGCCTTTTTGTACCAAAAGTTTACTAACAGCACTTCCACTTAGTGAAGCTCCAATTACCAGCACTTTCATCCCAATAACCCCACAATCAATCCAAGTAAGGCTAAAAGAGCATTTAATAACCAGAAATTACGTACCACATATTCTTCTTTCATACCACCTAAAACAAAAGCATAATGGATCGGAGTGTAACGAAAGATTCTCTTTTTAAATAGCTTAACCGATGATAATTGAAGCACCACACACAGCATTTCCCAAAGAAATACCCCTCCTATAATCAGAAGTAACAATTCCTTTTTCAATACCATTGCTGAAGCAGCAAGTAAAGCTCCAAGGGCTAAAGAACCGGTATCTCCCATAAAGATTTGAGCTGGTTTTTTATTATAATATAGATAAGCTAACAAAGCACCTAATACACCGGAAAGTAAAATGGCTAAGTGATACTCTTTAGCAAGATATGCAAATACAAGAAAAGGAACAATACTAATAAAACTACATCCTGCCGCTAAGCCATCCATACCATCTGTAAAATTGACCGCATTTGATTCTGAAGCAAACATAATAAAAACAAAAACACTGTAGAAAATACCTAAATTAATCCCTACACCTATAAGCGGAATCGTAATCACACTACTTGCATGATTACGATATAACACATAAAATACAATGGCCAAAACAATTTGAAACAATAGCTTATAAATGGGTTTTAAACCTTGATTATCTTTCTTAATCACAATAATATAGTCATCAATAAAACCGATTAAGCCATAGCCTAAAAATGATACCATTACAATCATACTCTTCATATTAAATATCGAATGATAATCCAAAATAATTGTAGTTAGAATTGGAAGAAGCACAAATAAGACGCCACCCATAATTGGCGTCTTTGCTTTTTCTTTAAATTCATCTAACGAATACACATTTACAACTTGATGATAATTAATACCCTTTAAATACTGAATATACTTAGGCATAGCTACGAGAATCACTACTAAATTAATAATAAACGCAAGTATTACTTGAACAAACATATCAACACTTCCTTTTGCCCTAGTATTATAATCTTATTTTAAAAATACTTCAATGACATTGTCTTTACTTACAAGAGTATCTGGCATAATCGATTGCTCATATACTAATCCTTGACCTGTAATTTTCACTGCCATACCTGTAATATGACCCAGTTGTATGACTTCATTGAAACTCCAACCTATCATATTCGGCATATGAAAACTACCCACTTCTGTAAGCAAGAATACCTTTTGTTTACTACTTATGGTTTGATGTTCTGTTGGATATTGATCAATGATTGTACTTCCTTGACCTAGTACAATCATATCTAAATGCTTATCAGCTAATTTTTCATATCCATACTCTAAACTATGGTTAATTAACTTAGGCATTTCATATTGTTTAATTTGAATTTTCTCCTGATTTTCTTGATGTGTCGGAGTTAAATTATACATCATTGCCACTTTACGAATAACACCTTTAATAATATCACTACGAGCATGTAAAGAATTATCATAAGCAGATTGGAAACAATAATAAATCATATAACGTGGTTTATCTGCCGGAAGTCCTATCATAACTGATGTAATTGATGTACCAGTATCATACCCTTGTCCACCACCTGCAACCTGTGTGGTACCGGTTTTTGCTATAATTTCCGTTTCCGGAATGCGATAATGACGTGCAGTTCCATCTTTATCATATACCGTTAAATACAATAAATGTTGTAACTGTAAAGCTGTTTCCGGTGTGATTGGAATATCTACCACATTGGTTTGTCCCTGCACTAATGTTTCATTGGAATATGGATTTACAACACGATCAATAAAGTACGGTTTTACCATCGTTCCATCTCCTAAGATGGCAGAATAAGCCTGTAGCACTTGTAACATAGTAACACTTGATCCCTGACCATAGGTCATAGCTAACTTATCATGAGCATATTTATAATTTTCAGTACCAATTACCTCGTTTAATCCATCCGTTTCTACTTTTTTAAAGAAACCTAATTTATGAACATAATCAGAAAATATTTCAGGTGTGATCACTTCCGTTAATATAGAAGAAGTAATAACGTTAGAGGAATAGATAAGCCCAAAGTCATAAGCAATCATCCCCCATTTTCTAAATAAGGCATTGTTAATTTTACCTACTGCATTGTCAATATCATATGTACGATAGGGTTGGCCATTTTTGTTTTTAAAATAAAAAGTATTGCTATCTACTAAGGCTTCTCCATCATAAACACCTTCGTTAATGGCAGCTGCGTAAACAAAACTTTTAAACACGGAACCAGGTTCGTAAGCATATTGAGAAAGATAATTGTTATAGTCGCTAATTTCTAAGACATTAGGATCAAAGCTTGGATACTGGGAAACTGCTAAAAGTCTACCAGTCGATATTTCCATAACAGCCGCCCAAACTTTTTCTGCTTTAAACTCTTGCGATGTCGCTTTAACAGCTGTCTCTAATGTTTCTTGAAGATTTTTATCAATAGTTAAATAAACATCATTACCATTAACTGGAGCAACTGTTTCTTCCTTCATGCCAGGAAGTATATAACCATTTTTATCTGCTTGAAACAATTTATACCCATCTGTTCCAGTTAAGTATTCGTCTAAGTATTCTTCTACTCCCATTTTACCAACTACCGTACCATTTTCATCGGATTGACCATAACCAACTAAATACGATGCAAAGGTTCCAAGTGGATAATTTCTTTTTACACTTTCGGTAAATTCAATACCCGGTAAATTATAAGATTCTATTTTTTCTTTTTGTTCTTTGGAAATATTACGTCCCTTATTCCCCAATTCTGTTTGATATACATCATTTGTTAAATATTCAAAGAATACTTTTTCATCCGCATCCAAAATACTCGCTAAAATTCTTGAAGTATACAAAGGATCTTCTACATACGAAACCTTTCCTTTTACACTAGGACGTTTATTACTTAAAATAGCTATAATATTATATGTTTTTATATCTTGTGCAATGATATTACCCGATTGATCATAGATATTACCACGTTTCGCTTTTGTAATTTCCTTACGTAAATTAGCCTTATCTATATAATCATTTAAATTCGTATTTGAACGAAGATGTATTTTACCTATCGCAACTAAAAAAACATTAGCTGATGTAATCAAGAATACAACTAATGTTATAAGGAATAAAACTTTAATAATACTATTTGTTCTACGCATATTATTCACCAGCTGAAATGGATACAATACTATTTTGATTTAATAACAATCCAGCTTCACTTGCAAAAGTCATTACTCGATCTTTCGTACTTAAAGATTGAATTTGTACTTTTAAATCATCATTTTCAACCGTTAAAGCAACAATCTTATCTTTATTTGATTGTATTGAAATAGATAATCCGTTGTTATAAGAGCGCAAAAATAAACTAGAAATTAAAAATGCAGGAAAAGCCACAATAAAAATAAACATAGCCAATACATGTAATTTTAAACGTCTTCTTCTTTTGATTAATTTTGCACCCATATTTATTACCTCAATCTTTCAATACCTCTAAGTTTTGCAGGCTTAGAACGTTTGTTTTCTTCTAGCTCTTCTTGTGTTGCGATAATTACTTTTTTGTTCAATAATCGGAAGTTTGCTTCTTCTACTTGATTTGGCAAAAGAGGTATACGCTTATCTACATGTTTCACACTACTTAATGCTTGAAACTTTTCTTTCACCAAACGATCTTCTAAGGAATGAAACGTGATGATTGCACAACGGCCACATTCCTTTAACAGTTCATCAAATTCATTTAGAAACTTCTTCAAAGATTCTAATTCTTGATTCACTTCAATACGTATTGCTTGAAATGTTTGCTTACAAGGATGCCCTTTACTACTTAACACCTTAGCTGGAAGCACCGATTTTACAATATCTACCAATTCAAAGGTTGTTTCAATTGGCTTGTGTTTACGATAATTTTCAATTGCTCGTGCAATGTGTTTCGCAAACTTTTCTTGACCATAAACCGTTAAAATACGATACAAGTCTTGAAATGAATATTGGTTCACTACATCATAAGCCGTTAATGAACCCTCTTGATTCATACGCATATCCAACTTTGCATCACTTCGATAACTAAACCCCCTAGTTGATTCATCAAACTGAGGAGAAGATACACCTAAATCCAGTAAGATACCATCTACTTGCAAAACATTTAGCTGAGCTAAACACTTTTTCATATCTGCAAAGTTTGCATGAATGCATGTATAATTATTTCCCACTTCATCTAGACGTTGTTTTGACTCTTCAATTGCCTGAAGATCCAAATCAAAGCAATACAAATGTCCTTGATCTAATCTTTTCAATATCTCACAACTATGTCCACCTCGACCAAGGGTACCATCAACATAAATTCCATTCGGCTTAATTGATAGTAGGTCTAGTGTTTCCAACAACATAACACTATAATGTTTCATTAAATTAAATACGACGTTAGTTTTTCAGCAATATCTTCAAATTTACTACTTGCTTCATCACATATTGCCTCCCAACGTTCTTCACTCCATATTTCAACCCATTCTCCAGCGCCAACAACGACACTTTCTTTTGTAATATTTGCTTCTTTTAGTAAGTTTGTAGGTATAATGATGCGCCCTTGATTATCTAACTGACATTCACAGGCTTTTGATGTAAACATACGCTTATATAAACGACCATCACGACTTGTTTCTGGGATTAAATTTAATTTTTCAAGCATCTTGTCCCATTGTTCCATATTATAAATTGCTAAGCAGCCATCCAATCCTTTTGTAATCACAAATTTTAAGCCTAATTCTTCACGCAATTTACTTGGAATAATGATTCGACCTTTTGCATCTAGATTATGTCGATACTCTCCCGTAAACATACCACTTTACCCCACTTTGCACCACTATACACCACTATTATGTTACATATCTGTCATTTTGTAAATATATAATGCAAAAAAACATAAAAAAAATAACCATTTCTGGTTATTTGTTAGTATTAAGCAAACTATTTAGCACCACATTCTACGCATGCATGATGAGGTTGTTTGTACTCTCCACATTTTGAACATTTCACTAAAGCTGGAGCTTGTAGTTTAAAGTGTGTTCTACGTTTTGCTTTTCTTGTTTTTGAATTTCTTCTTTGTTGAACAGCCATGATTAATCCTCCTTATCTTCAAACTTAAATTCTTTTAGTTTTGCTAAGCGCGGGTCCATTTCTGAACCCTTTTCTTTGGTGTACTCTTTTTCACTGACAACTTTCCATCCTTGTCCTTTTGGATAATCTGGATTGTCAACTGTTACCTTAAGTGGAACTTCACTCATCAGTAACTGAAAGATGGAAGGGTTTAAATCAATTACATCACCGTTTGCTTCAAGTTCATCTTCATCCCTTGCCTTTGTTAAACTACATACAAGACTAGCCTGTGTATGAAAGGCTACTTCCAGCTCTTGTAAAGTAATGGCGCAAGGACAAAGCATTATACCACTTAAGTCAACATCAAAGCGAATAACATCTTCTTGATCATCATAATAGGCATGCCCTTTTACAACGACTTCTTCCACTTTGTTAATGCGTGGATTAGAAGCAAATACTTCTTGATCAAATGTCAATGATTCTTCAAAGTTAAGTCTTTGTGTATTTAAAATGTCACTTTTTGAAAATATTGGCATTTAATCACCCTTTTCTTACCGTTAAATATTATAACAAAACAACCGTAATAGTCAAATTAATTTATATATATTTCTTCCTATTTTCCTAAATGATATAATACAATTGGTGATTCAATGAAACTTACAGGAATTGTTGTAGAATATAACCCTTTTCACAACGGACATAAACATCATATTCAACAAGCACTAGAATTAACAAAACCAGATGGCTTAATTGCTGTAATGTCCGGTAATTTTGTGCAACGTGGTGAAGTGGCAATGATTGATAAATGGCAAAGAGTAGAAATGGCACTTCAAAACGGTGTTGATTTAGTTGTAGAGCTTCCATATATCTATGCCACACAATCTGCCAGTCAATTTGCTTATGGAGCAATTACAACTTTAAAAATGTGCCAAATCCAACATCTTGTTTTTGGAAGTGAGTCCAATGACTTAACAACCCTAAAGGAAATCGCAAATCTAACTATCAAACCTGATTATTTAAAGGAACAAATGGATGATGGTTCTTCTTATCCAAAATCAATTTCCATTTTGCAAGGAAGCTATGGATCAAATGATATTCTGGGGATTTGCTATTTAAAAGAACTATTAGGAACCAATATTCAAGCTCATTGCATTCAACGTACCAATAACTATCACGATTTAGATATTAGTCAAAAAATCGCTAGTGCAAGTGCTATTCGTCATGCAGTGTATCATCAAGAGGAAGTTAAACACACAACCGATCAACCGTTCAAACACCCTATATTTATGGATTCTTTTTACTCTCATCTACGTCTTTTGTTACTTACTCTTCCAAAGGAGTATTTACAATCCATTTTTCTAGTTCAAGAAGGAATTGAACATCATTTATATCGACAAGCTCTACTTTACAATCATTATCAAGACTTTATCGCTCATGCAATAACACGAAGATATACCAAAGCTCGTATACAAAGAACTTGTTTAGCTATTTTAAATCAAATAACAAAACAACAAGTGCAACAATTAGAACCTTTAAATCACATTCGTGTTTTAGGCTTTAACAAAAAAGGACAAACCATCTTAAAGCATTTAAAACAATTAGGTATTCCTATTTGCACACGCTTTAAGGATATACCAAAAGACTATCGTGATTTAGAATTCAAAACAACTCTTACCTATGCTTCTATACTTCCAAAAGAAATACAAGAAGATTTAATACAAAAAGAAATTGGATACATTGTAATAAAATAACCTCTTTAATTCTCAAGAGGTTATTTTTCTAAGTCATTCTTAATTTTTGTTGTACTAATACCTTCTGTCCTTGGAAGATACCTTACTTCTACAATTTCAGACAATTCATCAAAACGACCTGCCCAATCATCTCCCATAACAAAAACATCCGCTTGATATTTAATAATATCTTCTTTTTTTTGCTCCCAACGATACTCAGGAACCACTAAATCCACATAACGGATTGCCTCTAACATCATTTTGCGTTCTTGATAATTATGATAACTTTTTTTCCCTTTAATCGCATTAAACTCATCCGTACTTAAAACAACAATTAAATAATCTCCTAATTCTTTCGCTCTTTTTAAAAGACGAATATGTCCCCAATGCAATAAGTCATATGTTCCATATGTAATGATTCTTTTCATACACTCACCTTTTTTATTATAACAAAGAAAAAAGAATAGGTCACCCTACTCTTGCACATTGTGATAAATTTTTTGAACATCCTCTACATCATCCAACAGACGCAGTAAACGTTGCCATAATTCAAGTTCTTCCGGATCTTCAATTGTCGTTTTTTCATTCGGTAGGTAAGTAATCTCACACACATCAAATTCAACCTCTCCCAACAAATCTTTAATCGCTTCTTGCGCTTTATGAAAATCTGTAGGTTCCGTATAAACTGTCATGTGTCCATCTTCCACTTCTAAATCCTTAACATCTACCTCTGCCATAACTAAAGTATCTAACATCGTTTCTTCGCTATCGTATGGGAATGAAAGTAAACCTAAATGTTCATAGCCATGACTTACTGCTCCGGAAACACCTAATTTACATTTCGCTTTGTTAAAACATGTTTTTACCGCACTAATAGTACGATTTACATTATCTGTTAAGCATTCAATGATAATGGTAGCACTGCCTGGACCAAAACCTTCATAACGAGCAGGATCATAAGATTCATTTGATGAACCTTTCGCTTTTTCCACTGCTCTTTTAATTACATCAGCTGGCACTTGGTTTGCCTTCGCTTCTGCAATTTTACGTTTTAAACCTAAGTTCATATCCGGATCTGGAACTCCGGCTTTTGCAGCCATATAAATTTCCTTGCCAAAACGTGAATATATTTTTGTTTTCATTGCAGCTGTCTTTGCCATACTTGCTGCACGGACTTCATGTGCACGTCCCATTTATAACACCACCTTTTTTCCTTAGTTATTATATCAAATACAGATATAGAGTTAAAGAACTAAATCACATCCTCAATAAGTTCTCCAACATCTGTATAACTCTTTACTGCAACTTCTTTCACTACTTCAATCGCATTATCTACACAATACCCTTTATAAGCTAAAATCATATCAAAATCATTATAGTCATCACCAATGGCATAAATCTCATCACTACCATAATATTTTTTTATAAAATCTAATCCTGTTTTCTTACTAATATCTTTTGCCATAATATCAAAAACCCATAGATTTTTAATGACGTTTACTTCATCACCAAAATGAGTTACCACATCATGATATAATGCCTCTTTATGTTTTAAATCATCTCCTCGAACCACAAATGAAATGATATGATTTGATGCAAGCATAACCTCTTTACTAACTTGTAAATTTTCATGACGTTTTTTATGTGCTTGCGCTCTTGGATCAACACTATCATAACGACCATAGACATGATACCCATCATTACATGCATAAAATGGATAGTTATGAGTTTCAAAGTGATTTAAAAGCTTCTTTGCAACTTCTGTTTTGATTGTTTGCTCAAATAAAAGTTTACCATTACCATCTACAATCACACTTCCATTACTCGCGACAATAAAATCTACTTTTATATCTTGTTTTTCTAATTCTTCCACAATGGTAATTAAGCTTCGCCCTGTAATAATTCCAAAAAGATGCCCAGCATTTTGAAATTCAATTATTTTTTGTTTAATGGTTAATGGAATCTCTTCTTGTTGTTTTAATGTTCCATCATAATCGGATGCAATAATTTTCATAAAACCTCTTCTAAATAGTTCTCTAATTTCTCTACAAATACTTTATTATTACTTTTCACTTTCTTAGGTGTAAAGTGAATACAACGATTATAGAGTTCATCTAACGAGTTGTGTTCATTTAACTCTAATAAATATCCTTCTAATGCAAAACTTTCAATAATTTGTTTTTGATGATCATTTTGATGTTCCATATATTTCTCTAAACGAGCACAAGCAATGACTTTTTTTCCTCTTTTTAACGCAGACATAATACTACCTACTCCACCATGAGTAATAATAAGATCTGCCTGTTTAATAAATTCATCAAATTGCTCAGAAGATAAATAATCATAGATTTGCATTTTATCAGATTCAAATTTTGTATAACCTGCTTGTACAATAATTTCCTCTTGTATTTTTGATTGTTCAACATAGTCTAATAAACGTTTAAATGATTTATCCTGAGTACCTAACATTACAAAAATCATTAAAAAATCCACCCCCAACATTCTGCTTTTGGATATACTTCCAACATACTTGGCCATTGCACAACAAATTTATCCGCAATCTTATATACCATCTTGCCAGCTTTCGTCGGTGTCTGACTATTTGCAAATGTTTCAATCCAAATTACTTTTGAACGAAACAACTTCGCAATATAACACATTGGCACAGCTGTATGTGTTCCGGTTGTAATAATCGCCTTAGGTCTATATATTAAAAATAAGATAAAACTATATATACAATTAAAACTAAAAATAAATAAATAAGGTAATAAATGATCTTGGGTACCATAAAGTAAATAACTGATTTTTTTACCATATGCTGACTTTAAGTATTTACTTGACTTTGTTTTCTCTGTAACAACTTGATAATCATACTTTGAAAACAAACTCTTTAAAGCTAATAACTCTGTTAAATGTCCACCTTGACTAGAAATAAACATAACCTTCTTCATACATACCTCCAAGATAAAGGAGTGTTTTTAACACTCCTTTATTTTAACTTATTTTAATGTTTTTTTCACTAACTCAATAACAGCTTCTTCATTATCTAAAGCAACTGCCTGTAAAGCTAATTCCTTCATTTCAGCATAGCTTAGACTACGAATCAATTTACGTGTTGGTAAAATTGAAGTTGCTGACATTGAAAACTCATCTAACCCTAAACCAAGTAGTACCGGAGCAGCCAATTGATCACCAGCCATTTCTCCACACATACCAACCCATTTACCATGAGCATGTGCACCATCAATAGTCATCTTTACTAGACGTAAAATAGATGGATTTAATGGTTGATATAAATAAGATACTTTACTTGACATACGATCTGCGGCCATTGAGTATTGAATTAAATCATTTGTACCGATTGAGAAGAAATCTGCATACTTAGCAAATTGATCTGCAAGCACAGCTGCTGCTGGAATTTCCACCATCATACCTACCTCAATCTCTTCACTTACTGCAACCCCTTCTTTTACAAGCTTCGCTTTTTCTTCCTCGAAGATAGCTTTTGCTTGTTTAAATTCATCGACTGTTGCAATCATCGGGAACATAATACATAGTTTTCCATAGATTGAAGCACGAATTAATGCACGTAATTGTGTACGTAAAATATGTGGCAGATCTAAACATAAACGAATTGCTCGATAACCCAAGAATGGATTCATTTCTTCAGGGAATTCAAAATAATTTAATTTTTTATCTCCCCCAATATCTAAAGTACGAACCACTACCTTTTTACCATTCATACCTTCCAATACTTTTTTATAAGCTTCAAATTGCTCTTCTTCATTCGGGAATGCATCTGTATCCATATACAAGAATTCAGTACGATACAATCCTACCCCTTCACCACCATTATTTACTACACCTTCTACATCTTTTGGTGTTCCAATGTTACCAGCTAATTCTACTTCATGGTGATCAACTGTTTCACTCTTTGCATCTAATAAAACTTTTAACGCTTCTTTTTCAGCAATAAACGCTTCTAATTTCGCTATATATTCCTGCTTAAGCTCTTCTGTTGGATTTAAGAACACTAAGCCATCAACCGCATCCAAAATGATTTCATCATTATGTTTCGCCATTTTCATAACATCATCAATACCAACAACAGCCGGAATCTCTAAAGAACGTGCCATAATTGCAGAATGTGATGTACGACCACCAATTTCTGTAGCAAATCCTTTTGTAAACTTCTTATTTAATTGTGCAGTATCTGATGGAGTTAAATCTTCCGCTACAACTACAACTTGAGTATCAATTGATGTCAAATCTGGTATTTCTACATTTAAAATATTACATTTTAAACGGAACGTAACATCTTTTACATCAGCGGCTCTTTCTTTAAAGTAATCATTATCCATACTTTCAAACATAGAAACCATCATATTACCAACAGTTTCTGCAGCAAAATCCGCATTGATAGACTCGTTTTTAATCATTTCTTCCATTTGACCAATTAATTCTGGATCACTTGCCATCATTAAATGTGCATCAAATACAGCCAATTCTTCAGCTGTTAAATTTGCAGAAGCACGTTCTTTAATCAATTCAATATCTTTAATTGTTTTCGCTAATGCAGCTTGCAATTTTTTGATTTCCTCTTCTGCATTTGCTTGTTTTCGCTCAATGTTTAAAACCGGTTGTTGAAGTTTATATACCTTAGCAATGACATATCCACTTGAAGCTGCAATCCCTTTTAACATAATTTAACTCCTACCTTCTATTAATTTTAAGATGTCATAAACACATGTAATCTGCATGAGTTCTTCTTCATTGAATGTAATGTTTAGACGATCTTCAATCAGCAAACATAGTTCAAACAATTCAAAAGAATCAATCCCTAACATCTCAAATGAATCCTCTGCATAAATCTTTCGATCCATACCCTTAAGTGTATTAATTAATGTTGAAATGATTTCCAAATTATTCATAGTTTACCTCAGTAGAATTTTACCATTATTTATTCATGTAAGCAACGAATTAGTTTAGAAGTAGCTTTATTTTTTAAGTGATAGAAGGTTGACTTTGTATAGTATTCCAAATACCATTTCCCCGGCTTTCTTAAAATGTATTCATTATAAAGAATACGATAAGAATCTTCATCAAAATGTTTTAATAACTCTTCAATGTATCGAACAATCATTTCATCATTTTTTAATCGATTTTCATTATTAGAACATTTTGAAATATTTGCCAGTGCTAATCTCCTTTTACTATCTAAATAACTTAAAAATACTTCTTGTGCTAAAACACTATCTCTTGACTTCTTTTCCATTTTTATCCCTCCTATATTATAAGTAGTGAAATTAATCAAAATTTGGTCATTTTTTGCAATATATGCATAATTTATTTTTTTACAAAATGGTAAAAGAATGACAAATATGAAAATACAGTATAGAATAGGTAAGAGGTATTATGTATGAATCAGTCTTATAAAATTAATTTTTTTAATTTTTCGATATCTATTTTAACTTTTTTTATTCTTCCTTTAAGCATTCCAACTTTAATTTCTTTTACAAATAACTTAACTATTTCGTACGCATTAATTTTTTCACTACAAGCCCTTATTATCATTACCATTAACTATAAAATGATTGAAGTACACTTTAAGCGTTTTTTAAAAAACAAAGAAAACATCATCTTCATTCTTTTTGGTATTGTACTTTTTACAAGTGTACTGTTGCTAAATATGAATCTGATTAAAGGATATTTACCTAGTATTGATTTTTTTACTTTAAAACGTTTTTTTCTTTTTTCACCGTTTATCGTAATTAGTTTTACCATCTTCTTCCCTATTAGTTATTGTGTAACTTACAAGATTTTAACAGATAAAATCGAAATCGCTAATATTGAAATATTGATTATTTTCCTAACAAGTCTTGTCTTTGGTGCTTTAGTGAGTTTAACGTATGTTCCTTTTTCACTCGATGGATTTTTACGTAGCTTTCTATTCTATTCTTTCATTAGTGGAGTATTATCTTATCTATACAATCAAACAAATTCTCTTACTACCTCTTATATTTCATTTGCAATTGTCTTATTGATAAAAGAAATCATCATTCATTTTATCTAAAAAATCCTAGCTTTAAACTAGGATTTTTATTTTTTACTACACGAATGTGTAGTTTTTTTATTCTGTTTCGATTAAACCGTAACCACCATTATTACGTTTATATACAACCGCAATCTTCTTTGTTTCACTATCTGTATATACAAAGAAAGAATGATTTAACATTTCCATACGCATAATTGCTTCATCAACATCCATCATAACCGCCTTAATCGTCTTTGTGCGTACTACATCTTCATCTACATCATCTTCTAACCCTACATCGTTATTTAATTCTTCCAAAAAGGCTAAGGCTAATTTTTCTTTATGATTACGTTTTAATTTATTTTTTTGTTTACGTACTTGCTCCTCAAGTTTATCCACAACTAAATCAATTGCACTATAGAAGTCATTATGGACAACTTCTGCTCTTAATACACCGATATTACTTGGTATAGTTACTTCTACTTTATCGTTATTACGATATGTTTTTACCACAACTCTTGCAATTGTATCTTCATCTACTAAAAGATACTTATCTAAAAATGAAAGCTTATTTTCAATTTTAGACTTCATTGCTTCTGTGATAACTAGATTTTTACCATAAATCTCAAACTTCATAAATTATTCCTCCTTTTTTAATCTGTTTGAAAATTCTATACTCATTATATATGTTATCTTATGTATCTCTGTCTTTATTATACTACAAGTATAGGGATTTCATCCACTTAAAAACTTCTATCATCGCATAAGTATCTAGAGCACAATAATTCTTTAAATTTTGAATAATTTGATCTTCTTCCTCAGTCAATTGACGATCAAGCATACGCCATTGAAATACCGCATCCATACCATGATGAATCGCTAAATGTTCATAACTCATAGTAGGATTAATCGCATGCAAAATAGATTTTAGGGTATAAGAACCTCTCATATTAATGTGATAAATACTACCCGAAACAAATGGAACAGCAAGATCTACCATATTGGTATTAATCGCTTCTAATTGTGCTTGATACTGTGGTAAATATTGAGATAATTCACGAATTCTAATCTTTTCGGCACCATTGGCATTATAGGCAACAATAGATTTACAACCTTCAACATCACGAATAAAATGACGCACAAAATCTTCTCTTGGATCTTTAAAACCTAAAAATTCTTTATGCACTAAACTTCCATCTTCATATAAGATGTGCAAAGAATATTGAAACGGGACTACTTGAAATGGTTTTGTATCTTTAAACGGAGGAATCGCAAATGTTTCCCATTCAAAATCAACAAAGCCGATTGGATATTCTAAAGTCTCAACCCAACCTTTAATAGCCATTTTATCAATAAAAATACCATCCTTATTGAAACACGCTTTTACTTGTGCATATTGTACTCGATTGGATTCAATCTGATTAAAATCCACTTTTTTCATAGATTTTATACCTTGATCATATAATTCATATTTATTACTACAAGAAGAAAGATACAAGGTAGAATCATACTCTTCTTCAACTTGGAAACAATCATGGAATTTATGACATATAAAACGCTTTGTACAACCTTTATGACGCTTCATTTCAATGTATTGTTTTTCTTTGATTTCATTCATTTTAGCTAAATACTCTTTAAAATCAACATTTTCTGCTTCCAGTGCCTCTTTAATCAATCTTGTTTGATGATTCGTGTCGTTATAAAAATACTCAGTAATATGAAATAACTGATGAACATCTAAATAGTCTTCTCTTATATACTCTTGATTTAGATGAAGGATATAAACATTACATATATTTATATGATTGTGTTTTAAAACCCAAATATTTGCACGATAAAACAATAAATCATTTTCTTTAGGATAATTTACTACACTGATAAAATAAACATCAAAGCCTCCTGAAACTCGTTTTAAAATAGGAAGTTTTATTCTTAGATCATCACACTCAAAACGACACTTTACAAACCATTGATAACTATGGTCTTCCAGTGCCTTTAACGCAACTTCTCTTTCATCTCCTTTTTGTCCTAAAAAATACTCATGTATGCCTAATTTTTCAAGGGCTAAATTTGTAATAGCCTCATCCATGCGGAAAAAAGAGTTATACTCTTCTTGTTCATCAAACTGACTATACCAAAATAGTTTAGGACATTTCATGTATTTCTTTATATCTTTGATGTAATACATAACTTCACCTTGATTATTATAATATAAAAAGCATTCTATCGCTAGAATGCTTGCCTTTAAATTACAAAGTTACCATCTTTAAAGATAACTACTTCTTGTTGATCAAAGGTTGTACCTACAATACTCATACACGCACTACCAAACATAAAGTCACTATGTGCCATACTTACATTAGCTCCAGCCTTTAATAATTCTTCTTTACTCATTTCAATACCACCTTTTACATTTGATGGATATGCAGCACCTAATGCTAAATGACATGAAGCATTTTCATCAAATAATGTATTATAGAAAAGTAAATTTAAATTACTTATTGGAGAATCATGTGAAATTAAAGCAACTTCTCCTAAATAAGAAGAATTATCATCTAAATGAATCAAATTCGTTAATGCATCTTCTCCCTTTTCCGCTTCCCATTTCACAGCTTTTCCATCTTTAAATTCTATTTTGAAGTTTTCAATCAATTTACCTTGATAACTAAGTGGCTTTGTCGCCACAACAACTCCATTTACACCATCACGCTTTGGCATTGTAAATACTTCTTCAGTAGGCATATTTGGATTAAATACAATACCTTTTTGGCTTGTACTACTACCACCTGCCCAAATGTGATTAATTGCTAAATCAACTACTAAATCAGTCCCTAAACTATTTTTAAAATGTAAAGACTTAAAGTTATAATTGTTTAACAATGCACTATGTCTATGTAAAGTTTCATTGTGTTGATCCCACTCAGCGATTGGATCATTGTCTTTATCCACTCTTACTGCTTTTAGCATTGCTTCAAACGAGGCTTGCATTGCAGCTTCTTCATCTAAGTCTGGAAAAATCATTTTTGCCCATGTCGGATTTGGTAATGCTACAATTGTCCATTGTCCAACATCACTCATCGTATAGTAACGGAATGGCTCCATCGCCTTTGAAACCGCCATTGTACGTTGCTTTAATTTTGATGGATCCATATCTTTTAATAAACCTGGAACTTCACTTGAAACATGTAAGAAACATACTCCACGATCTACAAAATCTTGTTGACGGTCAATAATCCATTGCGGAATTCTAGTAAGAGTTTCTACATCCTGATGTTTGACATTTAAACGATCAATAAACGCATCACTCCATAATACAACGACTTCTTTTGCACCGTACTCATAAGCTTCTTCAACTAAGTGACGCACAAAATCAACTGATGATACTTCAGCTTTAATCACAAGCAATTGTCCTTTGGCAACATTTACACCATTTCTAATAGCTAAACGTGCATATTTCTTTAATAAATTTTGATCGAACATACTACCTCCTAAAGTCCATTAGATACCGGTAACATAGCAGCTCCTACAATACCTGGTTCTTCTAATTTTGCTACTTCAAATTTTACATCTCGCATACCCGGATGTACAAAAGTCTTGAATTTTTCAATCATTGTATCAAACCATTGCGCCTTTGACTTCAATACACCACCACCAATGACAAACATATGTGGATCAACAATATGTGCAACATGCGAAAATAAAATTGCTAAGTCTGTTGTCATTTGATCGATTAGTTTTTGAGCATCACTATTACCACTTGCAGCTAATGCAAAGACATCCCCTGCATTTTGAATCGCATCTTCTCCAAACAATTCTTTTCCTTTACGTGTTAATGCACGACCGCTTGCTTCCGATTCACTTGCACCAGGATTTAAATTATTGAAAGGCTTGCGGTATGGATCTACAATCATATTTCCGGTTTCTCCAGCATAACCGCTTTTTCCAGAAATTAACTTACCATTTACAATTAATGCCCCACCAATACCAGTTGAAATTGTTACATAGTAAACAATCCCTAAACCTTTCCCAGCACCTACTAAAGCTTCTGCTAGACCGGCAACATTGGCATCATTATCGACAAATACCGGTAACCCCACTTTTTCTTCTAATACTTTTGCGATAGGATAATCCGTAAAACCCTTTAAGTTGCTAGAGATTTTCATTACTTTATTAACCGTATCAACTGGACCCGGAACTCCAATTCCAATCCCTGAACACTCTTGATATGCATCAATACTTTTAATTAACTTCACTAGATTTTCAATCACAACCTCAGGACCTTCCATCCCATAGGAAAGACTTTTTACTTCTTGTAAAATATTCCCATTTGCCATAATTTTACAAACACGAACATTTGTACCACCTAGATCAATTCCAATATATGTTTTCATACAATCCTCCTTTAAACTAACTCAATTATAAAGTTAAGCTTACTTTAAAACAAGTAGAATTAATAAATTATGAAGTAAATCAGTTTTTTGGTATAAACTAAAAATTCATGTATACTATATAACATAGAATGAAAGAGGATTTATATGGCAAACATATTACAAAGAAATGAAATCCCTGTAGAATTAACATGGGATGTAACATCTATTTTCAAAGATGATCAAGCATGGACAGTTGAATTTCAAACAGTCAACGCTTTGCTCAAAGACTATCAAGTATCCGTTTCAAACATGATGAAAACAAGCAAGGCATTATTAGAAGCTTTGCGTTTTGATGAAACAGTCGCTCGTAGAGTATTAACTCTATATACATATAGTCATCTAAACGCAGATACGGATACAACAAATACAAATTATCAGGCACTTTCTGCAAATATCATGACATTATATACAAACTATGCAACGATTGCTTCTGCAATGATACCTTCTATCTTAAAGACAGATAAAACAGTTATTGAAACCTTTATGCAAGAAGAGCCTGCCTTAACCTTATATAAAACCTATTTTGATCGTATTTTTGAAGAAAAAGAACATGTATTAGATCAAAAAAGTGAAGAATTACTGGCAGAAGCCAGCGAAATATTCTATGCTCCAGGTAAAATCGCTTCTACTCTTTCTAATGCTGATTTAAGATACCCATCCATGAAAGATGAAGAAGGTCAAGAAGTAGCTTTAACAAATGGCTTATATGCAAAATTCTTAGAGAGTACAAACCGAGCAATTCGCAAAGAAGCCTTTGATAAAATCTATCAAGCTTATGATGGCATAAAAAATACATTAGCTTCTACGCTTAGCACAAACATTAAATACGCAAATTACAATGCGAAAATAAGAAACTATCGCTCATCAAGACATGCAGCCTTATCTTCAAATCATGTAGATGAAAAAGTATACGATACGTTATTAAATGTAATCAATGACCATGTACATCTATTACATCAATATGTCGATTTACGTGCTAAAAAATTACAATTAGATAAACTCACTGCTTATGACATGTATGTTTCAATTGTAGAAAATGTAAAGATTGAATATACAATGGAACAAGCAAAAGAAATTACATTAAACGCATTAGCTCCTTTAGGTCGTGAATATGTATCCATTCTTGAAGAAGCTTTTCAACAACGTTGGATTGATTGGCTAGAAAATGAAGGAAAACGAAGTGGGGCTTATTCAAGTGGTGGCTATGATACAAACCCTTATATTTTAATGAATTGGCAAGATTCGATTGATAATTTATACACTTTAGTTCATGAGCTTGGTCATAGTGTACATAGTTATTATTCTCGTAAGCATCAACCATTTATTTATTCAGATTATCCTATTTTCTTAGCTGAAATTGCTTCTACAACAAATGAAAATCTATTAACAGCATATCTTTTAAAGACAGAAACAGATCCAAAGGTTATTGCCTATATCATAAATCACTATTTAGATGGTTTTAAAGGAACTGTCTTTAGACAAACACAATTTGCTGAATTTGAATATCAATTACATACAGATTTAAAAAATGGTGTTGCATTAACACATGAATATTTATCAAACACTTACAAAGCCATCAACGAAAAATATTATGGTCCAAACATGGATAGTAACAATCAAATTCAATTAGAATGGGCACGTATCCCACACTTCTATTCAAATTTCTACGTCTTCCAATATGCAACAGGCTTTGCCGCTGCATCAACACTAGCCAAACGTATTTTAAATGGCAAACAAGAAGATATTGATGCTTACATCAATTTCTTAAAAGCTGGATGTAGCGATACACCAATCAACATCATGAAAAAAGCTGGTGTAGATATGACAAGTGATGAATATCTAAAAGAAGCGCTTAGTGTCTTTAAAGATCGACTTGAAGAATTAACACAATTAATTAAATAAATGAAAAAACAGTATCTTCTATAGATACTGTTTTCTTATACACGTAATTTAATTCTATGAAGTACTTGTTGAGCTATAAATCCTGTTAGTACTCCTGTAGGGATGGAAGTAAAAAATAAAATTGGTAAATATGTAATAACAGCAAACTGTTGATAGAAAAACATAACCATAACAATTTGACCAATCGAATGCATAATACTAGAAATAATTGATGAAAATAAAATAGATGAATTGATCTTCTTCAATAAAATTAAAGCAATGGAGCTTAATACAACTCCACATGTACTAATCCAAAACGTGGAACCAAAAATTAATCCTTTCAACAGATTACCAATTAAAATACGCAATACATTTACAACAATCATCTCTTTATAACCAAAGAATTGAATGGTTACCAAAGATATAATATTCGCAATACCAAAACGAATTCCAAAAGAAACAGGTGGTATAAATGTGCTTTCAATGATATTTAATAAAATAGCCATAGCTGAAAACATCGTAACATAAGCCATTTTTTTCGTATTATTTTTCATAAGCATCCTAGTCATCCTTTAATGTTACAGAAACTTCATTTGGTAAACATATAATCGGAAAATATGAATCAGTATTTACCCAACCAATGGAAGAACAAATATGATTCGGACAATCCTCATTTGTTATACGCCACTTAGAGTCTTTTACTTCCAACATTAACCTTCCATAACTACCGCTAATCCAATACTCTCCATCTTTGGTAATATCCACAGTTAAAACATCATCATCTTTATGTTTAACTACCACATATATGTTACTAATTTGTATAAAGTATCGACTTGTAAGATACAATATACCTACTAACACCATCATTCCCACTAAAATTACAATCTCTTTTTTCTTCATAAACAACCTCGTAAGATATTATAATTCTTTCTTTATTTCTTTTGCAACTTTAAATATAAAAAGTCTAATGCTTCAAAATAGCCATTTACACCATGTCCCATAATCATATGATCAGCTGCTAGTGAGGTAAGACTTTGATTACGAAATCCTTCTCGCTGTTGAATATTCGAAATATGCACTTCAATTTTTAAACAAGTTAAAATTGTTAATGCATCTAAAATTGCAATCGAAGTATGCGAATATGCTGCTGGATTAATAATTAATCCATCATACTTCTTGTAAAAACATTCTTGTATATAATCAACAAGCTTTCCTTCACTATTCGATTGTACACAATGCAAAGATATGCCATATCCTTTGGCATAGTTATGCAATGCATATATTAAATCTTGATACTTCATACTGCCATAAATGCTATGCTCACGATCTCCAAGCATATTCATGTTTGGACCATTTATAATCATTACTTTCATAACGACTCCTTTATGTTATGTATAAATCTCAATAGAGATTCCTAACGCTTTTAAATCATCAAAAAAACTTGGATAGCTTTTTTTAATTGCTTCGGCATGTTCAATCATCACCGGTTTATTTAAAGTTGTAGCCAAGATGGAAAGTGCCATAACAACACGATGATCATTATGACTATCTAATATACAGTCTCCATTGTATTGAAAACTACCACGAATATAAATCGTACTTTCATCACTTTCAATATCAACATAAAGTTTCTTAAGTTCTTCTTCCATTGCAAAAATACGATCTGATTCCTTAATACGTAAACGTCCGGCATTATAAATCGTTGTCGCACCTTCCGCTTTACTTGCTAAAACCATTAAAATAGGCCCTAAATCAGGACAATTCGCTAAATCAATATCACAACTCTTGAGATGTGATTTACAAAATAAATAACCATCTTCAATGACTTGATACTGACCATTCATACGTTGAATAATATCTAAAAATGCTCTATCTCCCTGTAATGTTGTATGACTTACACCTTTCACCTTCATATCATCATTTAATAAACCTAATGTTGCAAAAAAAGCAAGTTGTGAGTAGTCCCCTTCTATTTTCATCTTTGTTGCTCGATACCTTTGATTTCCTTTCACTAAAATACAATGCTCATTTACATATTGTATTTCAACTTGAAATCGATTTAAAACATCCATCGTCATTGCAACATAGCTTTTTGATTCAAAAGGAGGATTAATTTCAATGAAGGTATCTTGATTCATAAATGGTAATGCAAATAGAAATCCACTAATAAACTGTGAAGAAACATTACCATCCAGTTGTATATCATTAAAGGACTTATATCCACAGACAACAATCTCATTTTCATGATATTCAATATGTATAAATGGATTATAGGGATATAAAGGTCTTTGAAATAAGCGTGGTTTCCCTACAAAGCGAATTGGAAAACCTGCTAAGGCAAAAATAGGAATCATAAACCTTAATGTACTACCGGATTCATTGACCTCAACCGTATTCCCTATTGGCTTTATACTGGTAACTCCCTGAATGTATAGATAAGTATCATACATTTCTACTTTTGCACCTAAAACTTTTACCGCATTAATGGTAGCCAAAATGTCTTCACTATAATCAATGTGTTCAAGCTTAGAAACACCTTCTGATAAACTAGCACAAATAATGGCACGATGGGCAAATGATTTACTCGGTGGAATTGTAACTTCATTATGTTGAATAAAATCCGGATAAATTTTAACCTTCATGTGACCTCCACTTCTTTGCTATCACCTCTGCACACGCTTGTATTGTCGTATGATTCATAATTTTTTCATCACAGTATTTATCATACAGTGCTTTACGAGTAACATTGAGTTGCTTTAATTGTTGCATATTGGTAGCCAATGGACGAGTAGAATCTAACACGATATGTTCCATTGGACGATCAATCGAATAGATATATCCATTTTGTAATAAACGTTGCATATTGCGCGGATTTATGACAGCTCCTGCACCGGTAATAATTATGTTATGATGCATTTTAGCATATGTTTTTATTATTTTTTCTTCTAAAATACGAAATGCCTTTTCACCATGCAATGTAAAAAACATTGAAATATTCATCTTGATTTCTTTTTCAATTTCCGCATCAATATCAATCAATTTATAATCTAACATCTCGGCAAGATAAGCACCTATTGTTGTTTTACCACTATAAGATGGCCCAATCAAAACAAGATTATATTTCTTTTTTAAAAGTGATTGATAGATTTCATCAATAAGAGTTTCATGAAACGCTTGATTTAAAAACAATGAAATCGATTTAACAGCCTGTGCTACTAACATTTCCAAACCACCAATTGCCTTAATCTTTCTCTTTTGAGCATCTACTATTAAATTTGTTTTTAAAGGATTGTAGATAAGATCAATTACACAATCCAATTCCTTAAAACAAGTTAAGTCAATGACTCTATCATCATTATTTGGATACATTCCAACATAAGAAGTATTAATAATTACCGAACTATCTCGATGGTTTGCATACAATTCTTGATAAGTAATGGTATTTTGTGTCTTAGTCGGTTTGCAGATAAGATAATTACTAATCTTTAAATCTTTTAACACAGCAATTACCGCTTTACTTGCTCCACCATATCCCAAAATAACAATCTTTTTCCCTTCAAGATTAACCTTATGTTTTTTTAACATATACATAAAACCATAGTAATCCGTATTATATCCAACAAGTTTTCCATCTTGTTTTACAACGGTATTACAGGCACCAATTTTAGATACTTCTTCACTTTGACAATCTAAATAAGGTAAAACAGCTTCCTTATATGGAATTGTAACATTAATCGCATCAAACGCTTTTTGTTGCATAAAAGCATCTAAATCAGATACTTCCATTAATGCATATTCTTTATAAAATTGTTCATGAATTTCTTTTGAAAAACTATGCCCCAATTTCTTACCAATTAACCCTCTCATTTCACAACCCTAAATAACTCTCTTCCATATTCTTGAAGTAATAAGTCTACTACTGCTATTGCAAGCATAGAATCAACTACGACGACTGCACGATGAACAATACATGGATCATGTCTACCTTGGATAGATGTTTTAATATTTTCCTTGGTAGTTAAATCAATGGATGAAAAAGGTCTTTCAATCGAAGAAGTTGGTTTAATGACACTTTGTATCGTAATAGGCATACCATTACTTAAACCACCATGAATACCTCCATTATAATTAGACGTTGTTACTACTTTATGATCTATATATTGATATTCATCACGAACTTGACTTCCATAATAATCACTAAAGGAAAAACCTAGCCCAAACTGAACACCCTTTACAGCTGGAATGGAAAAAAGCAGATGACTAATCACACTTTCAATACTATCAAAAAACGGCTCTCCTACACCTGGTTTTAAACCCACAATAATAGACTCAATGACACCACCTACCGAATCACATTGCTCTTTCGCTTTTGTAATTTCCTGTACCATGGCTTCTTTTATATCTTTGTTTAACACATTAAAAGAAGTATTACATACCTTTATTTGTTGTGCTAAATGTTCAAATTGAAATCCATCATCTTGAATATCTTTAATTTTTAAAATATGTGAAGCAATTTCAACATCAATACTCTTCAATAACTGTAAACAAATTGCCCCTGCAATCACTAATGGTGCTGTTAAACGCCCAGAAAAATGACCTGAGCCACGATAATCTTGATACCCTTGATATTTGCACTCCGCAACATAATCTACATGACTTGGTCGAACAATATTTGATTGATAATCTTCACTTTTGACATCACTATTTTCAATCAAAATAGTCATTGGACTTCCCGTTGTATAACCATTAAAAAATCCACTAACAATCTTAAAAACATCCTGTTCTACACGCTTTGTTGAAATCTCTCCTTGAGGTCTGCGACGTTTGAGTTGTTCATGAATAAACGAGACATCCAGTTTTATTCCAGCTGGTAATCCATCCATCACACAACCAACAGCTTCCTGATGACTTTCACCAAATAAGGTGATACTTAAGCAAGTGCCAAATGTATTTTTCATAATAAATCACCTAATTCCTTTAAAGAAATACGTTGAAGAAAACAATCTTCAATCCCTTTTACTCTTACTAGATCTATCTTATCATGATCTATTTTTTTATCATTTAAAACATATTCTAATATGCTATTTTTATCATACTTAATATTATGTAGATCAATTTGTAAAGAATCGATAATCCTACAAACTTCTTTTTGTAATGTAAAATCATCAATCATTTTAAGTAGTCCGTAAGCAACAGCTTCTCCATGAAGCAGATGAAATTTGCTACTAGACTCTAAAGCATGTCCAATGGTATGCCCTAAATTCAATAATTTTCTTTGGTTTTTATCAAATTCATCCATTTCAATAATCTTCTTTTTTACCATTAATGCCCGATAAATAACTTCTTCAATTCTTGTGTCTACTTCTTGATTTTTAAATAGCGTATATAGCGTCTGATCTTGCAAAATGCCTGCTTTTAAGGCTTCTACTAAACCTGCATAATAATGCCTTGCCGGAAGAGTCTTTAAAAGGTTTACATCAATTATTACCTTATATGCAGGATAAAAAAAACCAATACAATTTTTAACACCATGACAGTTTAAAGCCACTTTACCACCAATAGAAGAATCAATTTGTGCCAATGTTGATGTTGGAACATTAATGTATGCAATACCTCTTTTATAACTACTGGCGACAAAGCCAGTAAGATCACCAATCATTCCTCCTCCTAAAGCAATCAAACAATCGAATTTATCGAAATGAAGGTATAATAGCTCTTTGATAATCGCTTGATAAACTTCAAGACTTTTACTTTGATCACCGGCTTTTACAGTATATACATAACACTTCTGTATTGTTTTCTTTACCTCTTGTATATAAGTCAATGGTATATTTTCATCCGTAATAATCATGACTTTACCCTCAAAAGAAAAATATTCTTGTAACTTTGAAATACTATTTCTTTCAATAATCACTTCGTAATCTCTAATGTTACTTTTTACTTGAATCCTCATTTTTCCTCCTAAAAAACCATATAGAAAACTATATGGTTATATTACAAATTATTTTAATTCAAAAATAAGTTTACTGCCATCTTCATCCGTTAAAGAAAGAAAACTACCATCCATAAATTTAAATTGAATTTCACTATTTAAAACCGTATCAGGTATCAATGCTTTTTTTAATTCCACAATTGGACTATCCGATACCTTCCTAAATGAAGAATCATTTTGATAATCCATTTCATAAACCATACCATTACGATCAATAACATAAAGTAAAATGAATTCACTATGATTGCTATCTTGAACAATAAACGTATATTCTCCATAGATAATCTTATGTTGATCATCCATTAATTTATATGGTTCATAGATAAACCCATCCTGTTGGTTTAAATGTGCATATACTAACGTATGATCCATTAACCATACAAGATATCTATGTTCATCCATCTTTAAAAATGCATAGTATGGATGTTCTATATCACGATTGACTTCACTCAATCCTTCTTCATTGACTTTGTATAAAATATGTCCTTCTTCATCCGCTAGATATATACCATTAATCAAACAAGTAGCGATTGGATGACGATCATCACAAGTATATGGAACAAGTTTCTTTAAAACATCAAAAACAACAACATGTTGCATATAATCAGATTCTTGTTTATAGGTAGCAAACTCTTCCGTCACTGTAAAATAATACCCTTTTGTATCTGTCTGAATATAGATAAAAAAAGATGCACAAGTACTATTTGAAATAATATATTGTGGATTGGCAATAGAAGATAACACTATTTTTTCTTTCGTTTTTTCATCATAGATAACCACTTCGTCATTTTCAATATCTACGACTTTAGAAAACAATTGAATCGGTTTACTTTCAGGCATGATACAACTCTGATTAAAATTCGTATTAATAACATTAATAGATGGAGTTTCAGTTATCAAATTAGACGCACTACTGCTACATCCAATTAATGCAAATGAAAAAACTAAGATAATCATTAACCTCTTCATGATGATACTCCTAATGAATCCTTATTTACATACTATCTTAGTTTTACCATTTTAGCAATATCAATTTACTTTCTTGGATAATTTTGGATGACGACAATTAATTTTTTTAATGCCAATTGGATGATCAAACGCAATTTCTAAAATATCATCCACCTGATTTAGCACAATCCCTTTCCCAAACATCTCATGAACAACTATATCTTTTTTGCGATATTGTACATTACGTTCTATTTTATGAAGCATAGGTCTTTGTGTCACACTTTTTTCTTTATTTAATGTCGTATCAATAAAAATGGAAGCTTTTTGATTGGATACTCCAACATGATGAATGAACTCTTCATCAATTTCACCTATAAAACGCGAAGGCTCTTTTTCCTTTTGCATCTGAAAATTATAACCACCAGATTCCGTAATATATAATTTCTTGCGTGCTCTAGTAAAAGCTACATAAGCCAAACGGCGTTCTTCTTCTAATCCCTTAATTCCTTCAAACATAGAACGTTGAGATGGAAACACTCCATCATTCATACCATATACAAACACGGTATGAAACTCTAAACCTTTTGAAGCATGTACCGTCATTAAAGATACAAAAGAAGGATACTTACCATCATCAATATCTGTATACAAAGCAATCTCTTGTAAATATTCATCCAAAGAAGGTTCTAACGCTGTTTTTTCATAAGATTCAATATCATTAATCAATTCCTTTAAGTTTTCTATGCGATCTGTTTCTTTATCCTTCTCTAACATCATACGATAGCCAGATTGATCTAAAACAATCTCTAACATTTCACTAGGACGTTTGTCTTGATAGATTTTACGCCAATTTAAAATCATAGTTATAAAGTCTTCCACTTGTTTTAATACTTTGCCAGAAAATAATTTTTCTTTTTGAATTGTTTCAAAATACGTTAGATTCAACGCATTCGCTTTTGCTTTAACCAAATCAAAAGACTTATCACCAAATCCACGCTTTGGAGTATTAATAATTCTTGCAAAGGCAAAATCATCCGCATGGACAATCATTCTTAAATAAGACAAAGCATCTTTTACTTCTTGGCGATCAAAGAAACGTATTCCTCCATAAATAACATATGGTATTTTAAAATCTTTTAATGCTTTTTCTAGTGCACGTGATTGATAGTTACTACGATATAAAATCGCAAAATCACTATAACTATGTTTATTATTCGATAAAATCTCATTAGCAATATAAGTCGCTTCAATAAGATCATTAGCACAACTATAATGTGTAATCTTATCGCCTACTAAAGCTTCTGTAAATAAATCTTTTTCTACACGATTACGATTGTGTTTAATCAAACTGTTTGATCCATTTAATATGGTATGCGTACTACGATAGTTTTGATTTAAGATAATGGTTTCTACCTCATCAAATTCTTTCTCAAATCCCATAATAATATTCACATCCGCTCCACGCCACGAATAAATCGTTTGATCTGGATCACCAACTACATAAATCGAATTATCGTTACCAGCTAATAATTTGATTAAACTATATTGTTGTTCATCAATATCTTGAAATTCATCTACATGAATATATTGGTATCGACGATTCCATTTCGCTAGTATTTCCGGATAGTGACGAAATAAACGAATGGTAACTAAAATTAAATCATCAAAATCTAAAGCATAATTTTTTTTCAATCGTTCTAAATAATACTGATATACTTCCACCTTCTTTTTTTCAATATCACCAGAAGCAAATTGATAGGCTTCCGATACACTCACATCAGCCATTTTATTATTTGAAATATAGTCTAACATAGACGCATGAGATACTTGTCCTATTTCCAAGGAACATTCACGATACGCATCTTTTAAAATAGAAATCTGATCTGCATGATCTATAATTGTAAAATTACTTGGATAATGAAACGCATTGATTTCCTGACGTAAGATACGCACACATAAAGAGTGAATGGTAGAAATGGTCATTGTAGATTCTTCATGAAGATCCTTTAAAATACGTTCTTTCATTTCTTTTGCCGCTTTGTTGGTAAAAGTAATCGCTAATATATTCTTGGGATTTACACCTTTTTCCTTTACTAAATACATAATACGAGTAACTAACACTCTTGTTTTACCACTACCTGCACCGGCAATGACACGAATATACTTAGAATTAGAAAACACGGCTAATTGCTGTTGTTTATTCAATGTATTTAAATCAAAACTCATACAACATCCTTCCTTTGAATCGTATATTTCCCAACATCTTTGAAACCTATTTTATGATAGATCTTACCCGCTAGGGAATCACTAAAAAATAACACCGGTGTCTTCCCTTCGCTAAGTAAAGATTGTACTAATGCACTCACTACTTTTGTTGCATAACCAAAACCACGATGTTCTTTTAATGTTCCAACCATCACAATCATCGCCAAATCATCACACTCAGCAGTTGATGATGCAAAGGAAACAATTTCATTCTCTACATAATAAAGAAACGTACGACCTGTGTTAGTTTTTAATTGGTGCGATAAACTATCTATTTGTGTTAGTGGAAATACTTTTAGTATTTGCTGAAATACCTCTTGAAGTCGATCTATGGTTAAGCGTTCAATCTGTCTATCATTTACATAATTCGACAGGCAATCCAGCTTGGCAATTGTACAATTCTCTGGTTTAAATTTCGGTAATTTTACCTGATCCATTACTACTTTTGCTCCATTGATTACCATAATTTGATACTCATCAACAATTTTTTCAATAAAATTTACATCTACTTTGTTTACTTTACTACTAATAACCAAATTACTACGATAAATTAAATAAATGGTTTTTATTTCTGTTTCAAAATCCATAAACACCGTTTGAAAATCATTGTTAAATCCAAAATTAATAATATCCCCTATCAAAAATAAATTTGTAATCTTATCTTGATAAAGATATTCCATCAACATTTCGCGATGCTTTTCACTACATCTGATAATCATATATTCACTTCCCTTGTTAATCATTTTATAATCATTTATGCAATATGTACAGTGAAACCACATCATAAATATGTTATAATTTGCACGAGGTATAGTATGAAAAAATTAGCTACAAATTGGATTGATTATGAAATCATTGATGCCGGAAATGGTGAAAAGTTAGAGCGTTGGAAAACTATTATTCTAAGAAGACCTGACCCTCAAGCCATTTGGCCAATTGATCATTTAAATAAAAAATGGAACAACAACGATGCCACTTATCATCGCTCAAAATCAGGTGGAGGAAGTTGGCAATTTCACAACAAATTACCTGAATATTGGACTGTCAATTATAAAGACTTAATATTTAAAGTATCTCCCACTGGTTTTAAACATACAGGTCTTTTCCCAGAACAAGCCTACAATTGGGATTGGATGATGGATTTAGTTTCAAACAGTAACCGCGAAATCAATGCCTTGAATTTATTTGCCTATACCGGAGGGGCAACTATGGCACTTTCAAAAGCTGGAGCAAATGTTGTTCATGTAGATGCAAGTAAAGGTATGATTCAATGGGCAAAAGAGAATATGAAATTATCTAATTTACAAGATCATTCGATTCGATTTATACAAGATGATTGTTTAAAATTCGTATTAAGAGAAGCTCGTAGAAATCATAAATATCAAGCAATCCTACTAGATCCTCCCTCTTATGGTCGAGGCCCTAATAATGAGTTATGGAAATTGGAAGACAATATTGTAGAACTTATTAATGCATGTCTTACTATTTTAGATGATGAACCTTTATTCTTCTTGGTAAATTGTTATACAACCGGTTTTTCAAGTACTGTATTAGAAAATATTTTAAAGAAGACCATTCTTTTAAAATATCCAAACGGAATCATTGAAACCGGAGAATTAGGTTTACCAATTACAACGGATAATATGGTTTTACCATGTGGTATCTATGGACGCTGGACTAGTAAATAACTTAAAGGTTATCTATGAAGATAACCATATCATTGTTGTTGAAAAGCCTTGTAATCTTTTGATGCAAGAAGATAAAACAAGAGATCCAGACTTACTAACAATGACAAAAGAATATCTAAAAAGAAAATATCAAAAACCTGGCAATGTCTATTTAGGGTTAGTCCATCGCTTAGACCGTCCTGTGGGTGGTGTTGTCGTATTTGCCAAAACAAGCAAAGCTGCTTCTCGTTTATCCAATCAAATTCGCCTTCATCAATTTCAAAAACAATACATTGCAATTGTAGAAGATAATAACTTAAAGAATGAAGGAACGTTTCAAGATTATTTAAGTAAAAATGAACAGACAAATACTAGCTTTGTTGATGCAAAAGGAAAATTATCCATATTATCTTATAGAGTTCTTTCAAGAAAAGATAACTTAGCGAAAGTATTGATTGATTTAAAAACAGGACGCCATCATCAAATTCGAGTTCAATTTTCAAGTCGTAATCATGCTTTATGGGCAGATCAACGTTATAATCCTAAAGCCATAAAACATCAACAATTAGCGCTATGGGCTTATAGATTAACGCTTATTCATCCTACTTTAAAACAATCAATGACATTTGAAAGTCCTATTCCAAATCAATATCCATTTACTATTTAGGAGGTGCTTATGGAAGTTGTAAAAAGAAATAGTCGTTCAATGAATGGTCGATATAAACGACGTATTAATCGATGGTTTTTATTGTTAATTTCTTTACTCATCATCACAACGATTGTCATTATTCGTGTTCCTCGTTATATAGAAGATAGTAATCTCTTAAAACTTGGTTATGATAAGATTGCCCTTCAACATATTCGTAAACGTAAACTAACAAAAACCATTTTAAAAAATCAATACTATAGTGAATATTTAAATGAACAAATAAAAACAGATTCATTTAAACAAGAATATCTAACATTCTATCTGATAAAAAGCCCGATTACAGAAGATGATTTCTTACTTTATGATCGATTAGTTGCAAAGGGATATACAGAAGAAACGGTATTAAAGTTATTTGAACAATTATATTTCTATGAGATGACACCTTTATTGGTATTTGATCATGTTGAGGATATAACTATATACATCAATGATGTATTAACAAATCGTGATAAAAATACAGAACACTTCTTCACTTTAACCAATAACTATATTACATACTATGAAAATACAGAACCATCTCCAAACCAAGATTCTCACGCTATGATTGTCAATAAACATTATTATTTAGATGCTTCTTTTACCCCAAAAATAGTTCCTATGAATGTTCGTTATGCTTCTAAAAATGTAGAGGTTGAACATGAAACAGCCAATGCTTTTATGCAGATGCATAAAGCTATGACGGATGTTGGATTAAATGCTTATATTGGTAGTGGTTATCGTGATTATCAATATCAAGATGATTTATATAAAAAATATGTCAGCGAACAAGGACAAGAAAAAGCTGATTCCATTGCTGCTCGTCCCGGTCATTCTGAACACCAAACTGGCTTATCTATCGACTTAAATTCTGCAACAACTCGTTATAACAAATTTGGGGAAACAGACGAATATTTTTGGTTGGTTGATAACGCCCATAATTTCGGTTTTATCATTCGTTATCCATATGGAAAAGATAGTATCACTGGCTATTCCTTTGAAGCTTGGCATTGGCGCTATGTCGGTGTTGAGCTTGCAACAAAGGTAAAAGAAAGTAATTTAACTTACGATGAATACTATGAATTGTATCTAAAATAAAAAGTTCATTTGATGTATCCAAAATTTTGGATCAACATCATTTGAACTTTTTTATTTCTTCAAAAACGCAAGAATCGCATCTTTTTGAGCTTCCATATCTTGATATCCAAGATGATATAATTCTTTTAAACTTTCATAATCGCCAGAAAAACGATTTACCTTAATCTTTTTACTTGGTCTAATTAAAAATGCTTCTTTCTTTTCCACTGCATCTAATACCATATCCATTTGTTTTTGATAATTAATATGTCTAACACAATAATCTTTAAATATTTGTGGATATTTTAAATAGTTGAATTTAATCAATAAACGAGCAAAGAAACCGGCCGCCTTACGTATATATCCTTCCGGCTTTGTAACAATGACAAACTGTTTATTACATCCATTTACCAAACTTTGTTCAAAAGGAATCATCACCTTAATCCCTGCATCTAAATATAGATGGTCATTATACTCAACAATTTTACCTGCAATTGGTAATGTACATGAAGCCTTTAAAAGTTTACATTCTTGATCTAAAGTACTTGTTTTAATAAATACAGGAGCTTGTTGTTTTAAATCGTATAGACCAATTTCATATTGATCATTTTGATTAACAGTTTTAATATCATAATGTAAAGTCTTTACCAAAACATCATAAAACATATACTCATACCCAACTAATCTTCCCTCTCTTAGTAAAGGCTTAATACCTACATTATTTGGATTTGCTGTATATTCTACAGAAATGTTATAAAGTAAATCCTTATCTTTTAGTAAGTAACTGCATAAATGTATCGCTCCAGCTGAAATTCCCACACCATAATCAAACATGATATTATGATCAATAAACCATGACAATGCTCCAGCTGTATAGGCTCCACGCATGCCACCACCCTCTAAGACCAATCCGTATTTATCCATTGCTATATACCTTCCTTCCCTCTACATCAATGGTGCAAATATATTTAAAAATGCACGTATCATTTTCATAAAAATATTTGTATCTTCCATATCTTCTAAATAAATTCTTTTTGATTGTTTTAGGGTATTTAAATAATCTTCTTTCACATCTAAAACTACTTGTTTATCTGCAACCAATACCCCACATTCATAGTGCAAATAATAACTTCGATAGTCCATATTGATAGTACCAACTAAAGCAACCAAATCATCACACACAAAATTTTTAGAGTGTAAAAAACCCGGTGTAAATTCATAAATCTTAACACCTGCCTTTAATAGTTTTTGATAGTTATTCCGTGTTATTGCAAAAACATATTTTTTATCCGGAATTGCAGGTGTGGTGATAATCACTTCAACTCCATTTTTACTGGCACGTGTCAATGACATTGTCATATCGTAATCAATAATTAGATAGGGTGTATGAATATAAATATACTTCTTAGCTTTGTTGATTAAATTTATATGTATGTTCTTACCAATTTGTTCATCATCCGTAGGACTATCTGAAAATGGTAAAATAAATTGTTCACTTTCATTTTCCATACATGGAATCTTGAAATCTTGATATATCAGCTTACGTTTAGCAATCGCATTATAAAACTGTATAAACATTACAGTTGCACTCCAAACAGCTTTCCCTTCAATACGAATTGCACTATCTTTCCAATATCCAAATCGTTTCCACTCATTGATATATTCATCCGATAGATTAATACCACCAAAATAAGCAATTTGATTGTCAATAACAATAAGTTTACGATGATCTCGATTATTCATCTTAATGGCCAAACGAGCTTCAAGCTTATTAAAAATAACACACTTAATACCCAATTGATTCAAATACTCTTCATAACGATATGGTAAAGTTTGTACACATCCTGCATCATCATACATGACATATACTTCAATATCTTCCTGTACTTTTTGTTGTAAAACTTCTAATATTTTATTCCACATCTTACCTTCTTTAATAATAAAAAACTCAAGAAAAATAAAATGTTTTGCTTGTTTTAAATCTTTTAAGATTACTTCAAAGACTGCTTCACCACTTGGATAATACTGGCTTTGTGTTTTATCATAATACGGATAATACCCACAATTTTGAACATAATTAAATAAAACAGCTACATCTTCATCATACGTTTTAATAGCACTTTGTAGATTTTTATCACGATTCAACATCGCATTGGATTCATGAATTGATTTTGTCATTTCATTGCGCAGCATCTTCGGAATTTTTTTACCACCAAATAACAAATATGCAACCCCACCAAAAAGAGGTAATGCTAAAATCAAAATACACCACGCAAGTTGAAAGGAAGGATTATCTTTTTTATTTAAAATATAAATAACCATAACAACACTTAAAAACAATAGTGATTGTTGCAGGATGACACTATATTCTAAAGTAGAATAAAATATCTTCATTAGAAAATAAAGTTGTATCATAATAATGATACCTACAAAAATCAAACGATTAAAAATTAACAACTTTAACCTTCTCATAGTTACCTCTAAAGTTTAAATGCGAATATATATTTCTCTGTTTCATTTCTTCGAAACAATTCATGATGAATGGGAACTCTTACTTTTTCAAGTAATGTTCCTTTTAATTTCTGAAGTGTTTTTAAAGATGCAATATTATTCGGACTACAAGTAATAATTAAACTATGCATCTTGTATTTATCTCTTGCTAATTGAAAAAGAATCTGACAAGCATAGTATGCATAATTATGTCCTCGATACCGTTGATCAATTGAATAACCTACTTGTCCAAAATAATACATGTCATCATCCATCGTAAAACGCAAATCAATTTTACCTATACGTTTCTCATTTAAACAAATATAAAAATCAATTGACTTATCATCAACATAAATTTCTTGTAAATACAATGTATTTGTTAAAGAAACTCTACTTTTAAACATATCTTTATAACGATTGTTCTAACACACGTTTAATATCTTCTAAAGTTGGTTTTCCTTCAAATACTTTTACTTCATCAACATAAAATGTTGGTACATAAAAATAATCATATTGATCAGCAATTTCAGGATGTTTGTTTTCTTCAATCATCTCAATTTCAATATCTTTATAACGTTCTTCTTTCTTTAATTCTTCTAAATACTTTAAAGCCTTTAAACAATAAGGGCACATTCTCAAATAAAATAACTTTACTTGTTTCATCTTACAATCTCCTTTTAATCACTTAATTTTTTCATAATACGTATATAAATATTTTTCAACTCTTTATATTGACCATCCGATAAATTACCACCACGATAACTATTCACTAATGATAAATGTGATCCTACAATCTCTCCATTTTTAATGACAAATACTTGTGGTACATAAAGTTGATCACTTTTATTTTCTTTCAGTAAATACTCTGAAATCAAACTCATTAAAGTATCTATATCTGCTTGTTTCCCTTCATATTCTTGAGTTGCTTCTACGTAATAAACATAAATACCTAATGTTTCTGCTGCATCATTTAATACATGCATAGCTTGTTGACAAAATGGACATCCTGGATAACCATAAACAACAACAGCACTGCCCCCTGAATTATTTTCGCCAGCATATAATTTGTTCGCTTGTCCAAAAGTTACTTTTTTAAATACATGTTTAGAAACACTCATATTATGATAACTGCTCATATCAACATCTACAGAATCTAAGCTTGTTAGTGATACATTTAGCTTGGTTACTTTTTCACTACAACCTGCAAGAAGTAATAAACTAACAAGTAAGCTACATATTATCTTGTTCATTGGATATCCTCTATCTTTTCTATTTCTATTAAATTAAAATATTGTTCTATTTTTTCTCTTGTTGCTAATCCTTTTGAAAAAGTTGTCGCTAACCCACAACAATTTGCATACTTAAAGGCATCAACTACATTGGCACCACGATTTAAACTAAAAACAAAACCTGCCACCATAGAATCTCCAGCTCCTGTTGAAGAAATTACTTCATTATGAATGGTATTTGAATAATAGGCACCATTTTGATTGACCATAATACTACCTTCTTCACCCAATGATACAATTACATTGATGGCTCCCTCCTCGACTAACATCTTGGCATATTTTACAATCTCAGCTTGATCAACTACTACATGTTGCACCAGTTCTTCAAGTTCTTTGATATTTGGTTTAATTAATAATGGTTGATATTTTAACAATTGACTTGTTATGGTTGGATTTGTATCCAGTACAAAAGGAACGTTGTTTTCTTTTAAAGTTTTAATAATTTCTTCAACATATTCTAAAATACTTTCCGGAATGGATCCACTTAATATAAAAATATCACCTTCATCAATACGTTCAATTTTTTTCATTAAAGATTGAAAATTTTGATATGAAATAACTGGACCTTTGGCATTGTATTCTGTTTCCTGTGAATCTTTTATTTTAATATTAATACGGGTATGTCCTTCAATCGTTGTAAATGATGGCTGTAAATACTCATAACGTTGTAAAAGTGATAAATAAAAATCACTGGTAAAACCACCTAAAAAACCTAACGCACGTGTTGGAACCATAAGATTATTTAAAACAATGGAAACATTAATTCCCTTACCACCTGCTTCATAATATTCTAAATTGCTTCGGTTTGTAATTTTCAGCTTACATGGTTTATCAAACTCTAAATAATAATCCAATGAAGGATTCAAAGTACATGTATATATCATTTTTATTCTCCTTTTACACTCACTAGATGTTTTGCGACTTCCACTGCTCTATTTAAGTCTGTAATTGAACAATACTCATAAGGACCATGAAAATTCCCACCACCACATCCAACGTTTGGACACGGAAGATTCATAAATGTTAAACGTGAGCCATCTGTACCACCACGAATAGCTTCTATTTTTGGTGTAATACCTACCGCAAGCATTGCATCTTGCATTTTATTTACAATATGCATGTGGTCTTTTAAAACTTCATACATATTGTTGTACTGAATGTTCGTAGAAATTTTAACAAGCTCTTGATTATATTTTTCATTAATAAATGTCTTAATCTTTTCAAATAAAGCTAATTGTCGATTAAACACATCCATATCATGATTACGAACAATATATTGTAATTTACAATAACTTACATCTCCATTAAAATCAGTTAAATGATTGAATCCTTCTTTTCCTTCTGTAAATTCAGGTCGATCAAAGACCGGCAACATTGAAATAAATTCACAACCAATTAAAGAAGCATTAATCATACGACCTTTTGCACTACCTGGGTGAACAGATAATCCTTCAATTTCAATATCTACACTTGCAGCATTGAACGTTTCATAACTTAAATCATCTCCATGTCCTCCATCAAAAGTAAAGGCATAATCTGCATCAAACAATTTAACATCAAAATGATCAGCCCCTTTTCCCACTTCTTCATCTGGAGTAAAAGCAATACGAATGTCTCCATGTTTAAATTCAGGATGTGACATAATATATTCTACCAGTGTCATAATTACGCTAATTCCTGCCTTATCATCTGCTCCTAACAGTGTTGTTCCATCCGTTACCAATAAGTCGTGTCCAATTAATTCTTCCAACTGTGTAAAACGTTGTTTTGACAATACTCTTTGGTTATTTAAAAGAATATCACTACCATCATACTTTTCGACAATTCTCGGATTTACATTTTTACCTGAAAAATCCGGTGCAGTATCCATGTGCGCAATCAATCCTATTTTATCTGTAGGAATATTTACATTACTTGGAATAAACGCATAGACATAACAAGTATCTGTTAAAATAACTTTTTCTACACCTAATTCTATGAGTTCTTCTTTTAAAACACGAGCCAAATCAAATTGATTTTCACTTGTTGGACTAGTGTTACTTTCTGGATTAGATGTTGTTTCAATTTTTACATAGTTTATTAAACGATCAACGGCTTTCATAAATCCCCCTTTTTCCATATACATTCTTCTAAATATAAATTTTGAAAAATCGCATCAAAACTTGAATCCAATGGACTACATGCATAAATACCTAACTTAAAATTTGTTCCATCTAAATGACAGATACGCATGCGCTTAAACTTCTTTCCATCGTATGAATTTTCAACTAAAAAATCGTTATCTCGTCTACTTAGTCGAAAATACATTGTTTCGATACCATTCGCTAAATTTCCGCTTGCCATATCAGAATAGGCATTTAAGGTTAATGTTGAAGTTAAAAAAGAAATCTCTTCATTTTTATGTTCAATATCTACTTTTAAATAGTTATGTTCATCTTTCATTAAAAGGATACCACACTGATCCAAACGTTTATTAAAATGATATTCTACCTTCACGGTAAATGTAAAATCTCTTTGAATATCAAACACTAAACAATGGGCACTATTAAAGATTTGATTTCCATTTGTATTATGCCATAAATTAGTATAAGGTTCAGTACCAATGATGACTTTACTTGCATCAATCACATAATACTTTGGTTCATTAATCCACTTTAAAAGCTTTGTATTTAACTCTTTTTTCATAATTTAACTCCTTCGTTTATTTTATCATATCTTGAAAAAGACAACAAAGTAATTATAAATAAAATGAACTTCATGTTAAAAAGGAAGTTCATTTATATTAATCAAAATACTATTAAAAAACACCTTACAATGAAGTAAAGTGTTTATTTTTTATTTTGCAGATGCTGCAGCATTTTTACCAGCAATGCGTCCAAATACGATAATATCTGCAACAGCATTACCACCTAAACGATTTGCCCCATGCACACCACCAGTAACTTCACCAGCAGCATATAAGCCTTTGATTACCTCTCCATTTGTATTTAATACTTCTGCATTTGCATTGATTTGTAATCCACCCATTGTATGGTGAACACCAGGAGCAACTTTAATTGCATAGTATGGAGCTGTATCTAATTTTTCAGCAAATGATGTGCGATTAAATTCAGCATCATTTTTCGCTTCTACTGCTTGGTTCCATGTTTCTAATGTAGCTTTTAAGTTTTCTGCATCTACTTCAATAACTTTCGCTAAATCTTCTAACGTTTCTCCAGTCACTGTATAACCTTTTGAAATGTAACTTGCAATTACACTTGAAGAATCAACCATTCTTTGGTCAATGATTAAGTATGCAAATCCACCCGGTTGAGCAACTTCAGCAGCTGAAACAGCATCACGTGTTCCAACTTCATCAACGAAACGTTTCCCTTCTGAGTTAACTAAGATTGCACCATCGCCACGTAAACCTTCCGTAATCAATCCTGAGCTATTTTGTTCTACTGTAGGGTGAATTTGGATTTGATCCATATCCACTACATTAGCACCAATTGCTTGTGCAAAGACGATACCATCACCAGTGATTGCAGGTGAGTTGGTTGTAACAAATCCCTTTAATTCTGGTTTGAATTTTGTAACCATTTCAATATTAGCACCAAAACCACCTGTTGCAATAACAACTGATTTTGCATTTACTGTATAAGTATCTGATTTAGCACCTACTACAACACCTTCATTTACTAATAATTCAGTAACTTGAGCATCATAAATAATTTCAACGCCTTTTTTAGTTGCAACTTCTGTTAAAATCGGAACAAGGTAAGAACCTACCGCAATTGTTTTACCTTCCGCATTCACCGGACGGTGAATACGTTTTACACTTGCACCACCAAAGCTAGATACTGAAGATAAATCAGCACCGTTTGCTTTTAACCATTCTACTGTTTCAGCAGAATTTTCAACCAACACTTTAACTAATTCAGGATTGTTTACATTTTTACCGCCAACTAAAGTGTCTAACATGAATAATTCTGTTGAATCAAAATATCCTTGAGGGTTTGCTAAATAATCTTGATATTGTTTTTCAACTGTAGCAATTAATTCAGATAATTCCGGATATTTTTCTTTTGCTGTTTCTAATTTCTTTTCTAAACTGCTTCCTTCTTCAAATGTATTTTGATCTTGATTCACAGTTTTTGCAGCGTTCATACCACCAGTACTTCTTGTAGTATTACCACCTGTAATTGCTGTTTTTTCTAAAATAACAACTTTTTTACCAGCATCAGCTGCTTCAATTGCAGCTGATAAACCAGCTCCACCAGCACCGATTACTAATACATCAGCATCAATTACTTGTGCTTCTTTTTTATTGCTTTCTTTTTTCACTAATTTTTTAGCGTCTACTCCTGCTTGTTTTAAAGCAAGTGTTACAGCTTCAACAATAGCTTCACTTGACATTGTTGCTCCACTGATAATGTCAATGTCTACCGATTGTGTATCAACAATTTGTTGTGGTAATTTTTCAGCAGCTACTGAACCAATACCATCTGTTTCTTTGTGTGACAATACTTTTACTGATTCAATTGCACTATCACTTGTAACTACTTCAACGCTAATTGGAGTTTCTTTATTAAACCCAAATGCTTCAGCTGTGTAAGTACCAGCTTTAAATGAAATTTCTTTTTTAGTACTTGTATTACAAGCAACTAAAGATAAACTCATTAAAAATGCAATTGCAATAACGAATAACTTCTTCATCTTATTTCTCCTTTTTTAATGCATAGTTATTTTATCACATTTAAAAAATAATTCTATATAAATTATTATTTTTTAAACATTCCTAGAATTCCTCTAAAAATAGCCTTTCCTGTTTCTCTACCAATTGTGTTCATTGTTGTATCGATTGTTTTATCCAGCGCACTTTTTCTACGTCTAGTTGTTGATGTTGTTTTACTTGTTCTTGCTTTTTCTTTACGAACTTTTTCAGCCTCTTTTTCTCTTTGAGCAGCAAGTTCCTCTTTTTCTTTTTCAAACGCAATTTTTTCTTTTAAATGCGTGATTTTTTCATACGCACTTACATTATCAACGGTTGTTTCATACTTACCATAAAGGCTACTTTGCTTAATTACTTGATTTCTAGTTTGATCATCAATCATACCCATATAACTGGACGGAGGTAAAATCTTAGTCTTTTGAACTACTGTTGGTGCACCACCGGCATCTAAAACAGAAACCAATGCCGTGCCTGTTGACATATTTGAAATGGTTTCAATCGTATCTAAATCCGGATTGCTTCTAAATGATTCTGCAGCTAGTCTTACTGCCTTTATTTCACTTGGTGTATAAGCACGCAAAGCATGTTGGATTCGATTTGAACATTGTGCTAAGACTGCATTTGGAATATCAGTCGGACTTTGCGTGATAAAGAAAATACCAATTCCTTTTGAACGTATCAACTTAACAATTTGTTCAATTTTATTCATTAATACTTTTGGTGCATCATCAAAAAGTAAATGTGCTTCATCAAAGAAGAAGACCATTTTAGGTTTTTCTAAATCTCCTACTTCCGGTAGTGTTTCATACAATTCTCCAAGCATCCACAATAAAAAGGTTGAATAAAGTGTAGGACTTAAGAAAAGACGATCACAATGTAAGATATTCATAACACCTTTTTGTTGTTCTGTTGCCAACCAATCATTAATATTTAAATCAGGTTGTCCAAAAAATAAGTCTCCACCTTCTTGTTGTAACACTAAAAGCTGTCTTAAAATGGCACCTACACTTTGCTTTGAGATATTACCATACTCAAGGGTATATTCACCGGCATGATCACTAATAAATTGCAACATAGACTTTAAATCTTTAATATCAATTAGTTCTAATTGCTTATCATCTGCAATTTTAAAGGCAATATTAAGAATCCCTGTTTGTGCTTCTGATAAGTTTAAAATACGACTTAAAAGCAATGGACCCATTTGTGATACGGTAGTACGAATTGGATGTCCTTTTTCTTGATAAATGTCGTAGAAACGAACTGGAAATGCTTCAAACGGAAATTCCTGTATTCCCATTGATTCCAAACGACCAGCAACCTTCTCAGCTTGTCCGGGTAGCACCATTCCACTTAAATCACCCTTAATATCTGCAATAAACGTTGGAATCCCTGCCTTAGATAAGGATTCTGCAATTACTTTTAAAGTAATAGTTTTCCCTGTACCACTTGCTCCAGCAATAATACCATGACGATTCATTTTGTTTAACTGCATCACGATTTCTAAATCATTTGCTTTTCCAAGTAAAATATTATTATCTTTTAACATAATTAACCTCTTAACACAGCATTCACTTTATGTTTTAAATTCTCTAGAATTTGATTGTGAACTTCATTGATTTCTTCTTCTTGTAAAGTATGATCATTTGCCTGATATGTTAATGCAATGGCAACTGACTTATATCCATCTTCAACATGGCTTCCTCGATAGATATCAAATATTTCAACATCACAAACATAATCATGAATCTTGATACAATTCATCAGATCTTTTGCACTTACTTCATCTTTGCAAACAAGGGCAATATCACGTTTTACACTTGGATATTTATCAATTGCTTTAAATTGTACTTTATCCGTTTTAATTTTATATAGATCATCTAAGTTGATTTCAGCATAGTATACTTCTTCAAGATCAAATTGACTTGCATATTCCGGATGAATTTGACCAAAACATCCAACTACAACATCATCGACATAAACATTACACACGCGATATGGATGAAAGATATTAACATCAATTTGCTGATCAACTTTAAAGCTTACACGATGTGCTTCATACCCCATTTTTTTAAATAAGTTAACAAGTAGTCCTTTTAAGACATAAAAATCAACTTTAACTTCCATCTTAAATAAACGAGATTGATGTAAGTAATTACTTAAATAAATAGCTAAACGCTCTTTCACTTTTGTTGTTCCATATACATTCGATATTTCAAAAAGATTAACATTATTGTTCTTACGTGCGACATTATAGTTTGCACATTCTAACACACTATTAATAAGTGAATTGCGAATAAATTTACGTTCATTTGACATAGGAGACAATAAAGCAACCGTATCATCAAATGGTAATACATTATGACTTGCATACTCTTGATTAATAAGGGTATATGTGACTATTTCATTAAGACCGCTACTTGCTAAAAAGTTACGAATCAAACGACGATTTTGTTGTTTCTTATTTAATAAACCAACTGTTGCTTCCATTGTCGGCATTGTCGCTTGTAAGGAATCAAATCCAATTAAACGAATTACTTCTTCTGCAATATCTGCCGGAAGCTTGATATCACTTCGATAACTTGGTATCTTACAAGTTACAACTTCTTGGTTCCATTGTGGATAGAAATCTAAAGCCTCTAAAACACGATGCACTTCTTCTTTTAAAAAACTTGTCCCTAATAAACCATTTATATATGTTAAATCTGTTTCAATCATAGTAGGAGTAAAACAATCTTGTTTAAACCAAACGGTTTCTTCTATTTCTTTAGCTCCGGCATACTTCACCAATAGATCCACACTTCGTAACATCGCTTTATTTAGTGCCTGTATATCAATCCCTTTTGTAAATCTCGTTGATGATTCTGTAAAAAGATTTAAACGCTTGCTTGTTCTACGAATGTTTACTGAATGAAACGAGGCAGCTTCTATGACAATTCCTTTTGTATCCATCGTAATTTTACTATCATTTCCACCCATAATCCCTGCAATACCAACAGGTTTATTTTGATTAAAAATCATAATATCTTCTTTTTCAATTTGATATGAATTCCCATCTAATGCTGTATAAATTCCACTATAGTCATCTTTTACAACAAGATGATCGTGTATGATATTTAAGTCATAAAAATGTAAAGGTTGTCCCGTTTCTAACATTACATAGTTAGAAATATCGACAATGTTATTAATTGATTTAATCCCTACCGCTTCAAGATGACGCTTCATCCATAGTGGAGATTCTTTTATTTCAACATGATGAATTACCTTAGCTAAAAAATTATGACATGCCTCTGTAAGAACATCTACTTTAAATGTTGATTTAGCTTCATATTCAGTCATACTTAATGAGGGAAGCATTACTTTACGATTTAAAATCGCTCCAATTTCCTTTGCCATATTAAAAATACCATTACAATCACTTCGATTTGGAGTAAGTCCTACATCAATAATAAAATCATCATAACCTAAATATTCTAATACATTCGAATTCCCTACCAAAGCATCTTCCGGTAATTCTTCAATACCTGATAGTTGATGTTCACTTAGATATTTTGTATTTACACCTAATTCTTTTAATGAACATAGCATACCAAACGATTCTACACCTCTTAATTTTGCCTTTTTAATTTCAATATTCGGTAATTTTGCTCCAACTTTAGCCACAATAACCTTTAAGCCAGTACGAGCATTTTTTGCACCACAAACAATTTGTAAGACTTCTTCTTTAATATCTACCTTACATACATGAAGATGATCAGAATCTTGATGTTTTTGACAATCTATAATTTCTCCAATCACTAAGTTGGTTCCACTGGCAAGTGGCGTAATCGCTTCTACTTCCATACCGGCTGCTGTCATCTTTTCCGCAAGATTATACACATTAATATCTTTTAAATCGACATATTCTTTTAACCAATTATAACTATATTTCATTGTTTTTCTCCTTAATCAAAACGATGGAACATTTTTAAGAAACGAATATCATTGATATAAAAATTACGTATATCATCAATACCATATTTCAACATTGCAACACGTTCCAAACCAATTCCAAAGGCAAATCCGCTACACACTTCCGGATCAAAACCATTTGCTTTTAAAACATTTGGATGCACCATACCTGCACCTAACACCTCAATAAATCCTGTTGATTTACAAACATTGCACCCTTGTCCATTACAGATATGACATGAAACATCAACTTCTACTGAAGGCTCTGTAAATGGAAAGTAAGAAGGTCTAAAACGAATGGTACGTCCTTGTCCAAATAAGTGATTTGCCATGTATTGCAATGTTCCTTTTAAATCACTTAATGTAATGTTTTTACCAACTACTAAGCCTTCTGCTTGCATAAATTGATGTGAATGTGTCGCATCATCATCATCACGACGATACACTTTCCCAGGACAAATTAATTTAATCGGCAACTTACCATTTGCCTTTTCTAACTCACGCATTTGTATCGCTGTTGTATGCGTTCTTAACAATACTTCCGGATTAATATAAAACGTATCTTGCATATCACGAGCCGGATGATTCTTAGGCGTATTTGCTTTTTCAAAGTTATAAATATCTAATTCAATCTCCGGTCCTTCCGCTACTTGATAACCCATCCCTAAGAATAAATCTTCGATTTCTTGTGTAATCATGGTTAAAGGATGAATCGTACCTAATGTACTTTGATAACCTTGCAATGTAATATCAATCTTTTCTTTTTCAAGATTTTCCAGCATCGCTTGTTGTTTTAAGATCATCATCTTTTCATCAATACGTGCTGTCAATTCTTGTTTTAATTCATTCACTTTTGCTCCAAGTTTTGGTTTTTCTTCATTCGGTAATTCTTTCATTAAATTCATCAAGTTAGCAACATGACCTTTTTTACCTAAATACTCAATACGTATTTGATTGACTTCTTCTACTTGTTTTGCTGATTCAATGAAATCTATCGCTTGCTGTTTAAGTTGCTGTATTTTCTCCATACTTTCCTCCTAAAATAAAAAGTCATTCCAAAGGAACGACTAGCGTGGTACCATCCTAATTCATATAACATGCACTTTATTGTAGATAACGGAACGACCCGGAATGTATTAAATTCACTATGTAGGCGAATTCATAAATCACTAATGAAATCTTGCACCAACCGATTCCTCTCTTAAAATAGTTAATTTACTACTACTTCTACAATCAAAGTTTATCAATGAAATTATATAATTAATACCTTTTAAATGCAACTATTGTCTATGCTTTATATTTGAGCCATTTTGCAATTTCTACAATCACTAATGGTAAAAATGCAAGCCCAATTGATACTAATAAATTAGTCATAGATAAAGATGTTAAGCTAAATAAATTTGATAAAAATGGAATATTAATAATCATAACTTGTAAAAGGACACCCACTACAAAAGCATAGATTAAATATTTATTATTAAACATAGTTTTATTTAATATACTTTTTTCTGACTTCACATTAAATGAATGTACCAATTGACCTAACGATAATGTTACAAATGCCATAGTCATCGCTACTGCATGTGATGTTTGTAATCCATACATATACGCAGATAACGTAATTAAGCCTATCATAATTCCTTGCCAAATAATTGTAAAGCCTAAACCGCCAGCAAAGAAAGATTCATTTTTAGGACGTGGCTTTTGATGCATGACATTTTCAGGTTGTTCCATACCAATGGCAAAAGCCGGTAGTGAATCCGTAATTAAGTTTACCCATAATAAATGAATTGGAAGTAATGGAATTCCCATATTTAAGCCCGGTATTAACCCTAAAAGACTTGCTAAAAAGATGGTAATGACTTCTCCGATATTACTAGATAATAAGAATTGAACATCTTTTTTGATATTGGCATAAATACCACGACCTTGTTTTACCGCAGCAATAATCGTCGCAAAGTTATCATCTGTTAAAATCATATCTGCAGCATTTTTAGAAACATCAGTTCCGGTAATTCCCATGGCACAACCAATATCTGCACTCTTTAATGCTGGAGAATCATTCACTCCATCTCCTGTCATCGCTACTACTTGTTGTAGTTTTTGCCATGTATTCACAATACGCACTTTATGTTCCGGTGCAACACGAGCATACACCGTAATATGTTTAATTTCTTCTAACAACGCTTCATCACTGATTTCATCTAACTGCTGCCCAGTAATCGCATGATCTCCTTCATTAAAAATTCCTAAATCAGCTGCAATCGCTTTGGCTGTTGTTAGGTGATCTCCTGTAATCATAATTGTTTTAATACCACCACTTTTTGCTTGAGCAATCGCATCTTTTACTTCCAATCGAGGTGGATCAATCATACCTACTAAACCAACAAACGTTAAATCATGTTCTACCGATTCATCAATCACTTCAGGCATTACTTCATACTGTTTAATTCCTAACGCTAGTACACGTAACGCTTGATTCGCCATTGTTTCATTAGCTTGTAGTGCATCGAACAACTCTTCTTTACATCTAGAAATTACAACATCTGGAGCACCTTTTGTTAATTGTAATACTCCATGTTCTGTTTGAAAGAAAACACTCATCATCTTTCTTGAAGAATCAAAAGCAACTTCATCTACACGTTTATAAATAGAATTTAATGATTCTTTTGTAATTCCATATTGATATAAAGCATACACTAAAGCAGTTTCTGTTGGATCACCAATCATATGTAACTTGCTTGCTTCTTCTTTAACCTGACCATCACTGCACAATGCAAAATAAGTAATCATCTCTTTTACATCTGTATTAGTTGTTGCAAAATCTTCAATCCCTTTATCATTTTGATATGTTTTTACAACTGTCATTTTATTTTGAGTTAAAGTTCCTGTTTTATCTGAACAAATGATTGAACAAGATCCTAATGTTTCTACTGAAGCAAGTGTACGAATTATCGCATTTTGACTTGCCATCTTTTTTACACCAATGGCTAAAACAATCGTTACAACCGTCGCTAATCCTTCCGGGACCGCAGCAACCGCTAAAGCTACTGATGTCTTAAACGCATCTAAAATACCTAAACCTGAAACTAATTCCAAACCAAAAACAATTGCACAAATAACCAAACACATGTAGCCGATTAATTTAGAAATCTGTTTTAGTTTTAACTGTAATGGTGTTTCTTCGCTTTCAGCACGATTTAACATATCTGCAATCTTACCTACTTGATTATCCATACCAATGCTTGTAGCTATGGCAATGGCTCTACCATAAGTACTTACCGTTGATGCAAATACCATATTTTTTTGATCCCCTAGTGGAAGTTTTTCCTTTTCAATCACATTCTCTATCTTATTTACTGGTAAAGATTCTCCTGTTAAAGCCGATTCATCTACTTGTAAATTAAAAGACTGTAAAATTCTACCATCCGTAGGTATAAAATCTCCTGCCATGATTTCAAAAATATCCCCAACAACAACTTCTTTTGAAGGTATTTCCATTTTTATGCCATCACGAATAACTTTTGCTGTCGGTGACGACATTTTTTTTAAGGCTTCCAATGATTTTTCAGCATTGTTTTCTTGATAAGCGCCTAGAAATGCATTAAAAATAACAACAATAAAAATAATTAAGCTTTCTACCCATTCATGAGGATCTACAATCATAGATATTACAGCAGCAAGAATTAATAAAATCATCAAATAATCTTTAAACTTCAATAAAAACTTTACATAAAATGGGGTAGCTTTTTTTTGTGTTAATTCATTCCATCCATATTTCTTCTGTAAATCAGCAACTTGATAACTTGTTAAACCTGTATTTACATCACTTTGAAACTGCGCTACTACTTTTTCTTTTGGTTGATTAAAATACATAATCTTCTCCTTTGTTTCTTACGGTGTAATAGTATCATATCTACCGGAGTATTTAAAGAAAAGTGGTTTTATTCTATAATATCTATATAGAGGAAACTTATGAAACGATATTACATCTTATTTGAAGGACGTGTACAACAAGTTGGTTTTCGTAGTTTTGTAGCAATGATAGCAATCCGTCATCAATTAACCGGAACAGTTCAAAACTTAGATAATGGTATGGTTGCCTGCTACTTGCAAGGGAAACAAGAAAACATTAATCATACACTAGATATCATTCTTAAAGGAAATCAATTTATACATGTTACAAACTACCGTTTAAAAGAAGTTCCATTTCAAAAACAGGAACATAAATTTGTGATTTTATATTAAATATTCAAATCCCTTCACCATGAAAGCGATTACTTGTGAAAAAGTTGTTTTTTACTATTGACTTCTTTTTTTTATCTGTTAATATAGTTAATGTACTAAGTGAAATTTATCACAACGGAGGTAAGTATGGTTGCAAAAAAAGAAGATAAAAAACTAGCTACAAAACCTGCAAATGAAGTTGTAGGACCAACAAATGTTAAGGAAGTAAATGAGAAAGTTGCAAAGGCTTTAATTGCTCTTGATGAATATGCACACTTCGATCAAGAAAAAATTGATTATATCGTTGCAAAATGTTCTGTTGCTGCTCTTGATCAACATGGTACACTTGCAAAGCTTGCAATAGATGAAACAAAACGTGGTGTATTCGAAGATAAGGCAACTAAAAACTTATTTGCATGTGAATACGTTGTAAATCATATGCGTCACTTAAAGACAGTTGGTATCATCGATGAAGATCCGGTAAAAGGATTAACATACGTTGCAGAACCGGTTGGTGTTGTTGCTGGGGTAACACCGGTTACAAACCCTACATCAACTACAATCTTTAAAGCATTGATTTGTTTAAAAACACGTAATCCAATTATTTTCGGTTTCCACCCTTCTGCACAAAAGTGTTCTGTAGAAGCAGCGAAAGTAGTATACAATGCAGCGATTGCAGCTGGTGCTCCTAAAAACTGTATCCAATGGATTGAATTCCCTTCTATGGAAGCAACAAGTGCCTTAATGAATCACCCTGATGTTGCAACAATTCTTGCTACCGGTGGTAATGCCATGGTAAAAGCAGCTTACTCTTGTGGTAAACCTGCATTAGGGGTTGGAGCAGGAAACGTTCCAGCTTATGTTGAAACAACAGCAAACCTAAAACAAGCAATCAACGATATTGTTTTATCAAAAGCTTTTGATAACGGTATGATTTGTGCAAGTGAACAAGCATGTATCGTAGATAAAGAAATCTATGACAATGCGAAAAAAGAATTTAGTAACTACAATGTTTACTTTGTAAATAAAAAAGAAAAAGCATTATTAGAAAAATTCATCTTTGGAGTAGAAGCTTATTCAAAAGATGTTAAAAATGCAAAATTAAATCCAGCTGTAGTTGGAAAAAGTGCTTATTGGATTGCTCAACAAGCTGGATTTACAGTGAATGAAAAAACAAGTATCTTAATTGCAGAATGTAAAGAAGTTGGTGTTGATGAACCACTAACACGTGAAAAATTATCTCCGGTTTTAGCTTTATTAAAAGCAGAATCGATTGAAGATGGTTTAAAGAAAGCAGATCAAATGGTTATGTTTGATGGTATCGGTCACTCTGCTGCAATTCATACTGAAAATGCAGAATTAGCAAAAGAATTTGGTAAACGCATAAAAGCATGTCGTATTATTTGGAATTCTCCAAGTACATTTGGTGGAATTGGTAATGTTTATAACTCATTCATTCCTTCTTTAACATTAGGTTGTGGATCTTATGGACATAACTCAGTATCTGATAATGTTAGTGCAATCAACTTATTAAACATTAAAAAGATTGGTAAAAGGAGAAATAATATGCAATGGTTTAAAATTCCTTCGAAGATTTACTTTGAAAGAGATTCAATCGAATATCTACAAGATATGCGTGATGTACACAGAGTATTTATTGTTACAGACCGTTCAATGGTAGATTTAGGTTTTGTAAGTCGTGTTACCGACCAATTAGAATTAAGAAGAAACAAAGTACAAGTTCAATTGTTCTGTGATGTGGAACCAGATCCAGATATTACAACAGTAAAACGTGGTGTAGAATTAATGGAAGCATTTAGACCAGATACAATTATTGCCTTAGGTGGTGGTTCTCCAATGGATGCTGCTAAAGGTATGTGGCTATTCTATGAACAACCAGATGTAAACTTCGATGATTTAAAACAAAAATTCATGGATATTCGTAAACGTGCATTTAAATATCCAGAATTAGGTAAGAAATCAAAATTAGTATGTATTCCTACAACTTCAGGTACAGGTAGTGAAGTAACTCCATTTGCAGTTATTTCAGATCGTGCTGAAGGTAAAAAATATCCATTAGCGGACTATTCATTAACACCAACAGTTGCAATCGTAGATCCATCATTAACAACAAACTTGCCTGGCTTTATTACAGCTGATACAGGTTTAGACGTATTAACACATGCTACAGAAGCTTATGTTTCAACATTAGCAAGTGATTATACAGATGGTTTAGCACTTCAGGCAATTAAGATGGTATTTGAATACTTACCAAGAGCAGTAGCAAACGGTAAAAACGATCCTGAAGCTCGTGAGAAAATGCATAATGCTGCAACTCTTGCTGGTATGGCATTCGCCAATGCATTCTTAGGTGTGAATCACTCATTAGCACATAAGATTGGTGCTGAATTCCATACAACACATGGTAGAACAAATGCTGTATTAATGCCTCATGTAATTCGTTACAATGGTTCTAAACCTGAAAAACCAGGTATCTGGCCAAAATACAACTACTATAAAGCTGATGTTAAATATCAAGACATTGCTAAACTATTAGGCTTAAAAGCTAATACACCAGCAGAAGGTGTAGAATCTTATGCACAAGCTGTAGCAAATCTTGCTAAAGAAGTTGGCGTTAAAATGTCATTCAAAGAACAAGGTATTGATGAAAAAGCTTGGGAAAACAGTTTAGAAAAAATTGCTTATCTAGCATATGAAGATCAATGTTCTCCTGCAAACCCACGTATACCTATGGTAAAAGAATTAATGGAAATTTTAAGAAAGGCATATATTGGAGAATAATAAAAAGGTCGTTAGACCTTTTTGTTTTGAAATTTATCTTTAAGGAATAATTTAATTAATACATTAGCTTTTTCGCTATCTTCATAACGATGCAATTCATGCATCGCTTTTGGCAAGAAATAGCAATATTTTTCTTTGCTTTGACAACTTTCATAAGCATACAAGCTTGCTTTGTTTGGTACATATTCATCTTCCGTACCTTGTAAAATTAAAAGTGGACAAGAAACTTTCTTAATCGAAACTTTTAAACGCTTTACTAATTCTTGAAATGAAATAAAATACTGATAATCCAACATACGTTTTTTTAAATACTCATCTTTTTCTTCTTGATTTAAATGTAAAAAATGATTAACAAAACGGCTTCCTGCTTCAAAATCAAAAAATTCAAATGCAGGTGCTAATAAAACAAGTTTATGTACCTTTAAATAGGATGCCAAAAAAGATGCAATAACCCCACCCATGGAAAATCCAATCACATTGACTCGATATCCTTTTTTTAAATAATCTTTAATTTTTTGTTCTGCTGTAGCTACCCAATGATACCAGTCTTCATCATTATGCTCATCATATAAATCAAACGATATGACATTAATTTTAGCTTGCTTTAAACATGCCTGTAAATCTGTAACTTCATCTTGACGTTGCAATCCAAATCCATGGATATATATGGTAACTTCTTTCTTTTTAAATAACATACTTAACCTCTACATTCATACATTAAAATACCTGCTGCAATAGCGACATTTAATGATTCAAATGCTTCCATCTCTATTTTAACATTACAATCCGTCATCTTTAAAAGAGAATCACGTACACCATTTCCTTCATTTCCAAAAATAAATGCCATTTTTTCTTGCTGTTTTAATTCTTTTAACGGTATTGCCTGTTTTAGCGATGTTCCAACAAGGGTATAACCTTCTTCTTTTAATGACTTGACTACTTCATTTAAATCTTGATAAATAATATCTAATTTAAAGATTGCTCCTTGTGTTGCACGAATACACTTTTCATTATATACATCTACACAATCCTTAGAAGCATAAATCTTTTTAAAGCCAAACGATATAGCTGTTCTTAAAATAGTTCCCATATTCCCAGGATCTTGTATGCCATCCAAAAGCAAAATTCGATTTGATGTATGTTGTAAGATGGGCTTATTGACAACACCTAAGTAATGAATGGTAGATACATGTTTACTCAGTTTATCCATAATGGCTTGACTTACTTGAATACTATCTTTAAAATCAAATACATTTTTATCAACATATAATAATGTTTCTAAGGCATTATTAGCTAAAGCTTCTTCAATTAAATGTTGTTCTTCAACAAGAAATTGACTAGCATCATCACGCCCTTTTTTACTATGTAGCTTCATCCACTTCTTTACTTTACTATTTGTTAAGGATTCTATTTTCATATAATCACCCTATTTATCATAAAATAAAGACTGGTATTTATCCAGTCTTATAAAGCTTTTATTTCTTCAAATAAGATTCTTGAGGATTCTACAATCCCATTGTTACCCTTATCTTCTAAACCTAAACATGTATAAGTTTCTCCTACATATACATTGGTTTCAAATAATGTTTTAAACATTTTATCAATTAATGGATTACATACTTCCTGCATCTGCATTGGTCCAAATGGATTTGCAAAATAAGTAGTACTTAATCCCTTTTCTTGAGTTGTACCTAACGCAAAACGCTTTCCTTCAACAAAGATAGGCTTCGCTTCTTCCAACGTTGTAACTTGGCGTATACCACGTTTATTTGTATAGTTATTAGCATACAGGAACATATCCACTTGATGGGATGCCGTAACATTTTGATAATTTGCAACCGGTATTACAACACGAGCATTATGACTTTCAGGATTAAAGAAAACGGAACGATCCATATCACGGTAAGCTGTACCCTTATCCAAATCATCTAAACGTACAAAAGCCCCTATTTCTGTTCCGGAAGCCACTACCTTACCATCTTCAATCTTAAAGACACCCATATCATCAAAAATAATCTCTTGACGAATGATTTCACCTTTCGCAATCCCGGTCATCGCCTCAATCGTTTCTGATTTTCCGGCACCAGAATCTCCCATTAACACCAATCCTTTTTTACGACCATCTTTCAAATATAAGTTAATCATAGCTCCATGAATTGGTAACCAACCCTTCTGCATGGCTTTTAAATTATGTAAGGTTAACGCCATCTTCTTTAAATAGCCAAAATATTCAATGACATCTTGATAAGATACTTTCCCAACCCAAATATCATTCTTTCGATCATAAAAATAAGTTGTATCTTGACTACCATCTTTATTACCAAAAAGAATAATACATTCTGGTTTAACATCAATACATTCAAAATCACTAGCCAACTCAAATAAATTTGGTAAACCAACTACACTTGAAGTAAAATCTTGATGGAAATAGATATAAGTTAAAAGAGTTCCAACTTTACATGGATAACACATCCATTTATCTTCATCTTTATTAAACTCACTCATAGGATGTACTTTTGTCTCCGTAAATATTCCCAAACGCTTATTACTTTTAGGATGAATAATGAGCGGTGTGCGTAACATAATAGTATTAATAAATGGAATATCTTTTAAAGCACTATATTCACTTGGTGTATACCAGCTATATTCTCTTAACAATAAACTAGCATTCGTACCTGCTTGTAATTGACGATACACTTTATTTTTACTACCTTGTACTTTTTGTTGTATCAAGCGATAAAAATTTAATACCATTTGATTAAATTGATTATCGGCATCAATAAAGTTTGCAAGTTGTAATCCAGATTCATTTTTTGTAAACACAATAGAATAACGTTGCATACTACGCCAAAAATTATATGCCAATTCCACTATTTCATTAAAATATACTTTATTTTTCAAAAAGCGTGAGTCAAGTTCATCCAATTCTAAAACCAACATCATCTTTAATAATTTAATAAGTTCCATCATAACATCTTCTTCCTGTTGATCTTCTAAAATCCATTGGTATAAAGATATATTTTCTTCTTTTAAAGAATGTAAAAAAGCGTTTAAAAATTCATAAAATCCATCCGAAGATAATAACTCATCACTTGTTTGAAAATATTCTTTTGTATAGTTTATCAACACGGTTTTCCTTGCCATATAAAATGCTTGCATATCATAGTCCTCCAACTATAAGATTATATCATTTTCTTATTAAATCTTGGCGATGAATTTCACTTGCAACACTTGAAATTGCACTTGTTGCATTCAAGGCATTTTTAAATTCATTCCCATATGGAATATAGATTAACGTATCACTAAGCGCTAAAACCTCTTTCGCAATCCCTCTTTTTTCTCCACCAACAACTAACACCATTTTTTTTGTATATTCAGTTTCATAGATGCTTTGTGCCAGATCACTTCTTTGCATACTAAAAATCGTATACTGCTTTGCCTTTAACTTCGTTAAGTCTTGTGTTATATCATCACTAAAATAAATAGCTAATTTATTAAATGCTCCTGCACTCGATTTTAAAATAATATGTTCGATGGAATCAAAATCTCTACGCTTTAATATTACAGCTGAAAACCCAAAACAATACAAACTGCGAAACGCATATCCTAGATTAAATGGATCTTCAATACCATCAATACACGCAATTCTATTCCCTTTGATATCTTCAAACTTTTGATAGGTACGAGGCATACTTTCCGCAAGAATTCCACCATGTGTTTTTCCACTTGCCAAAGCATCAATTTCACTTCTTGTACAATAGTTTATCTTTATTCCTTTTTGATTTGCCAGCTTAACGATATATCGAGTATTGCGATCATCTTTTTGTTTATCCATATATAGCATTACTACTTGATGATAATTATGTTCTAGTAGTGATTTTACACTAATTGCTCCTTCAAAAATCATTTGATAACCCTTCTAATCATGTCATGTTGTGCTACCGGAAATGGTGTGTTGATATATACAATACTCATAGGTCGATTACATACTTCAACGATTTGCCCTTCTTCATCTATGATATCACTAGCCACAAAACGTTGATTATCAATACTTGGACCAAATACTTCTAACGTATCATTTAACAAGAAATAATTACGTACTTCTACTTTTGCTCGTTGACTATCTGCATCATAATCCAAAATATAACCGATAAATTCATGCGTTACTCCACTTCCATTGACATCGTATAGATGAGCATGTTCATCAGGAATTCCACCTAAAAATCCTGTACATGTTAAACGATTTTCTGCTTTTGAAAATTCATTTTGATAGTAATCCAAACGTTCTTGGCTAATGTCTTTCTCACGATAAATTTCATCAATTAGTTTACGATATGTCTTGACTACCGTTGCAATATAGTAATTAGACTTCATACGCCCTTCAATTTTTAATGATGCAACATTAGCATCGATCATATCTTTAATAAAATAAGAAGCTTGTAAATCTTTACTTGACATTGAAAACAATACTTCTTCATCGGACAATTCAACATCTTCTTGATACAAGTGATACTTCCAACGACAACTTTGAGCACATCCTCCACGATTCGCATCTCGTAATGTCATAACATTACTTAACGTACATCTTCCTGAAAAGTTTGAGCACATACCACCATGAATGAATGCCTCTATCGGCTTCTTTGATTTTGCTGTAATATCTTTAATCATCTCCATAGAACATTCTCTTGCCAAAACAATACGATCTACACCCCAAGCAATATATTCTTCAATAGCAGCACTATTTAACGTGTTCATCTGTGTTGATAAATGCACTTCAAGTTTTGGTGCAACTTCTTTACACAGTTTAATATAGGTTGGTGAAGCAATAATAACTGCTGTAACACCTATTTCTTCCAATGTTTTTAAATATTCTTTTAGTCCATCAAAATCTTCATTATGTGGAATAATATTCACTGTAACATGAATTGCTGCTTGATATTCATTTGCAAACGCTACAGCTTCTTTGATCGCATCAATATCAAAATTACTCGCACGTGATCGTAACGAGAACTTTTTTCCGCCAATAAATACAGCATCTGCACCATATCGTATGGCTGTTTTACACCTTTGTAAGTCTCCAGCTGGAGCTAACAATTCAATTTTATTCATACTTCACCTATCTTACTAAATTAGTTTTTAAATACATGTACCCACTATGATAATGACTATCTGGATATGCTTCACTTAATCGTTTAAAGATAGCATCAGGATCTCCCTTTTGTAATACAGCCTGATATCCATCTAAAACATCAAATAACTCTTGTTGACTCATAAAAATATCATCTATAATGAAACGATTAATCTTTTCTTTCATCTGTAACATTTCTTTAAAACCCGCCAACGTAAATTCTGTAAATACACTGGTACCATGTTCATTTTCAATTGCAGGCATGCTACCTTGACGTGTAGATTCGATTAAATCATAGCGTTGGTTATAGACTACACCATAATTAGAATCAATATGCTTTAAATAATTTTTAATAAACGGACGTTTTGTATAAGACAAATTCAAGCGTCCATGAATAATATAATCACACTTGCCAGGATTATAATCTAAAATTTCTATAATTTCTTCCAATGTAATTTCTTTTGAAATCACTACACTGTTTGTGCCTTGTTGCAGATAAAAATTAACATCATATTTATTGGTCATCAATGTATCCGGATTAAACGATAGTAAATGTAACATTTCTAATTTGCGTGCAAGATGTAATACAGCTAAATCATTGTAATAAATACCATCGACTCCCATTGTTTTCAATGTTTTTAAATAAGACTCCAACAACATTAAATCAGGTTCTTCTATCATACGATTAATTAAAACATAATATTTTAATCCTAATTGCTTACATTGTAGATGAATCTCCAACATCTCTTCCTTTGTAAAATAATGATTCAGTCGATTCGCAAAATAGGCTTCTCCAACGATAACACCATCTATTTTTTTTTCTTTTAAAGTCTCTAGTATATCCTTACTAGAAAGCGTAACTATTAATTCCATAAAAACCTCTCGAGTAGCATTATAGCATATTGACAATTTCTTTCCTATAATTTAACATTTAACTGATATATGCGTTAAGTGCCAATACTTGGGTACTATTGGACGAAAAGGAAACTTGCGGTATGTATCAAGACCTTAGTATTTTGTAACTTCCTTTACAACTACTAAGTGGTTATAAAGGAGGCTTTTTTTATGAAAAAATATCTACAACAAGCTACAAAACAAACAAAAAATGTTAAAGCTATTTCGATAGTATCTTTATTAATTGCATTAAATATTTCTATTACAAAACTATCTATTCCTTTAACAGACACTCTTAAAATTTCATTTAAATTCTTAACAAATGCTTTAACCGGTCTAATCGGAGGTCCTTTTTTAGCTTTAATATCCGGATTTATTACGGATAATCTGTCTATTATGGTTTTTCCATCAAAATATCCTTATTTTATTGGTTATACCTTTAATGAAATGCTGGGAGTGTTTATTTATGCCTTATTTTTCTTTAAACAGAAAATAACGATTGTACGCATTATACTAGCACGCATTTCTATCAGTTTATTTTGTAACGTTTTAATTGGATCTTATTTATCAAGTATAATCGCAACAAAATCATTTGCTTATTACTTCGCAAAAAGTATTGTTAAAAACGGATTATTATTACCAGTTGAAATTACTTTAATCGTATTAGTATTTAAATTGTTATTACCACTTTTAAATAAATTAAATTATACAAATCAAAAAAACATTCCTATCTGGTAAGCCCAATCTTAATACTAGAATTATCATTTTTTAAAACTGAAGTGTATGTTTCATACACTTTTTCTTTATCATCCATAACCTCTTCTGTGATTTCATCAAACATCATTAATTTATAATTACGTATGTTTTTACTATATGTATACACCAAATCTACTTCAATATCATTTGTTGTGATGTGTGTATCATCACCAATTTTTACTTTATTCACCTTTAACGCCACAATACCACCAATTTGTTTTAAAAGGGTATCTTGCCCAGAAATCATATTCCCCAATGAATACACAACCAATGTATCATCAATCCACTCAATCGGTTGAACACAATGTGAATGAGTTCCAATCACCAAATCTACATCTAAATCTGCAAGTAATTGCGCATATTCTATTTGTTGTCGATTGGGTTTTAAAACATATTCATCACCCCAATGCATACTTACAATCAAGTAATCTACAAGTGGGCGATATGCTTCAACATCTTCTTTAAGCATTTCTTTATTGTATACATTCACCAGATATTCTTTTCCTTCCGGAACCATAATGCCATTTGTACCGTAAGTATAAGATAAAAAAGCATATGTAATTCCATTTTTTTCATAGATTTTAATTTCATTGCGATCTTCAAAAGATAAGTAACTACCGGCACTTACGACTTCTTTATCACGCCAATATGCAATGGAATTTAAAATGGCTTCTTCTCCTTTATCCATAGTATGATTATTCGCTAAAGAAACCAAATTAAAACCAAGATCAACCATGAAATCTCCATAAGCTTGTGGGGTATTAAATCTAGGGTACGTACTTAATCCTAAATAATCACCACCTAAAATGGTTTCCTGATTATAATAAGCCAAATCATAATTCTTAATAAAATGCATAGATGTAAACATGTCACTAAAGTCATAAATACCATTTCCTTTATACGCATCATCATATACCGCTTGATGAATTAATGCATCACCAAACATGATTAAATCAAATGACGAAATCTCTACATCTATCCTTAGTTCAATTGGACTTAAAAGAATAGTCCCTTTTTCTTTTTGAAGCGTAACTAAATACATGATGGATACAATCGTTAATATGATTAAAACACTTAATATTACAATTTTCTTTTTCATAAAGACCTCTTTTATGTCTTTATCTTATCATAGTTTTACTATATACTTAATCAAAAAATGCCCATCCAAGATAGATGTAAATAAAATAAATGATATTACCTTGAATACCCAGAAGTTGAAATAAACGATGAAGCTGTGGAATCATAATATAGCCAAATTGATAGAACAAAAAGAAGAACCACAAAAAACTAAGTACGACTTTTTTAAACCACGATTCATAACGTGATCGTTTGCGCACATTTAATAACATACCAAAAATAAATAACATCACACTAATAAAAATTGTTTTTACAATAATCAATAAAGCATGTGATAAAATCATCGGAAGTATATTTAATCCAATGGATAAACATATAAGCGTTAAAATAGGATATATATATTTTTTCATAAGTAACCTCGTTTCATATCTTTTATAACAAGAAAAAGGCATTATGCCTTTTTACCATATTGTAATGCGATGTTCCGGTTTTAAATACATTTGATGTTCACTTGTAACCTCAAATGTTTGATAAAACTCATCAAAATGTCTAGGAGTGATATTCGCCCTCAAACTTGCCGGAGCATGTACATCCATCTGTAATAATAATTGAGCAAATTCTGGACGTACTTTTAAACACCAAACACGTGCCCAATTTGTAAAAAAATCTTTTAAACAATAGCCTTCTTTTTGTTTTAAACTTTCTAAGGCACAAGCTAACCCACCTAAGTCAGCAATATTTTCAGATACAGTGAGCTCTCCGCTTACTTTACCATCAGCTGTAGTAAAAGTATCCCATAAATCAATCATTTGTTGTGCTTTCTGATGAAAGACATTGAAATCTTCTTCTTTCCACCAATTATTTAGATTACCAAACTCATCAAACTTTGCCCCATTATTATCAAACGCATGCGAAATTTCATGGGCAATCACTGCTCCTATCCCACCATAGTTTTTACTATCACCTTGACTTAAACTATAAAATGGTGATTGTAAAATACCTGCCGGAAAGCAAATAAGGTTGTTAAATGGATGATAATAAGCATTTACATCATGCGCACCCATTTCCCATTTACTGCGGTCTACCGGTTTTTTATATTGCGCTAATTGATGCAATTCAAACACTTCACGAATATGCATATAGTTTTCATAAAAACTCTTTGTTTCATCAACATGAACATGACTATAAACTTTATCAATTTTACTTGGATACCCAATCAATACTTCAATTTTATTTAATTTAGTAATCGCTTTTTCAATCGTTTCTTTTGATAACCATGTATTACGACTTAAACGCTTACGATATGTATCAATAATTCTAGCTACCATATCCTCTACATCTTTTTTTGCCTCTTGTCCAAAGTATGTTTTCCCATAATAATCTCCTAAAACATCTTTAAACGTTGAACTTACTAAACGATAAGCATGTTTCTCTTTTGTAGAAATCGCTGTATTCCCTGTTAAAGCCTTTGTATATACACTGCTTTTCTCACGTATATCTTCCGATAACAATGCCCCTACCGATAAAAACTCACAAACAATCATCCAAGATTGAATCGCTTTAAAATTATTTGGATGAAAGAACTCATTTAAATGTTCAAAATAATTTGGATTTTCAACAATAACTTCCATTACATCTTGATTTAATATGGTAGAAATCCATGTCTTTAAAGACATATGACTTAAATAAGCCTCTACCTCTTCAATGCTTCTTGGATTATAACTCTCTGCATAATTTGAACGTTCAATGGATGTTTTTGTATAATCTTTAAATTGTCTATCAAAATAAAACGCCTCTTCTATCATTTCTTCTGCTTCTTGTTGAGGATAGCCATAGTCTAATAAGAGACTACGTACTTGTTCTTTCGCAACATTTAAAAGTAAAGCACCATTTGGATGTGTTTCTTCATAATAGGTTTTATCCGGCAAAAAAGTATTTGCCCCACTTACATACACAGTATTGGTAGTAGCGTTTTTCATATCCGAAGATACAGATAGATTTATAGGAAAGCTAACTAAAATATTCTTCGTACTAAAGTCTACTAATTCCTTAAAATCCTTTAAAGATTCTATCTTCTTTATGTATGGACGAAATGGATCCCATGACTCTTTTTCCTTACGTGTATAATCCATTGCTTGTTTATAAAAAGCAATCATTTCTTTTTGATACGTATTGGTTAATGGTAAGTTACCATCCTTCATCTTTACAATATCATTCATTAATGTTCTTTCTACATCTTCATCAATGCGTATAAAATTTCCATACATTGGTTTATCATCCGGAATTTCCATGGATTGTAAATCTAAGCCGTTTACAGCTAAAAATAAATCATCTTTTATATTCATACTATTCTCCTATTCTTTGATTATTTCTACTATACATTTATTATCACATATTATTTAATATTATAATGCATTTTAAATTTTATAAGCAATTAAAACAATCGAATATAACTCAAAATCTGTTATATATTTTTAATTGAAACAGGTATTTAATTTATAAAAATTAAGTTATAATAAATTCTATAGTTAGGAGTGTCTATGAAATTTATACGTAAAATGGCAGATCAAAGTCCAATTGAAGATACGGTCTTTAAAGTTGCTAAGGCGGCGAAAGAAGATATAAAAAAACATGGCTTTGAAAACGTGATCGATGCTACAATTGGTACACTATATGATGAAGATAGAAACTTGGTTGCCTTTAACACTGTTTATGATTATTTTAAAAATCTTGATAAAAAAACAATTGCTACCTATGCAGACAGCTTTGTAGGTAACACTTCATACCATGATGCCGTGCAAACGTGGGTATTTAAAAATGTTGCTTTAAAACTAAATAGTAAAGTTATTGCGACAAGTGGAGGAACAGGTGCTATTAGTTTAAGTCTAACGAATCTAATGGATAGCAATGACACAATCATTATCCCTGAAATTGGTTGGGGTTCCTATAAATTAATGGCACAACAATTTAATTTAAATGTAAAAACGTACTCGTTATTTCAAGAGGAACAGTTTGATCTGAAAAACTTTAAAGAAGTATGTTTAGCTGTCTTACAACAACAGAAAAAACTATTTATCATCATTAACGATCCTTGTCATAATCCTACCGGTTTTTCTTTTAATCAAAAAACTTGGCAAGCAATCATAGAGTTTATAAATGAATGTAGTAAGATTGGTCCATGTATTCTTCTCAATGACATTGCCTATATAGATTTTAGTTATCAAGATACCCCTAATGGTTATATGCAACACTTTAATCAAATAAGTGATAATGTACTTATCATCTTAGCCTTTTCTATATCAAAGTCCTTAACTTCTTATGGATTACGTTGTGGGGCAGCTATACTTTTAACACAAAAGAAAGAACATATCGATGAAGTATATACTCAGTTTGAAAAAGGTGCACGTAGTCTATGGAGCAACATTAACAATGCAGCTATGGAAACGTTTTGTTATATCGCAAATGGTGGTTATCAAAACTACATAAAAGAAAAAACTAACTATGTACAACTATTAAAAGATCGCAGTTCTCTATTTCTTCAAGAAGCGAAACAATGTCAATTACAACATTATCCATATCATGAAGGGTTTTTCATTACTCTCATTGTTGATGAGAACCATAAAAAAAGAATTCATCAAACTTTCATGGATCATCACATTTATACTGTTATGGTAAATAAAGGTATACGCATTGCAATATGTTCACTGCCAATGCACAAAATAAAAGGACTCGCTTATAAACTTAAGCAAATCCTTGATTCTATAAAATAAGCAGCTGCTTATTTTTTTATTCTTCAACCGCATTTAAACTACGTGCATATTGTCTACGTTCAATATTGGTTAAATATTTTTTTCTCAGACGTATACTATCCGGAGTAATTTCAACCAATTCATCATCATTAATGAATTCCAAAGCCTCTTCCAACGATAAAATTCTAGGAGGTATTAACTTCATTGCTTCATCTGCACCAGTAGAACGAATGGCTGTTAATTTTTTGTTCTTAATTGGATTCACTTCCATATCTAAATTACGAGCACTCATCCCAATAATCATACCTTCATAAACTTCTGTCTGTGGTTCTATAAACAACTGTCCACGTTCTTGAATATTCCATAAAGCATACGTCATTGCCTTACCTTGTTCGGTAGAAATCAACGCCCCATTCGCTCTTTGATTAATCTCTCCTTTATATTCTTCATAACCGCTTAAACGACGAACCAGTGTCCCTTCACCATGAGTATCATTGATAAATTCACTACGATAACCCAGTAAACCTCTGGTTGGAACAAGATATTCAATACGTGAATAACTTCCTTCTTCGACAATATCTTTCATTAATCCTTTACGTAGATTCAACTTTGAAATTACAGAACCGGAATATTCATTTGGAACTAAGCATATAACTTCTTCCATAGGTTCTAACAACTTACCCTCTTCACGATGAAAAATAACTTCAGGCTTTGATACTGCAACCTCATAACCTTCTCGACGCATATTTTCTAATAATATAGATAGATGCAATTCTCCTCTACCCGATACTTTAAAGCAATCTGTAGAAGATGTTTCTTCTACTTTTAAACCAACATTAACTTCAAGCTCTTTTTCTAAACGTTCTTTAATATTTCTCGAAGTTACATACTTTCCACTTTTTCCTTGAAATGGTGATGTATTAACCATGAAATTCATAGATAACGTAGGTTCTTCAATTTTAATGGAAGGCATTGGTAAAGGATTATCTAACGAACAAAGCGTATCCCCAATTGATATATCACTAATTCCGCTTACCACTACAATTTCACCACATTGAGCCTCTTTTACTTGAATACGGCTTAATCCTTTATATATAAATATCTGGTTAAGTTTCTTTTGTTGTTTCTTACCTTCATTATCACATAAAAAGACACTACTACCTTCTTTAATAGTTCCACTATATACACGCCCGATACCTAATCGACCGATATAATCATCATAAGCTAATGCTGAAACCTGCATTTGCAAAGGTTCATCACTTAGATTTGGATATACTTGAGTATGATGAATGATTGTTTCAAAAAGAGGATTGATGTCTTGATTAGTATCTCCCATTTCTGCCATAACAATCCCCTGTTTAGCAATGCCATATAGAATTGGAAAATCTAATTGATCATCAGTCGCATTCAATTCTAAAAATAAATCATAAACTAGATCAATCACCTCATTCACACGAGCATCTTTTTTATCTACTTTATTAATTAATAAAATTGGTCTAAGCCCACTCTGCAAACTTTTTTGAAGTACAAAACGTGTTTGAGGCATTGGACCTTCTGCAGAATCAACAAGCAGAATAACAGTATCCACTGTTTTAATAATACGCTCTACCTCACTTGAAAAATCTGCGTGACCGGGAGTATCAACAATATTAATCTTATATTCACCATAATTCACGGAACAGTTTTTAGAATAAATCGTAATCCCACGCTCACGTTCCAATGCATTACTATCCATAATACAATCTACAACTTCTTCATTTTCTCGAAACACATGGCTTTGGCTTAAAAAAGCGTTCACCAATGTACTCTTACCAGCATCGACGTGTGCGATAACTGCTATATTTATAATTTTTTGATACGACATATTTCATTCCCCTTTACAACGAAGTAATTATAGACTTAATTGCCCATAATTACAAATATTTATGAAAAATACACTCAAAAAAAATAAAAATATGCTAAAATAAGTAGGGATTTGCACCAGTGGTGGAATGGTAGACACGCACGCTTGAGGGGCGTGTGGAGAAATCCGTGAAAGTTCAAGTCTTTTCTGGTGCACCAAATATCAATTTTATAAAAGCCTTTAAAATAAGGCTAAAACGAACATAAACCCTTTAAACAAAGGGTTTTTTATATGTTTCAATGCCTTTGAGATGTCTTAGAGATGTACTAGAAAAACACTAAAATGTTCTACAAAAAAAAGACCTATCCACCAAAGAAGTAAATAAATCTTTTTACAAAATCATTTTATCCATCTTACAATTTCTGGTTTCTTACCTGTCATAAATGCAAACCATTTTATAAAAGTCTCAACCGCTTCATCTGGAGCCACCGATCTTAAAACACTGCGATCAATTTCATCAACATATACTTCGTATAGTTCAAATGTTTTACTGTATTCCAAAATTTCTTTTGGCAGATGAATCATCATAAACCTAACACTTCTTTCACTTATCTCTAATATTTCATGACTAAGTTTGTATCCATAACTATTTAAACTCATAAAACATACTACATCTTGATTGTTTCACTTATTATTATTTTTTATTTAAAAAATAAATATCTCCATGTTCAATAGAGTCAACGTATACTTTAAATGCTGTAGGTATACTGTAGTGTTTTTCTAAAGAATCTTTTGTAACCCAAGTATATTCTTCTTCAAAAGGATTCTCCTTGCGGTTAGCATTTATATGTGTTTCATTTGAAATCACTTGAACGAAGTAGCCTTGCATATGCCATTCAATATGACTAAATATATGTTTAGCACTTTCAATCTTTACAATTTTACTATATCTAATTCCAAACTCTTGAAGTATTTCTTTTAAGTCATGTAAAGAAACATGTTTATCTATAGATGGAAACTCCCAAAGATTAGAAAGTAAACTATGTTTTTTACGTTTTTGAATGTAGTATTCTTGCTGTTCATTCATCATAATGAAAATAGTACGTTTTTCAATACGTCTAGCTTTCTTAGCTTTTTTTACCGGTAATTCAGATTGTCGATTTTCTTTAAATGCATAACATACTTTACTTACCGGACACAAATTACATTTTGCTGTTCCATTAGGAATACATAGTAAAGCACCAAGTTCCATTAATGCTTGATTAAAGGAACTGATATCCTTATCAGGCAATAAATCATATACCACCTTCTCCATCTCTTTCTTAGTAGCCTGCTGCATAATGTCTCGATAATCACCTGTAATACGAGCTATGACACGCATAACATTACCATCAACCGCAACCACTTTTTGTGAAAATGCAATGGATGCAATGGCTCCTGCGGTATAAGGACCAATACCATGTAACTGGATTAATTCCTCATACGTATTAGGTAATTGTCCTTGATACTCATTTACTAAACGTTGTGCTGTTTTCTTTAAGTTTTTTGCACGATTATAATATCCTAAACCTTGCCATAGTTTATGCAATACATCTTCATCCACCATAGCTAAACTTTCAATATCTGGTAATGCATGAATAAACCTTAAATAATAGTCGAAAACCGCTTCTACTCTTGTTTGTTGTAACATGATTTCAGATATCCACACATGATAAGCTGTTGGATCTTCTCGCCAAGGCATACTGCGTTTATGTGTATGATACCAATTCAAAAGTTCTGCTTGAAAATAATCTACATCTATTTTTTTAGATTTTGTTTTTACATTCAAAATATATCACCTTATCTTCCCAACTTATCACGTTTTATACTATCATTTTTTTACAAAATAAAAAAGCGACTTTGCAGTCACTATTTTAGGATTATATCCATACGGGGGAAAGAAATTATTAATCAATTATCATTCAATTGATTGTCTAAATTATACGTAATGAATTTGTAATATCAATGTTTAAATTGTGAAACTTTTGTGATAAAAGTTAAAATAGATTCTTTCGTTCCTGTATGCTTAAAACTTTAATTTTAATTTCATTCTAATTTTATGAATGGCACGTTTGTAGCGATAAATACATTTATCGTATGTAATGTTCAATACTTTACATATTACTGTAAAACGTTTTCCTTCAAATAAATATAACTTTAATATATTTTTTTCAATCTCATCTAAGTCTTCCATAATACGATCTAAAATTAGCCAATTCTTCTCTTTTCTCATCATCTCATGATAATCGATTTCATAGCCTTTATCATGAATATTTTTAATTGGAACTTGATACTTAACATAGTTATAATTTATGCGTACCACATTATAAATTTTAATATCTGCAATGGTATAAAGCCACTTTAAAAATGATTGTGGATTCTTTAAAGTATGAATTTGTTGATATACTGCCAATAGCACTTCATCTGCTATCTCTTCAGCAAGCTGATGATTGGTTGTTTGTGTAGTAGAAGAACAAGCTTGATGTTGCAATTTTTGATTCAATTTGTTAATCGCATACTTCTTCAGTGGATGATAAAACGTCAAATAGACTGTTGTAAATGCTGTTAATTTATTTTGTTCGTTTTTTAACAAATCAATCAACTCTAGTAAATCGTGTTCACCAATTATTTCCATAAAATACCCCTATCCTCTTAATATAAGTCTTTATATATAATTATAGATTATAAAAATAAAGTTTCAATCTATATTCTTCATATTTAACAAAATCATCAAATTATTTTGATGTTCTTTTTATGATATACTATTATTGAAAGGAGATTTGTTTATGAAAAGAGGATTATCTACTACTACAAGCGCACAAAGTCAAGCATATGATTTTACAAAAATTGCTTTAGAGCAAAAATTAATTGATCCTGCAAATTCTCCTGAAGAGTTTGCAAAAAATATTGTTAAATTTTATGAAACATTAATTGAAGGTTTAATGAACGATACCTTAATTAGATAAAAAGTCCAAATGGACTTTTTATTTTAAAATACTACTTAGTGGTCATACAGGTGTCAAAAAATAAAAAAGCCTTTAAATAAAGGCTTAACTATCAATGGAGCGGATGATGGGAATCGAACCCACGTAGTCAGCTTGGAAGGCTGAAGTTCTACCATTGAACTACATCCGCAAGTGGTGACCCGGAGAGGAATCGAACCTCCGACCCACTGATTAAAAGTCAGTTGCTCTACCGCCTGAGCTACCGGGTCACAATAAAATTGGCTGGGGCACCTGGATTCGAACCAGGGAAATGTCAGAGTCAAAGTCTGATGCCTTACCGCTTGGCTATGCCCCAATTATAGTGGTAAGATTTTAAGAATGGTGGAGAAGGGCGGATTCGAACCACCGAACTCGTAGAGAATTGATTTACAGTCAACCGCGTTTGGCCACTTCGCTACTTCTCCAAAAAAAATATGGTGCCGACTATAGGAATTGAACCCACAACCTATTGATTACAAATCAATTGCTCTGCCTATTGAGCTAAGTCGGCACTTTAATAATAAATGGTGGAGGTTAACGGGCTCGAACCGCTGACCCTCTGCTTGTAAGGCAGATGCTCTCCCAACTGAGCTAAACCTCCATTGCCTCATTTCCCGAGTGCTTATTTAATATATCAAATATTAATTTATAAGTCAATAATATTTTCAAAAAAAATGCAAAAAAATTTTTAAAATAAAAAATAATCTGAATACATGCATTTCTAATTCTTTTAAAAAATTGATTTGTGCTATAATGTTTTTATATTTATTGGAGGATAATACTATGGACAATATTGATTTTAAATTAGAAGAAACGAAAGGTTCACCAAGATTACTTCTTGCAATTTTAGCTTGTTTTTCTGCAGCAATTGTGGCTGGAATCTTTATCGGAAAACTTTGGGAAATGCTGGATGTACGTCTTTTATATATTTATGTTCTTGCCGGTATTCTATCAGCAGTGATTGTAACAACGCTATATAAACACAGTTTAGTAGCTGCTATTATTTCTTTAGTTGCTACTTTACTGTTTATTTTTATTACAGATGTGACTTATTTATTTGGTGTTGAATCTTTTTTTAAGTATGGCTTACCTTTATTAATAGAAGGTTATTTTGAAACCTTAAAAGAAGCTTTAAATGTAGATTTTGTGTTTATCATTTACTATTTAATTGGTATTATCATATCTTTCTTTGCTTGTTTAAATATTAAAGGTATAAGTAAAAGATAATGTTATATCGTGATAGTTGGATTCAATTTAACTTGGATCATCTTATTTATAACATCCATTATATTAAGAAAAAAACAAATAAAAAATTGATGGCTGTGATTAAAGCAAATGGTTATGGTAACGGAGATATTGAGGTTGCAAAAAGTGCTATAGAAGCCAACATTGATTATCTATGTGTTTCTAGTCTTGATGAGGCTTTAAATCTAAGACAACATTCCATTGATGTTCCTATTCTTATTTTAGGTTATGTTAACCCTAGCTATTCTTCACTGTTGATTGAACATTCACTAACAACTACAGTTGTATCGATAGACTGGATTCATCAACTTATAACCGATGATATTAAAGATTTAAAAGTACATATTAAGATTGATACAGGTTTAAATCGTATTGGTTTAAAGACCATAGAAGAATTACAGCAAGCAATGCTTCTTTTAAAAGAAAAGGGTGTTGTTGTGGAAGGTATCTTCACACACTTTGCATGTAGTGATCAAAAAGATCAAACCTTCACTAAACAACAATATTCTCTTTTTAAAGAATTTGTAAAAAGTTGTACGCATACCTTTACATACATTCACACTAACAATACAGATGCTAGTTTATCTTTCGATGCCGACATTACCAACTGTAATCGTGTAGGATTAGGTATTTATGGTTATTCTTCATACGATAAACAGCTGAAACCTTGCGTTTCCCTTTATAGCAAAGTCATTCATTGCAAAAAAATCAAACAAGGTGAATATGTAAGTTACGGCATTACTTATCAAGCGCAAAAAGATGAATACATTTTAACAATACCAATTGGCTATGCCGATGGTTGGATTCGTAAAAATCAAAATCGTAAGGTTTGGATTCATGGAACTCTATGTACAATTGTAGGTAGAATTTGCATGGATCAATGTATGATACAAAGCGATGTTTTTTATCCTGTTGGAACCGTCGTAGAATTATTTGGTCCACATATTTCTTTAGAAACCGTCGCCAGCGAATTAGATACCATATCTTATGAAGTATTAACATTACTATCAGATCGCTTAGGGAAAGTCTATATTAAAGATAATAAAGAAACATTCCGTTCTACACCTCGTTTTGATAAATTATAAGTTTATAAAATAAAAACATGATACTTATTCTAAAGTATCATGTTTTTATCTTTATGATTCATTACGATATTTCATAACAATTTTATAAATAACAGGTAATAATGCCAAGGCCACAATTACACCCGCTAATCCTTGTATTACATTTGATGTCAAACCTGAAATAGCCACATATACGTTTCCCTTTAAATACCATTTTGCTAAAAAATAACCAAAGACCATAATAGTAGCCCCTAATCCATACGCAAGATATTTCACTTTCATACCAAATTTTTGAAATAAAAGACTTACTACGATTGCTTGGAATCCCTTAATTAGTAAAGTAAAGATTACATAATGTGGATACCCTCCTACAAAGTCTGCCATTGCACTTCCAACACCACCTACTAAAAATGCACTAACTGGATTTAAAATAGATGAAAAAAGTAAAATAATACCATCACCCATATTAAAATATCCACTAATTGCATTAGGAATCTTCAAATACATTGTCGCAACAAAACATAGTGCAATCCCTAATCCTGTCAGTGTAAGATCTCGAATTGTGTTTTTCATATTCTTTCCTTTCTAGATTAAATTAAAATGCTTAAAGGCTTTATAAACACCATCCTCTAATACATCATCAGTAATATAACTTACATGTTTTAATGCTTCACTACTTCCATGCTTCATACCAATCGCAATATCTGCAATTTGAAACATCGGTATATCATTCTCACTATCTCCAATACAAACAATTTCATCTTTTGATCCAAAATATCGCATAATGTTAGAAACTGCTGTAGCTTTTGAATGATTATGAAACGTTAATTCTGCAGCTTTAAAAGTAGAATTTTCATTGATAAATACAGTAATATCAAAACTATGGTCGACATGCTTACCAAAGTTGTAAATCGCATCTAACTGATAGCTATAAATATTAATCTTTGTAATAAAATCTTCTTTAAAATTTTGATCCACAAAAAAATTATGTTTTTCAATTAACGCCATTACCTCATCTTTACTTCGATGTTCTTCACTAAAGTAACGATAAATAAATTCCATACCATATGGACTTGAATATGACTTTAGATTCCCGGACAAACAATATCCCAATTGATGTTCATTTAATTGATGAACTAACTCTAAACATTGTTCATATTCCATTTCTTTTGCATAAATTACTTCAGAATTTACTTCTATATATGCCCCTGAACTAAACGCAAAACCATCTACAGGTAAATCTAAAAACGGCAAAGCTTCACCTTTCGATCTTCCTGTACACAAAAAAACTTTATGACCATTTCTTTTCGCAAGTTTCATAGCTTCAATGGCACTTGTTGGTATTTGATCTTGATGCTTGCTATATAAAGTACCATCAATATCAATAAAGATATAACTCATAATAATTCCTCAAGTTTCGCAACTTTTCTAAGCAATAAATAACCGATGCCAAATAATAAAATTAAACCTAAAATACCTATCTTACTTTGACCAAAAATTGTCGCTGCAATCGTGATGATTAAGGGTCCAAAAAAATCTGCAAATTTCCCAAAGATATCAAAGAATCCAAAATATTCGTTTGAAGATTGTTTTGGAACTAACTTACCAAAATACGCTCTTGAAAGAGATTGAATACCTCCCATAAACATTGCCACTGCAATACATAAAATCCAAAATTCATAAGCTTGATCCATTTGATATGCATAAATACAGATTGCTGCATAAGCTAGTACAAATAGTTTAAGTAATGATATTGTTTTAAATCTTGAAACCAAATGGGCTGTAATAATTGCAAACGGAAATGCTACAACTTGCGTTACTAACAGAGCTACAATCATACTATTAGTATCAATACCAACTTCTGCTCCATACGTTGTCGCCATTGATATGATTGTATATACACCATCAATATAACAAAAATAAGCTAAAATAAAATATAACATTCTTGGATTCTTACGAATTTTTTTCAATGTATCTTTTAAGCGTTTAAGAATTTTGATTACATTTACTTCATTATGTTCTAAGTAATGCGTTTGCTTTACATTTTTCAACAATGGTATTGAAAACAATAACCACCATACCGCAACAATAATAAACGATAACTGTGTAGCAAATGTCTTAGTTAATCCAAATGGAGTTGCTAAAATCAAATAAATACCAATAACAAATGGAATGCAACTTCCGATATATCCAAACGCATATCCCATAGAAGAAACAGAATCCATGCGTTCATCCGTTGTTACATCCACTAACATAGAATCATAGAAAATATTACAGTTTGCATACCCAATACGAGCAACAATAATCAATGCCAGATAACTTAACCAGTTTGATGTTACACCAAGCAATATACAACAAAATACACCTACAATTAAAAATATTGAGAATATTTTTTTCTTCATTCCTTTATAATCAGCTAACGCTCCAAATATCGGTGACATAAATGCTACCAACAATACGGAAATGGTTGTAGATAGTCCAAATAACGAAGTTTTTAAAGCTTCATATGCTTGTGCATTTCCATTTAAAGCATTATTTGCTAAGTTTGAAAATAATAATTTTACAATAAACGATTGACTTACAGATTCAATACCGGCGTTATCCACCAAAGCTCTAAAAAAAACCGGAATCGAAGCTGTTAGGATTAAAACAAATGCACTGTTGGCTACATCATATAAAATCCAACTTTTCTCTTGCTTGTTATATTTCATATCCTTCTCCTTAATACAACACTTTCATTATACAGGAAAAGAAAAAAATACTAAATTAAAATGTATAATTTATTCATTTCATTTCTTTATACGTTATAATACTGTTGAGGTAAAGAGAGTATGCCAAATGTTATTACACATCAATTATTTGCTTTAGAAGTAAAAAATGACAACATCCCTTTGCATTTACAACGAATTATTAATGAGAATATGAAGGAATACAATATCGGTTCCAGTGGTCCTGACTTTTTCTTTTATTTTAATGCTTGGCCATGGCTTAACCAAAAAGAAGCAAAACGCGTAATCAATATGGGAAGTGTGATTCACTATCATAAAATTACAGAGTTTTTTAAAGAAATATTCACAGAATGTAAAAAACATCAAACTCAAAAAAAGATTAGCTATGTGGCAGGTTTATTAACGCATTGGTTTTTAGATAAGGAAACACATCCTTATATTTTCTATAAATCAGAGACACCTAAGGATCCTAAACTATCTACAATTCATCATCGCTTATTCGAAACAACCGTAGATTATGAAATGACTATGTTAATTAAGGGTGTAAATTGTAGTCAATATCCTGCTTACAAATTACTAGACTATGATAATGATACGATAGATAGTATTTATCGCGTTTATAAACCAGCATTAAAAGAAGTTTATGATAAAGAATTATATTATAGTGACATTAAAACAGCATTAAAACATTTTCATGGTATACATAAACTTCTATATAATAAAAATGATGTTAAATTTAATCTATTTCATTCAATTGAAAAGATTATACTAAAAAAGCCTTATATCTTTACAAGTATGATGGCTCCGTTAAAATCACCAAACTTTGATATTTTAAACTTAGAGAAAAAACCATGGTATCATCCAGTTACCAATAAACCTTGTACAAAATCCTTTGTAGAAATGTTTAATGAGTCAATTAAACCATGTCAGGAAGTCTTAACATTATTCTTCCATTATTTAAAAAATGAAGTATCCCTTGATCATTTGCTAAAAGTCATCAACAATCAATCGTTTGAAACGGGTTTATCAACATTCCAAGAGATGAAATACTTCGATAGTGTCTATAAATAAAAAACATGTCCCTTTAAATATAGGGACATATTTTTATTTGTACTTCACAATAAAATGCAATGCATCATAATCAATGAGTTCAAGTTCTAAATGATCTTTACTTAAATACGCATTGATTAACTGCACTATTTTATCCATATTCTGTTTACGACCAAGCTTTTTAAAATAACCACCTGTTGCATAACATCCAGAATGGGTATGAACACTGTAGTTGATCTTGTTTTCCTTAAGTAAAGTATTGATTGCGACTAATTGATTAAAGTTTAAACATGTACTCATAAAATCACCATGTTTATTATAGCTTGTTTCACATAAAAACGTAAACAAAAAAGAAATGTGTTAAAATCGTGAAAAATGACAATTATGACATATTTATATAAATTTAGAAATAAAAATAGTAAAATGAAATTACCAAGGAGGTGTATTATGAAAAAATTGTTTACTATTTTAATCATATCCCTATCAACATTATTCCTTTTATCAGGCTGTAGCAGTAAAAAAACAATCACTTATGAAGAACCATACCCTTATGTGTATGATGTAAACACAGCTAGTAAAGAAGAATATCGCTATGAATCCTTTGACACAAATACAAAAACAGCTATGTCATCTACACAAGAAGACTATCGTAAAATCTCCAAAAATCATACTATCTATCTAGAAGCAGAAAAAATCGACGAATCTATCCATATTTTCAAACAGCTTTTAGAGAAACACAAAGGTTACATCACTTACTCTGAGGAAAATCTATCAGAAAAAACAAAAAAAAGTGCTAATTTCACAGTGAAGGTTCCAAGCAAGGGTGTAGATTTATTCTTAGAAGAATTACCTACTATTGGTACTATTATCTCTAAGTATTCAAATACAACGGATTTAACAGAATCATACAACGATAATAATGCTCGTTTAAAATCACTTTTAAAACAAGAAGAACGTTTATTAGAACTCTATGAAAAAGCGGAAACTATTGCAGACATTATCACAATCGAAGAGAAGCTAACTTATGTACGAAGTGATATTGAATACATTCAATCAAGCATTAAAAACATGGATTTACTTGTTGAGTATTCCACTGTAGATATCAACATTAGCAGTGAAATACAAATCATTAAAAATCCTTCCTTTGGAAATCAATTAAAAACAGCATTTATTGAATCTTTTAACGGCTTTATCAACTTTATACAAGATGGTATTATTTGGATTGTATTAAAACTTCCATATATCATACTATTAGCAATAGCTATCTTTATCGTTCGTATGATTGCAAAGAAAAAGAAAAAATAGGTTATGTGTAAATCAATTCATTTGATATCTATACTTAAAAAAAGCTATAATGAATATATAGGAAATACAAGGAGGTAACCTATGGGTAAATTTGTCATCATTACAACTAAGACTGGTCTTAAATTTAATTTAAAAGCCACAAATGGTGAAGTTATCGCAACATCTCAAGTATATTCTAATGAACTATCTTGCAGAAAAGGTATTGCTAGTGTCATTAAAAATGCACCTATTGCTCCAGTGGAAAATCAAACTGTTGAAAACTTTAAAAAAACAGGATCTCCTAAATTTGAAGTATACACAGACAAATCTCAAGAATTTAGATTCCGTTTAAAAGCACGTAATGGTCAAATAATTGCAGTAAGTGAAGGTTATAAATCGCTGAAAAGTTGCTTAAATGGTGTAGAATCTGTTGCCAAAAATGCAGTAGATGCAAAAATTGAAAAAGCGTAAATAAAAAATGCACATTATGTGCATTTTATTTTTGTTTAATAATTAAGGTTACAAATACTTCTGAATCTTCTAAGAATTCAGCATTAATATATTGATTACCATCAAACTGCAATAATTTTCCAGGAACCAATTCATCCACAAACGCATCATCAATATATACACTAACTCTACCCTTTACAACAGTAAATGTAATAAGTGCTTCCGGATGATTGTGTTTTAAAATTTTATCACCTTTTTTTGCAACTTTTTTTACAACTCTAAAACTTTTTTCTTGAACAATTAAACCTGCTTCACTTTTAACTTGCATATTATTTTTTCTCCTTTTGAAGTTGTACAAAGAGTTCAAACTCTTTTTGTAAGCATTCTATTGAAAACCCTGTTCTTTCCGAAATCATCTTAACCGTAGCGATTTCTTTCATAATAGCAAACATCGGTGTTTTCATCATAGCGAATTTCTCGGACTTTGAAATCATATAATCTTTTAAATTGGGATATTTCTTTAATAACACAGACAATTTTGTATCCGGTTTTAAAACGATGATATCTTCATCATTCTTAGATACTGTTTCTTCTTTTACATCTTCTACTTCTTTTACTTGGCTTTCATTTGACTCCCAATCCAATAATGTACGACTACCTTCTAGTGCACGTATACGGCTACAATCTTGCATCATTTCCATTACACCCTTAAAGTTACCTTGCTCATCTCTTACCGCAACATAAAGAATATAGATAAAGACACCAGGCTTATTAATCCAAAAATCAATACGGTCTTTTTCACCACTACGGAATTTACTAATAATTTCTTCTACCACAGACACAGAACTTGATGGATGACAATTTTGAACTTTACGACCAATTACACCTTTACTTCTTGGAAATACTCGATGTTTCGTATCACTATAGAAGGCTACTAAATCATGTTCATCAACATAAGAAATATCTACCGGTAAATGTTGAAATAAAAGATTAATTTGATTCAAACTCATTACGCCCTGTTTTACATTCATCGGTGTATCTTCATTCCAAGATCCCATTTGATATTTCGCTAATAATTTTGATAATTCATCTTTAAATCCATCCGTAACTTCTTCTTTTACTTCTTTCACTTGATGATGATTAACAAAGTCAGATGTTGCTTCAATTAAACAATAACCAATCTCACGGTCTCCAGAAGCCATTTCAACAAATTCCTCTTCATTTAACATTTCAAGTGAAGTTGGAAATAAGATGGTTTCTTCTTTATTCATTAAATCAAAAATATATTCTTTAAACACTTCATATTGAGGTTTTACTTTTTCATAGTCAAATTCTTGTTTTACAATTTCTGTTAAAGCAGAGATTTTATCTCTAACATCATTATCAAATAACCACATCGTTGTTGTTGGTCGATCAAATCCTTTATGTTCCAATGCTGTATAAAGTTGGTTCTGTTTACGACTTAAATGTATTTTCCATTTATTTAACTTCTCAAAATGCTCATCCCATTGATTTTTAATATATGGTTTTTCAAATAATTGATCAATTCCCTTAATCACATCTCTAATCGCATTGTTTTCTTCGATATAATTTCGAATTGGATGACCCTTTGGAAGCGAGTTTTCTTCCTCTATTAAAACTCCATCATAAATCGCTAACATTTCTTCAAGATTTTCTTTGATACATTCATCATCAACTTTTTCCTGAAAATATTGCTCAATATAAGCAAGCTCAGCTGGAGTAAGTGTACCTATATGTGCCTTCATTTGGGCATTTGCCATATCTAATGGAATTTCTCCCTTTGCATAGGCTTCTTTAATTTTGAATGCTTCTTGTAGTTTTGCTTCATCAAAATTATGTATATACTCTTTCATATACTCTCCTATCTATCATAAAAAATAATTCATTATTCTTTATGACTAAAATTATAATACATCTCCCTGTTTTTTATTGTATTTACTATCTAAAAAAATAGACAAATGTCTATTTTATTGTTTTAAACGTACATCCAATCGATCCAAGATAACATCAATACGGTTTATCTGTTCATGTCTTTTTAATTTTTGATTCATTTCATGGATAAAAGTATGGTAATCATAAGTTTCCTCTTTTACAAATAAGATTGCATTCAAGTTTTGATTTTCAACATAAAACTTAGCACTTGTAATCAAATTACAATGCTGTTTCAGTATCTCTTCTAATTCATCAGGATAAATATTTTCACCTTTATCAGTTAAAAGCACCGCTTTCTTTCTTCCCTTAATGTAAAGATGTCCACGTTGATCAATATAGCCTAAATCTCCGGTAAGAAAATAGCCTTCCTCATTAAACGCTTCTTTTGTAGCATTCAAATTATTCATATAACCCAAAAATACACAATCTCCTTTTACAGCCAATTCTCCTACTCCATCTTTATCCGGTTGAATCACTTTAACATCAATATCTTCAAAGACAACACCTTCACTATTAAAGTTTTCTTGATTAGCATATTCAATGGCAAAGGAAGAAGCCGTTTCCGATAAAGCATAAGCACACAAAAAAGAAATACCTGCATCTAAATACGCTTGTTTAATTGATGAATCCATGGATGATCCTCCACAAAATAAATACTTAATACAGCCTCCAAACACACTTGGAAGTAATGCATTATTTTGGTGAACTGCTTGATACATTTTCTTATAAATAAGTGGAACGGAACAAAATACGGTTGGTTTTACTTCTAACAACTCCTTAGGAATATGATCAATATGACTACATAAATAAAGTTGCATACCTGAAATCAAAGAATAATAAAAATTATAGATACCCCCATAAGTATGATGCAACGGTAAAAATAAATAACAACGATCTGTCCTATCCATTGGAGCTCGTTTCTTTAAGGAAGGATAACCGGCAAATATATTTTTTTCACTTAACATAACCGCCTTCGGTAAAGAAGAAGTCCCTGAAGTAAAGACCACTTTAATACAAGCATTTGGATCACGATAATCAAAATCTAAAAATGGTTTTTGTAAAGATTTTCCTAACGCAATAAGCTTTTCTATTTCATTCATAGATATAAATGTTACATTTGGAAAAGAGGAAGAAACCTCATCCATTATCTTTTGTTTCTCAGATTCATAGATAACCAATGAAACATCTAAAAAGGAAACAATGTTTTGAATATCTTTAGCGTTACTTTCTTTACTAACACCAATACTTGTACCTACAAAACCAGCTATCGCTACATCAAAAACCATCCATGTATAAGAATTAGCACCAAATAACACAATATTTTTATCTTGATACCCTTGATGAAGCAATCCATACGCAACATTATTTACATCTTCTATAAATCTTTTAAAGGTATAGGGTATATAGACATCTTTTTCTTTTTCATAGATAAAATTGTGATGACTCCATTTTTGATAATCATCCAATAGTATATCTTTAAAGTGATACATCTTTTATCTCCTTTTGTAACAATACATATTCATAACGTTCTTCAATCAACTCATCCATATACGTTTGCGTGATTTTACCTTCTTTTTGTAAAGCCCCAATACTTGTAACTTGCTTATGCTTTAATGTCTCTACAATACTCTGGACAATAGCCTTCCCTAATCCTTGATGACTTGCATCAACCCCCATATACAACATGACATATTCCTTTGGTTTACGTTTTATATTAAAAATACGAATTAAATTTTTAAAATTTAAACGATATACCAAGTTATGATAATTAGGAACACTAATATAAAAACCAACTGCTTCGTTTCGATAATACACCATCTTAACCATACTTAAATCAATAATCTTTTTATACAAGGAAAAATATTCTTGAAAATCTTTTGCACTAATTTCCTTATAAACAGGAAAATCTTTATAGAGATTACGAATTAAATGATATAACTGCAATGTAACTTTATCCCAATCTTCCATTTTTGGACTACAAATTTTATAGCCTTCCATTATCTTTTCTTGATAACGATCTACATATTTTTTACTTTGAAACATCTGATTTACACGATAATACTTAGAAGATGTATAACGCTCATAAACCTGATAATCATGTTTTAAAAACATTGCATAATAATATTCTTTGTTATAAGGCTCCCCCGTATAAGGAAGCTTATCAAATCGATTCACTTTTAAACGATAGGTTAACCAAAAAGACGCATCTACCGGTCCAACTATTTTTCGATATCCAAGAAGTTTTGCTTGTAAATCTATTTGTTCAAATAAAAAATCACTCACTTCATCATTTTCTATACACTCAAAAAAACCTAAATATAGAATTTCATCTTTAGGATATTTCGTAAAAACAAAACGAGCAACAACTTCTTTATTTTGATAGACTAGATATTTCTTTAATTGAAAATACTTACTAAAGGGATGTTGATCAAGCAATAATTGTTTTACTTCCATATCATTTTGCATATTTGTATCTTTGCTATACAAACAATTGGCAAATCCGATAAAGTCTTTGATATACTTTTTCTGATGTTGAAATTCTATTAGCTCCATACCTTAACTCCTAGCCATAATTTTAACAATACCATTTTTAGAATCTAACGCTACATAATCTCCATCTTTTAATACTTCCATAACTCCTTCTACTGCAACAATAGCGGGAATCTTTAACTCTCTTGAAATAATCGCAGTATGTGATAACAAAGAACCTTTTTCTACAATAATCCCCTTACACTGTGTTAATAAAAATACCCAGCCAGGATCGGTCATCCTAGCCACAATGATTTTATCTTTTACATCGACCTCTTTACCCGGTTCTACCACAACCACACACCCCTCTACATCTTTGGCATAGTTTGCCTGTCCATACAAGTAATCCACCTCTTTAGAAACTACATGACTATGTATGGATTTAAAGGTCTTTGAAACATGTAAATCCGTCAAGATTAATCGAGAATACGATGGTAGTTGTTTATAGCGCTCATACATGTCTTTTCGCTGTTGTATGATGTGTTTCTTATCTTCTTGGTTTGTAATTAAATCAAACATTTCCTGCAAAGATAAATAAAAGATGTCTTCTTTTTTTTCAATGATATTTAACGCTTGTAATTTTTGTGCAAAAGATAAACAAATAGCACGTACCATTCCAAATATACGTGTACGATTTAATCTTGATTTCTCACGATTTTCAATACCTAAAAGTGCTCTTTTTACAAACATTCCTTTAGGCTTACTTACTTCTTGTATTGCTAATTGTTTTTCTAATGCATATAACTTATCCATATCTTTACAATAGTCTTCTATCTTTTCATCCAATAGCTTCGGATTTACTTTAAACGTAACACTTTCTAACTTTAATTCTTCGATACATCGATCGCCATATAAAGCTAAGTACTCTTGATAATGGGAAAAGAAATCTACATGTTGTTCATGTTTCAAAATAGCTAATTTAACTAAAGATTGAATAGGCTTTAAACTTTCTATCTGACTAATACCTGAAATAAACGAAACAACTTTTTCATTGTATTGATCCGGATATTTTTTCTTTAAACGTCTCTTTAATAAACCCGTGAAAATAAACGCATACATATCATTTAAAAGGGTAATATCCCAACACTCAAGTAACTGTTCTTTAATATCATCAAACAATACTTTTAACTCCGCTAAAGATAACTTTTCTAAATTTTGTTTTTGAAACGATTGATATATAGTTTGAAACGTTGTATCCAACTTCTTCATTGCCTTTGGTGTTTTGAATAATTCATATAGAAAATGAAAATATGTCTTAGCTTTACTTATCCATGGTAACTGTAAATCCTTTAAAGGATAATCCTTACTCTTTACACCCAACATTTCCTGCCAAACAGATATGATTTTATGACTCATCGGTAAAAACTGTAATAGTTTATACCAATTATGAATTTGATAGTACATACGCCCATTCATACTGCTCACCATATTAGAATAGACATCATTAAACTTTTCACTAAGTTTATCATCTTTCAATACACGTTTAGATACCCCTTTAAAAACATCGGTATAAATCAAACGAGCAAAGCTATCCGTTAAAGGAAGAGAAATACCCGGATAACTTTCAACGATATTACTATTATCTAGAATATAAATGGTTTCATCAGATATAGAAGTAATTGGTCGAGCTTGTAAGATGTATAATTGATTTTCTTTAAAACAAAATTCAACATCAACATACTTCAACTTTAATGCCTCTTTAATTCTCTTTATCTCATGAATGATTTTTAAAATCATATCTTTCTCTAAAAGATCTTCAAAACCATCATAGTAATATACCTGATCATAAAGATTGTAATAATAAGAAGTCGTTTCCACCCTATCTAAAACAACATCATCTCCAAGTCCTTTTGCAACCGTAATAACTGCTTCATTTAAAATACCAATAGGATTAGAAGAAAAACAAATACCTGAATATTCAGCATCAATCATCGTCTGAATTATCACATGCATTTTCACGTTTCTTACATCAATCTCTTTTAACATCATATACTCAAGGGCTTTTACACTGTAAAGCGATTGTAGACACTGGATGATAAAAGTTTCAATATCGTTAGGATCAACATTTAAAAAAGATTCAAATACTCCTGCAAAACTATCACTTTTTCCATCTTCGACATTACAACTTGAACGCACCGCTACCTTTTGATATAGAACATCTATAGGCTTAGCTTTATAACAATCTAAAAGATGTTCTTTTAACAAAGTACTCCATACATTTAAATCTGGATGCTTTTCAGCCACAAAACGTTTAAGATCTTCTTGTAAAACCTCTTGATTCTGTATCACTTCATCAAAATCAACCACAACAAAGCTAGGTATGCAAATCCCTGCTTGTTGCATTGCTTGTAAATGATAGTGCTTCATTATATTTTACCTCTAAGTAAAAAGATAACCACCGTTAATAACATCATTGTTTCTTGAATATACGTATAAGTCTCTACTTTCATAACGATACGATAACGATTTGGATTACGGTAATATTCTACAAACTTGTACGTCATCCATGAGACTAACAAGACAAATAAACCAACCATAATCTTATTTAAATTCCATACTAAAATAATATTGGTTACAATATCAACAATCGTTAAAATCAATACCAGAATAATCATCTTTTTATAACCAAATAACTTAGAATAGGTTACATACTCTGTTTCTTCTTGTGGTGCTCTAATTTTGCGACTTAACTCCCATATCAACGATGGAAAATACAAAGTGAATGCTACTAAACATGTCGTAAGTGAAAACGGATGTAGTTGATACTTGATACAAGTAAAAGATATGACATAAATATTTACAAATATTTGAACTGGATTATGTGTAATTAAAGCCAATGGTAAACTTGATTGTATTTTATTTTTCTTAAAAAACCACTTACTCATTAAATACCCATAGATATGTAATACCACAAAGAATATAAAATTATTCATGTACATAGCGTTTAATATTACTGATACGAGTAATACCATGGAACATACAAGAATTAAATCCGATTTTTTTACCTTACCACTTGGTAAAGGACGCTCTTTAAACAAGCGTTTGTCTAATTCATAATCTTTAAAATCATCTGCAATTCTAAGCCACATATAAAACGCAAAAATGGTATATGCCCCTATTAGCTCTTGCAACCCAATATGAAAGCTAGTGATACCATAGTTTAATAACACTAAAAAGTAAATTTCATTAAATACAATAAGACCTAAAAATAGTCTAGGTATAATAGGAAACATGATGGAAAAATAACAGTGCAATCGTTTAAGCATATATGTATTTCACTTTCTATTTTGATTGTAGCTACCTAATTATCATTATAGCATGTATTTTATAAAGCATTAAAAATTGGAAAATAAAAGTGACTACCACCTAAGTAGTACTCACTTTTACATATTAAATAAATAAATTCATATTAGAATTGTCACTATCATGTAACATCGTCGCAACTCCGCCAATTTCTACTCCATCAATAAGCTCTTCTTTTGTGATTCCCATTACATCCATAGACATTTGACAAGCTACAATTTTAACCCCATTCGCTATTGCTTCTTGGATTAATTCTTCTAATGAAGAAACACCTTTCTTCTTCATTACTTGTTTCATCATTAATGAACCGGCACCTGCAAAATTCATCTTTGATAAACCTAGCTTACGACTTCCCTTAGGCATCATAAAACCAAACATATTAGAAATCATGTCCTTTTTAACATTTATTTTTTCATGTTTTCTTAAAATATTTAGACCCCAAAACGTAAAAAACATATTTACTTTATTTCCCATAGCCAATGCACCATTTGCAATAATAAAGGCTGCCATAGCTTTATCTAAATCTCCATCAAAAACAATCATTGTTTTTTCTTTACCCGCAGTTGTACACGTCACATGATTACAAGCACTTTTCTTCAAAAGTTCCACTTCCCAAATACCCTTTGTTTCTTTTCTTGAAAGCAACTCATTTCCGGTATTTAGGCACCAACTTTCAATGTCTCTTGCAAAACCCGGGTCACTGGATTTTACGTGTAGAATTTCTCCATCTTTAAGTTCCGCCATCTTTTTACCAACATTAACAATCGGTCCCGGACAACACAAACCGCAAAGATCAATCGAAGTTACCTTTGTTTCTTCCTTAGCAACAAGTTTATCTTGTTCAATAGGCATACTCTTTACTTCTTGTGATTTAAGTTCGTTATAAGACTTAAAACCACCAATTAAATTACGTACTTTATACCCCTTTTGTTTTAAAATGCGTTCTGCTAGATACCCTCTTAATCCAACTGCACAATAAACAACAATTTCACTATTCTTATCTAACTTTGTATATTCTTTTCTTAGTTTTGTTAAAGGAATGCATACCGCATTATCCACAATACCATTGGCTGTTTCAGCATCTTCACGAACATCAACCAATACATATTGATCTTTTTTATTTTGCCATTCCTCATACGTAATCGGATTTGTTAACCCTTCAAAAATATTGGTTGCATAGTAACCAACCATATTTACCGGATCTTTCGCTGATGAAAATGGTGGAGCATAAGCAAGTTCTAACTTTGTTAAATCATAGATTGTTGCTTTAAAGTGCATACTTGTAGCAATCGTATCAATACGTTTATCTACACCATCATAACCTACAATTTGAGCCCCCAATACTCTTCCATCACTTAACGAAAACACAAGTTTCAATGTCATAGACAAAGCATTGGGATAATAACCTGCATGTGACATTGGATGTATCATCGCAATACCATAATCTTTCCATAAAGTTAAATTACGATTCTTTAAGCTCTTTTCATTTTCTCCTGTTGCTGCAACCGTTAAATCAAAAACTTTTACAATACTTGTTCCAATTGCTCCATCAAATGTTTCTTCTTTTTTACCCAAGATGTTTGCGGCAACAGCTCTTCCCTGTTTATTAGCAATCCCAGCCAGTGGAATCATCGTCTTTAAGTCATTTACTTTATTTGTTACTTCAATCATATCTCCTACTGCATAAATATCAGGATTGCTTGTTTGCATCTTCTCATTTACAATCACACCACCTCTTGCATTTAAAGCAATGCTTGTATCCTTTAAAAAGGCAGTATTTGGTCTTACACCAATCGAAAGTAAAATCATATCCGTATCTAACGTTGTACCATCTGTAAGTAACACTTGCTTCCCTTGATTTACAATCGCCTTTAAACCTGTCTTTACACGTAAATCCACTTGATGTTTTGTAACATGATTCTCTACAAGCTTAGCCATATCCTTATCTAATGGAGCTAAAATTTGATCGGCAAATTCTACAAGAGTAACCGAAATTCCACGATGGGCTAAGTTTTCTGCCATTTCAATCCCAATAAAACCACCGCCGGCAACCACCGCTTTTTTAGGTTGATGTTCTTGAATAAAATGATAAATCTTATCCGTATCCGGGATATTCCATAAAGTAAAGACATTTTCATTTTCTAAGCCTTCCATCGCCGGAACAAACGGATAAGAACCTGTTGAAAGTAATAACGCATCATAAGTTTCTTCATACTCTTGATTCTTTTTGTGATCTTTAATAATTACTTTTTTATTTACTTCATCAATACGAATTACTTCACTAAAATTTCGTATTTCCACTCCATATTTACCTTCAATAGATTGAATATTCGATACAAACAATGCGTCACGTTGTTTAATGGTATTTCCTATATAATACGGTAATCCACAGTTTGCAAAGGATACATACTCCCCTTTTTCAAGCAAAAGAATTTGGGCATCTTCATCCAATCTGCGTAATCTTGATATGGCAGTTGCTCCACCTGCAACTCCACCGACAACAATAATTTTTTTAGCCATGTTTCTCCTCCATATACAAAGCTCTAACTATTTTTTTTACAGTTTCATCTTTTAAAAAGTAATATACATTCTGTCCATCTTTTCGATAACCCAGAATATTTAATGATCGAAGTTTCGCCAAATGCTGACTGACACAAGATTGAGTTACTTCCATACAATTTGTAAAATACGTAACATTAGCCTCATCAATATTCATTAACTTTGTAATCAAACAAAGTCTTACCGGATTAGCAATTGCTTTTAAAAGTTCGGCTTTCTTAATCAATTCTTCTCTTTCCATTTTATTACTCTCCTTTATATTATTATATTCGAATATTATAATATATCAATCTATTTGCTTGTTTTATTTTTACAAGATATATATCGTGCTATAATTTTCCTAACAAACCATTGAAAGGACAATCATTATGTTTTTAGCACTCAAAGAAATAAAAAAAGAAAAAGGACGATTTCTATTAATCATCAGCATTGTAGTACTCATTAGTTATTTAGTTTATTTTTTACTGGGTTTAGCCTACGGACTAGCATTGGACAATACCACTGCCATCTATCGACTACAAGCTAAAAAAATAATCTTAGCGGATGGTTCCAATAAAAACATTCAATCCTCTTTAATTGAATTAGAAACCCTGCAACAGGAACTAAAAGGATTAGATTACTCCTTGATAAACCTAGGACGTTCATCTGCCTATATCAATGGTCAAAAAGATGATCGACATACAATTTCCCTTGTCATTATAGGTAGTGAAAGCAATGCCAAGATTGCTCCTACCATTCTAGAAGGCAGAGCAGTAATGCAGGATAATGAAGCTGTAGCCAGTATCTCTTTAAAACATGAAAAAGACTTAGCTATTGGAGATACCATAAAAATTGCTATGAATGAAAAAGAATTTAAAGTGGTCGGATTTACCTCTGAAGCAAAATATAACACTTCATCTGTAATTTATACCGACTTGGAAAATGCCTCTGCTGCTTCTATGATTTTCAAAGCTGATGATACTAAAGAACCTATTAAAATTTTAAAACGTGTATCAGCAGCTGTCATTCATACCGATGAACCCATAACATTAACATCAAACTTAGAAATTATTAGTATTCAGGACTTTATTAATAGTATTCCTGGATACCAAGCCCAAATTCTAACTTTTGGACTTATGATTATCTTTCTAGTTTTAATCTCTTCCATTGTATTAGGTGTCTTTTTATACATTATTACCATTCAAAAAAAACAAACATTCGGTATCATGAAAGTACAAGGGATTTCAAGTTCCTACATTTCAAAATCAGTGTTATTACAAACCCTTATTGTAAGTGTTAGTGGATTGTTCATAGGCATTTCATTGACCTATATTACACAATTATTCTTGCCCGTTCGTGTGCCATTTAAAATTGATCTTTTATTTATAATCGCAATCACCTTACTAATGATTTTTACAACCATTCTTGGTGCCTTATTCTCAGTAAAAAGTGTTGCCAAAGTAGATCCATTAGAAGTATTGAACTAGGAGGAAACAAGATGGAAATTATGAAATTTGAACAAGTCTATAAAAATTTTATAGATAACGGCGAAACAATACAAGCTTTAAAAGAAACAAGCTTCACATTACATGCCGGTGAACTTGTAGCAATCATTGGACCAAGTGGTTCCGGTAAATCTACTTTATTAACCATGATGGGTGGTTTACAACGTCCTACCGGAGGCAAAATAACGTTCAAAGGTCAAGCACTTGATACCATGGATGAAGATAAACGCAATATACTTAGATTTGATGAAATCGGATTTATTCTTCAAGCATCCAACCTAGTTCCTTACCTTACTATCGAAGAACAGTTTCAGCTTGTTGACAAATTCGAAAAACGCAAATATGATAAAGCAAAAAGTGAAGAATTGATGAAGAAAATGGACATTTTAAAACGTCGCAATCAATATCCATCTGATTTATCAGGTGGAGAGCGTCAAAGAGCAGCTATTTGTAGAGCCTTATATACCAATCCCTCTTTACTTCTAGCTGATGAACCTACCGCAAGTTTAGACTCTAAGAAAGCAATGGATGTTATTAAGCTCATGCAAGAAATTACAAGAAATTCCAATCGTACCACAGTCCTTGTAACCCATGATGACCGTTTATTAGATTATTGTGATCGAGTCTTTAAGATTGTCGATGGCATACTAACACAAGAGCGTTAATATGAGACTATGGCATGAAGATTTAATCTCAAAATTGCCCTACCAACAATTACTAGGTCAACATCGAGAATGTTGTGCTTTAAGAGGCAATGGATGGAAGAAAAAACACGCAACAGTAAACTATGTTTTTCAACATCCTTTTTATAAACTTTATCAATATCATAAAAAAGTAATGGAAGAAATGAAACTTAGAGGCTACCAACCAGATAACATATGGATGAATCCTTTATATCGTGGAAAACAATGTGCATCCTTGCAAAGCATCCAAGAATTTTCACAAACCTATCCTATTTATCCGGAGCATAATCAACATTACAAGCTAGAGTGTTTAAATAATTTAAAAGAAAAAGGAATCGTTATAAAATGAAAAGAGAAATCCTATGATTTCTCTTTTTTATGGCTTTAATATCAATTTTGAACCAACTACTTCCTCTTGGAAGGATTGTTTTGTATAAGTTCCATCTACCCAATTTTTAATTTGATTTTTATAATACTTAGACATAAAGTGTCCACTTTGACCCGGACCAACAATATGGTAAGCTCCATTATCCATAAAATCATAGACAAAGCGCCAACTTGCTCCATGATCTACAATACCTGTTTCATTTTGACTTGCAGCCTGCACTGTAATTTTAGAACCACTAATTGAATGTGTCTTTGGATTTAATATATACGCCAAAATTGGTGATGCTGCTGATAAGCTATTCTTAAATAATAATTTATGTCCATTGCCCCATTTCCAAGCCTGAACATTCGTTCCATACTTTTGTTTTAAGGTTGAAATCGTTTCTTTGAAACTAATTGTCAGCACCTCTTTAATACCACCTTGTTTAAGAAAGACTTCTAATGATTCATTATGGAAAGCTTTTCGTAACAGTTCATCCGTATAATGTTCTTTATGTGGCATAAAGTGATACACGTACTCATCCATCCAAGAACGATACGTTACTTCTCTTAGTTTCATCATCCATGTATGAAAAATTAACGGAGCTGCAAGATCTTTATCATCTTGTAAATTCCAATGTTCTAAAATGGCAATAACTTCTTGTTCTTCTTCAGAAGCATTGGTATGTTTTAGCATATCTTTTAAAAACTCACGAGCATACAAATTTTCTACATCCATTTGTAATGCTTGCATATCTTGATATGTAAACCGTTTAGCTTCACTTAACACTTCATCAATACGTTGTTTACGATAAGGTTGTGCCCAAACATTAGAAACAAAATACGGATAGTCAGGGGTTGTATTCGTATTGGCAGTAGCGATAAATCCACTTTCGGGATTTTCAATCTTTGGAAGATGTTCAAACGGAATATATCCACTCCATGCATATTCACTTAAATAACCTGGTACCGGTAAAACTCCATTTCCCTTCTTTCTAATTGGAATAATTCCATTCGCTTTAAATGCAATATTTCCCTTTTGATCTGCAAAAACAAAGTTTTGAGCTGGTACTTTAAATTCTTCTAAACCTTTCTCAAATTCTTGCCAATTACTTGCCTTATTAATCATTAAAATTGCTTCTAACTCTTTGGTTGCTTCAAACGCTGTCCAACGCATAGAAAATAATGAATCTGTTTCAAGCGCTTTTGTTTCTTTTGTTTCAGGATGTTTTACTTGTAATAAATCATTGATAATAGGTCCATTCTTAGTATAAATAACTTCAAAAGAAACAGGATCTTTTCCTTTTACCTTAAGTTTATAATCTTTTACATCTGCTTGATAATATGAACCATCATATTCAAATTCATACTTGTTATCTGGATTTTGTTTTTCAATATATAAGTCTTGTACATCTGGGCCATAATTTGTTACACCCCAAGCAACTTCTTCATTATGTCCCAAGATAATCCCAGGAATACCTGCAAAAATTACCCCCGAGACATGTAGTGTTGGTGCTTGTAACGTCATTTGATACCAAATAGATGGAGTTGATAAAGATAGATGTGGATCATCCGCTAATAAAGGCTTGCCTGATTCTGTCTTTAAACCGGAAACAACCCAGTTATTACTTCCATTATCTAGATGAGGCGTTTGATATGTCATCGCCTTTTGATCAATGCGAAGCATTGCTTGTTGATTGTAACGAATAATTTCATCAATATCATCATCTTGCTCAATCGCGATGCTATTCATTTCTTTAAACACAGTTTCCCCAAGCGTATTTAATGTCCAGTTATTGAAGGCTTGATAACTCCAATGTCCCCCTAAATCATAAGCCATGTATTTACCAATTGTTAAAGAATCAATCGGTGTCCAAGGTTCCGGCTTATAACCTAAAAGTAAAAATTCATACGGCAAACGATGATTCTTAATCGCATAATCAATGTATGCATTAACACCATCAGCATAATCTTGCAACACTTGTTTAGCTTCTGGACTATAAATCTCATAAGAGTTTTCTGCTGCCATACGTAATGAAAAAATCAAAAACTTTTTATCATTTTCAAGTGCCACTTCCCCAAAGATTTCTGACAATCTACCTGATGCTTGTCTTCTTGCTAAGTCCATTTGAAATAAGCGATCTTGAGCTTGTATAAACCCTTGAGCTTTATATAAATCACTTTCATTTTGTGCAATAATTGTAGGAACACCTTTTTGATCACGAATCACTTCAACTGTATCAATTAAACCGATAAGTTGCATTTGACCTTTTGTTTTTGGAAGAGAACGTTGTAATAATAAAGTAAGTCCTGTAACTGCAATTACAGATAAAACAATAAAACCAATCAGCAATCGTTTCAATATCTTCATAAATTTTCTCCTATAAGCCGAATTATAAATATTCTATTTTCTAAAAGCAAGTTTTATTATTTTCGATGACATTCAAATTCTGTATTTTAGCATTCAATGCTATAATGATTAGGTCAAAAGAATAGGGAGGCAGTTATGAAAATTTTATTTATAAGACATGGAGAGACAGACTGGAATAAACAATGTAAAGTACAAGGAGTAACCGATATTCCGTTAAATCAACATGGTATTGAAACTTCTACACGACAAGGTCATAAACTCAATGCCTTTAATATCGTTGCTGCCTACAGCAGTCAATTATCAAGAGCCTATCACACAGGTTGTTTAATGCTAGCACACTCTAAACATAAACACTTAACGATTCACACAGATAAACGCATTATGGAACGTTCATTTGGGAAATTAGAGGGATATACATTTCAACAATACTATGATTCCCTAAACGGTGAATTAGGTAAAACCGTAGAAAGAGAAGAACAGGTTCATAAACGTATTCGTAATTTCTTATTGGAGTGCTATGAAAAACATCAACATGAGACCATCGTTGTAGTAAGTCATGGCGGATGTATCAAACATTTCTTACATTTTGAAAAACTCATCCCTACTAAAGAAATTATATTTAGTGATGAGCAATATAAAAAATACCGTCATATTCCCAACAACTCCATTCACGAACTTGAATATAACGGTACTCATTTTACGTTATTAAACTTTAATCTTTAAGTACTATCATTAGTACTTTTTATTTCGGCATCCACTTAATATAATCTTCATCATCCATTGCCTCTACTGCCCCAAGTAAATAACCATTTCCAACTTGCGAGAAGAAATCATGATTACTTGTTCCTGTAGAAATACCATTCATAACAATTGGATCTACATCTTCAGCTGTATCCGGAAACAATGGATCGAAACCTAAGTTTGCCAATGCCTTATTCGCATTATAACGAATAAACACCTTTACCTTTTCACTCCAACCTACTTTATCATAAATTTCTTGTGTAAACTTTGTTTCATTTGTATACAAATCAAAAATTGTTTCAAACACCCAATTCTTTAATTCTTCTTGTTCTTGTTCACTCAGTTGATTATAACCTAATTGAAACTTATAACCGATGTATGTTCCATGTACAGATTCATCTCTTAAAATAAGCTTAATAATTTCAGCAACATTAGCTAATTTATTATTTCCAAGATACCACAATGGTGCATAAAACCCGGAATAAAATAAGAAAGACTCTAACATAACACTAATTGCTTTACGTTGTAAGGCAGAACCATGCTGATATACTTCATTAATACGTTTAGCCTTCCATTGTAATAATTCATTCGAATTAACCCAAGAAAAAATCTCTTCAATTTCAGCCTTAGTATTTAACGTACTGAAAATCGATGAATAACTTTTTGCATGTACAGATTCCATAAATTGAATATTATTTAATACAGCCTCTTCATGTTGACTACGAACATCTTTACGAATCGCATCCACACCATCTTGTGATTGAAGGGTATCCAACAATGTTAAACCACCAAATACCTTCGCAACCATATCTTGTTCAATTGCGGATAATGTTCTCCAATCATCTAAATCATTTGACAATGGAATACGTGTATCCAACCAAAATTGTTCTGTCAGTTTTTCCCAAGTTAACTTATCAATCATATCTTCAATATTATTCCAGTTAACCGCAATATAATTATCACTCATTGTTACACCACCTTAAATTGAACAGCTTTCACAAGCATTACTACCAATTTCATCATTGTTCTCTGTAAAAGTACGAACATAATAAATAGACTTAATTCCTTTGCGCCAAGCATAATTTCTTAATATATTTAAATCTCTTGTGGTAAGTTTACTTGTACGATTGTTTTTCCACTCATATAAGCCTACAGGCAAATCACTACGCATAAATAGTGTTAAACTCATACCTTGATCAATGTGCTTTTGAGCAGCCGCATAGACATCAATCACCTTACGCATATCAATATCATACGCAGACTTATAATATGGCATTGTTTCATTTGATAAGTAAGGAGCAGGATAGTAGGTCTTACCTGTCTTTTTCTCTTGACGCTCTTCAATGAGTCTTGTAATTGGATGTAAACTTGCACTTGTCTCATTTACATAGCTAATTGAACCCGTTGGAGCAATCGCCATACGGTTTTGATGATATAAACCATACGTCTTAACCTCTTGTTTTAACGCTTCCCAATCACTTGAGGTTGGAACTTTAATATTCTTAAACAAGTCATTTACTTTGCTAGACTTAATTACAAAATTCTCCTGAATATACTTATCAAAATACTCTCCTGTATAATATTTTGATTTTTCAAAATTCACAAATGTTTTATTTCGTTCTTTTGCAATCTTGTTACTTGCTTTTAACGTATAATAATTTAACACTCTAAAATAAACATCGGTAAACTCTAATGACTCTTCATCCCCATACTCCATTTGATTTAACGCAAAGAAGGTATGAAGACCCATTGCCCCTAATCCAATCGTATGTGCAGATTCATTGCCATGTTTTACAGGCAATACAGCATTGATACTTGAACTATCCGTAACAAAAGTCAACGCTCTAACCGCAATTTCCACCGACTTTTCAAAATCCGGTGACTTCATAAGATTAACAATATTTGTTGAGCCAAGATTACAACTAATATCCGTTCCTAACACTTCATATTCTTGGGCATCATTAATGATAGATGGCGTTTGTACCTGTAAGATTTCCGAACATAAATTACTCATAATAATTTTTCCATCAATTGGATTTGTTCTATTAGCAGTATCAATATTAACGATATACGGATAACCAGATTCTTGTTGTAATTTACTAATTTCATTCTCTAAATCACGAGCACGAATCTTTGATTTTTTTATCTCCGGATTATTCACCATCTTGTCATATTCTTTTGTAATATCAACGTAAGAAAATGGCACATGATATACACGCTGTACATCATATGGACTAAATAAATACATCATATCATCATTTTTCACCAATTCATAAAACTTATCCGGCACAATTAAACCCAATGATAACGTTTTTACACGTATTTTTTCATCCGCATTTTCTTTTTTTGTTGACAAAAATGATACGATATCCGGATGAAAGACATTTAAATAGACTGCCCCTGCTCCATTACGCTGTCCTAACTGATTGGAATAACTAAAACTATCTTCTAACAGTTTCATAACCGGAACAACACCGCTCGATGCATTTTCTATCTTCTTAATAGGATCTCCAGCAGCACGAATATTCGATAAAGTAACCCCTACACCTCCACCAATTCTTGAAAGTTGTAATGCAGAGTTAATTGTTCTACCAATACTATTCATATCATCTGTTGCTTGAATCAAGAAACAAGAAACAAACTCCCCACGACGTTTACGCCCTGCATTTAAAAATGTTGGTGTTGCAGGTTGATAGCGTTGAGTAATTAATTCTTCTGCAAGATCTTCCGCAAATTTTTCATCTCCATTTGCCAGATATAATGCATTAAATACAATACGATCTTCAAAACGCTCTAAATAACGTTGATTATCATTCGTTTTAAGGGCATATTGCTTATAAAATTTAAAGGCAGCCATAAATGACTTAAAACGGAATTTCTTCTCATATGTTTTTTGTAGTAAATACTTTACAAAGTTACGATCATATTTTTCTATAAATTCTCGTTCAATGAAATCATTATCCATTAAATAATCTAACTTCTCATCAAGCGTATAGAAAAATACCGTATCTGGATTGACATGTTCTAAGAAAAAAGCACGCACTGCTTCCTTATCCTTATGCAAAGGAATCTTACCATCAACCGGACGATTCAATTCGTTGTTTAGTTCAAAGTATGTCACATTCTGTGACTTTACCACTTGTTTTGGGTTATCCAATTTTATTCACCTCATCTTTTATTCTATCTACATCATAATCACTTCCATGAAATTCAAAACAATGAAGTAATGGAACATGATACTTCTTCGCTAAATCTTTGGCAGAAAAACAAAATAAATCATTAAAGTTACGATTACCACTACCACACACTCCACGTAAATACTGTATATTATTACCAAAATCAACAAATTGATCCATGATACAGGTAACTTGATAATCATACGTTGGCACAATCATAATGTATGGTTCATTCATTTCAAATTTCTCACTTAAGCGACTAATTTCAATCGCATCTGCCTGTAATTTCTTAATAAATTTTCTCGTTTGTCCTGTTAAGGACATATATACTACTTTCATAGTTCCTCACTTATAGTACTTATAAAAAAGTGAAGCGTTAACTTCTTACTTCACAATTTGATCTAACATATCTGGTCTAAACCCAGTAAAGGCATCATAACCATCTGCCACAATCACAGGAAGTGATTGGAAACCTAAACTCAATACCTCTTGTAAAGCATCCTTAGATGTCTCTACATCTCTTTCTTCAAAATCAACGTTGTGTTCTTTCAAAAACTTTTTCGTGAAATTACACTGCATACAATTTGATTTAGAATACACAATTATTTTTTTCATTTTTACCACCCTCTATTTCATCACATGTACCATATTACAATATGTAAATGTTACATGCAAGAACAATAAAAAAATGTAAAGAAATATTTTTTTATATAAAAATGTTTCATAATTTTATTATTATTTATTTTTATTGCTTAAAAAAATAAACGATACATCCTTCTATCTTTCATTTACTTTTATCTATAATATTTCACTACTTGTATTATTTACCAGAAAATTTTTTAAAGAAGTCATCAAACTCCTTATACTCCTCCGGTTGATACACATAAGCTAGAAATTTCTCATCATTTCCCTCTAACGTTGCAAATTGTGTATAGCCTGCCATCAAGCCACCTTGATGAAAGATTGTATACATACCTGTTGAAATTTTAGCCTTTTTAATTCCATCTTTTCTAAAAAAAGTTGCCTCACTACAGCCTTCTAATTCCGGTGTAGTTTGCACTAGGGCAATACTCATATCACTAGAACGATAACCGATGATTAAACTTGTATATTCATAGGTTGTTTTACGAGCAATGATGTAATTGCTATTTTTAATATTTAAACCATAGCCATAAATAACTTTCCAAGTATTTCCATCCTCAACAACACTATTAAATAAGATACGCAACTTATTTTTATTGTTGTTTGAACGCTCAATATCCCATTCTTTTTTCTTTCCAAAACCAAATAAACCCATAATATTTCTCCTTTTCCATTATTTATATGTCCTATATATGCTATTTATATTATACATCATTCTAACTTATTTATTAAATACAACCGTTATTTCATTCATATAAACTCTATAAAGTTCATAAAATTTATCTTTTTTGTTGACAAGATGCTCATATCCTTATAGGATTAATAGGTAAAAATATGAAAATCATTTTCATATTGTGAATTGATATAGTTATAGAAAGGTAAAACAAATATGCGCAAATTGAAATTTAATAGCCTAATTCTTTTAACATTTATACTTATTTTAACTTCATGTGGTCAAAAGAAAACAACATCTACCGCTTCACAAACACAACCAAAAGCAGTAGAAAACACACAATCCAAAGAAACCCAAGAAGTAAAAAATGAAACGAACGAAACCAAAGAAACTACAAAAGAAACTACAGGAAAGAAACCGGATGTTACAGGTTCTATCGCAAGTTATTACCAACATGGAGATCATTGGCACATTACTTTAAGTAATGGAGATACTATGGTTACTTCAAAAGATCCTAGAAAGATTTTTCCAAAAGAAGCTTTCTTAAATGCAACAGAAGCCACAGAAGTAATCACTACACAAACAAGTAGTAAAAGTGGTAAAACAATAGTATCTTGGTATAAACATGGTGATCATTGGCACCTAGTTTATAGCGATGGTTCAGAAGGAGTATCTTATACAGATCCATCTTCATCATCAAACACTTCTAACCATACAAGTGAACCTTCTGTTCATACAGAAAATGAAGTACGACCTATTGTTCATAAGTCGGAGCTATTCGATAAAGTTATCGATCATAAAGATCATATCCATGTATGGGTAAATAATGTAGAATATGTACTTTCAAGAGAACTCTATGATACCTTTGTACGTGAAAAGAAATTTGATGAAGTACGTGCTAGAGGATTAGATGGTCTATATTACGATCAAATTCAAAGCAAACAATTAAAAGAAGAAGTAGAATACATTGCTAAAGCATATGGAGTAAAATTGGAAGCAATTCGTGTCAGTGACAGTTATTTTAGCTTCAATGATCCTTCACATGAATATGACCCTACACATATTCATCCATTCTTTGTATCACGCAAGCTTTTCTATATTCCAGAAAAAACAGGTATTCCTGAACTGGATTTCGAAAATGAACTAATCAGTGTAGCACATCGCAGCCAAATACCAGTACCCAACATGATTGTAAGAGATCATCGATTTGTCTTACCTCATGGTAGTCATGAACACTATGTTAATATCCTTACTGATGGTTACGATGCATACATGCAAAACAAAAAACCTTCATTAAGTGGTCCTTATGTACAAGGAGAGCTTAACGAACAATCAGTTTTAGACAAAGTAAATCAATTAAAAAAATCCGTTAATGAAACGTATCCGAATCGTCTTGAAAACCGTAGAGTTATGCGTCTTTTAGAAGAATTTGAATATTTGCTACAAGAATTAAAAGCAAATTCAACACAAGGATATTTAAACATTTTACAAAAATTTGAAGATCTTTATATCACAAAACAAGGAACAGATATTATTGTTGATGATAGTGATACAGAAACCGTAAAATTGTATCAAGATTTGCTACAAACTATTTCATTAAAAGATGAGCGTTTCTTTCAAAAATTATTCCTTGATAAACAAACCTTAATTGCTGAAATCAATGACAACTCTACCAATAAAGAAAAGCTTTATGAATATACATATAAATTAAAAGAATATGAACGTTTCGATGGAAGGGTTACAATTGTTGGCTTAGGTTACGTTCAATATTTAGTCGAACACTTTGAAAAACCTAACATCGCACCTAGTCTAAAAGATGAAATTGCGACACTATTAAATGAAGTTACAGATAAGTTCTTCTTTAAAATGGATTCCCATGTAGCAACATTTGTCGATCTAAATATTAAATTAAATAAAAATTTAAAATTAGAAGAAGAGTATATCATTAACGATTTTAGTGCATATCCTAATTATTTCAAATTTACAACAGCAAACTATCGAAGCCGTATCGAAAGTTTTGTAAAAGAAATGGAAAATTTATTGCTTCCTATTGAACTTCCGGACACTTCTAAATTACCTAACGATTTTATGGGCGATATAAAAGCGGAAAAGGTAACGGAAGAAATAAAAGTACCATCTACATCGGATTCTACTGATGATACAAGTATTACTCCTTCATCTACATTAGAAGAAGCACTAAAACCAACAGAAGAAGGAAATCCTTCTACCGAAGTAACCGAAGATGCAGAAGAAAAAAATCCAGAAAGTGAATCAACAGATGTTCCAGAAACAGCTGTTGAAGAAACAAACACGAATACAGAAACAGAAATCTTGCCACCTTCTAGTGATACAGAAGAAACACTAGACACGATGAATAACTCTTTACCGGCAGATGATAGCATAACACAACCTACCGAATAATCTAAGAAAAGCTGTTACACGACAGCTTTTACTTCTTTCATAAAACAAATTCTCTAACACAAAAAAATTTTTAAAATAAAATATGATAAATTATTACTAGAAATATAAAAGAAAGGACATGTATATGCAAAAAGTGGATAATCTCATTATAGGATTTGGAAAAGCAGGAAAAACACTAGCTGCTTATTTGGGAAAACAAGGACAAAAAACTGTTTTAGTTGAACGTTCTAACACCATGTATGGAGGAACATGTATCAACGTTGGATGTATTCCTTCTAAAAAACTGTCATTAAATGCTCATCGTAAACAATTTAACCAAGAAGCACAAGACACTTATTACTTACAATCTGTAAAAGAAAAAAAGAACTTAGTATCGTTATTAAACAAAGCCAATTACAGCAAATTAGGTACTATTGAACAAGTTGAAATCGTAGATGGAACAGCTAGCTTTCTGGATGAACATACAATTCTTGTTACTCATAATAACGAAGAAAAAACATTTAAAGCTGACCGTATTTTTATCAATACAGGATCAACACCATTTATTCCTAAGATTGAAGGATTAACAATTTCAAATCACATCTTAACAAGTGATGAATTGATGGATTTAGAAGTATTACCAAAACAACTAACCATCATTGGTGGAGGATTTATCGGATTAGAGTTTGCAAAAACGTATGCAGAATATGGTAGTCAAGTAACTATTTTAGATACGTCTTCGAAGTTTTTAGAACGTGAAGATGAAGATGTCGCTTTAGAGGTATTGAAAAGTTTACAAGAACTTGGAATTACTTTGATTTTAAATGCTAAAGTCTTACACGTAGAAGAAGCAGAAACAACTACAATTACGTATGAAGTAAATGGTGAAAAATTACAAATACAACAAGATTACATTTTAGTTTCGACAGGAAGAAGACCAAATATCAAAGCTTTAAATCTTGAAAATGCCGGAGTAGCCCTCACAGAAAGAGGAAGCATTGTTGTTAATGAATTTCTTCAAACAAATAAAGAGCATATCTTCGCTATGGGTGATGTAAATGGAGGCTTAAACTTTACTTATATCTCTTTAGATGACTTTAGAATTGTACGAAATTTCTTACAAGGAAATACTTCTTATTCCACAAAAGATAGATCCGTTATTCCTACTTCAGTTTTCTTAAATCCAACACTATCAAAAGTAGGATTAACAGAAAAAGAGGCTTTAAGCAAAGGATATGATATTCAAGTATTTAAATTACCAGTAAGCATGATCCCAAAAGCAAAAATCATTGGTAATCAAACCGGACTATATAAAGCTATTGTAGATCGTAAAACAAATAAAATATTAGGAGCTACCATCTTTGCCGAAGAATCACATGAAGTTATTAATATCATCGCTACAGCCATGAAACTGAATGCTGATTACACGGTGTTAAAAGAACAAATCTTTACACACCCTACGATGGCAGAAGCTTTAAACGATTTATTTCAATAAAGAATAACAAAAAAAGACATTTGTTCAACAGAACAGATGTCTTTTATTATTTTAATCATTAACAAAGTTTTAAACTTTATTGATTAACAACACTACCGTCTCGACGTGTTAATGATTGTCCAAACTTTTAATCGCTTATTGTTCTAATGAGTCAAAAAGCATATTGGCGACAATATTAAAACCTGCGGCAGATGAAAATTGTGAAAACCTATTACCTTTATACCATTCATCTTGACTAATATTAGTATTTACAATCCAATATTCTACTTCTGAAATAAATTGTTCTAAATTATAATTCTTATTTTGTTTTTTCAATTGCAAAATTATATATTTATTTATTGCTGAAACGCCTATTGTTCCCTGAATAACTGAATTATTAATGGATTCTTCTTTGAATAAATTAGGCCACTTAAATTTTACTGCATCCCAAATTTTTAAATATATACCCTTTATATCATTAATAATTTCATTCAACTCTTTATCATTTTTCCAATCAATTCCAATAATATTATACTTGTTCAAATAACTTATTAACATTTGAATACTTTTCACAAAAGAATTAAGACTTATTGTTTCATTTGAATTTCTAGTTGGATTGCCTTCCAACAGTATCCTGTTATACCATAATGAATTTCTATCACTATTAAGATTAATTGCTAACTCAACTGCTAAAAATTCTTTTTTAGCAATTGTCAAATCACTAGATGAAGTATTATTTCTATTAATTTTATTCTTCAAAACATATGCAAGAGAAGTATCCACTTTTCTTGATGTTTTATTAATCGTAATAAAAGTATCTACTTCCAATGCCTCACTTGGTTTTTCAAGAATTACAACCGATAATTCACAATCTTTTATATCATTATATTTATCCGGATTATTTTCCTTTAGTTTTTTAAAAGCTTCTACCCTATGTTGACCATCAACAATATTAAGCGTTGTATCATTTGTAACTTCTTCGTCTGTAGCACATATAATTGAAGTAGGCAAATAAAATGGATTCTCTTTCAAATATTGTACAATATTTGAAACATGATTTTCGTTTACTCGCCTTTGATAACCAGTAAATTTAATATTATCAAATGTTCTAACCTTAGTATTTCTAACTAACCAATCTACAGTTTTAATATCATTTATGATTTTGCAGCCACATTCTTGTTTTATAGTTTTCATGATTCTATTCCTCTTCTTTCGTAATATTATCTTTTCTTAAATAAGATAAAGCTTTGATGGTTGTATTAAAAATGTCCTTTTCTATTTCTTGTTTTTCTTGGTCTAAAAGATCAAACTCCTCAGGATCATAAGCTTTATCACGCACTTGTTTTATTAAGTATCCTAATAGAATATCTTCATCTTCAAATTCATAAAGCAGCTTCGCTATCGCACAGAATTTTCGTAACTTAGAACCGTCAATTTCTTTTTTATAACTTTCAATTTCTTTTTTATAACTTTCAATTTCTTTTTTATAACTTTCAATTTGTTCATTAGGTTCAATGTTAATTTTTTCTTTTTTATAACTTTCAATTTGTTCATTAGGTTCAATGTTAATTTTTTCTTTTTTATAACTTTCAATTTGTTCATTAGGTTCAATGTTAATTCTTCGCCTAAAATTATTTCATCATTTTGTAACTCTGATAATGTATATTTGAAAAATAATTCTTGCTTAATTTCTTTCAATTCAACACTAAAAGAATATAGCCTATTTAATTGTGTATCTGCTCCATCCAAAATGTGATAAAGTCCTTCCACCATATCCTTTTTTAGTTTTGCACGGGAATCATATACTCTACTTTTATAAATTGTACTATGTTCAACTTCACCCCATACATCATTTAATAATGATTTAACTTGAACTTCAAATGAAAATTTCTCATCTAGTTCCTTGTATTTACATGCAATCTTATATATTTCATGACCATTTTTTTGTTTGGTATTTGGGAATTCTTCAATTTCTATACAATCCATTTCTTTCAAATGTTTTATTAGCTCTTCAAATATGTTTTTTTCATCTTCTTTAAAATAGCAATTCAGTCTAAAGCCTATTAAATCAGGTAACTTCTCGCAAACTATTCTTTGAATTTCTTTATTATTACTAGTCTTAATTCCCCATTGATTTATATAGTCTTTTCTTTCTAATTTCTCTCTTAAACTCTCCTCACTTTTTATTCGTGAATTAACCTCTTTTGATACCTTCTTTCTCGCTAATTTTTTTATATAGTCCTTTAAAATTTTTTCTATATCAATTCGTTTTCTTTGAAGCTCATTTTGAAACTCTATATCTATAAAAGCATTCATTATTTCATCAACTACAATCATCGTTATCTCCTTTTAAAATATATAATGTATTATTCATATTAGGAATAGCATATTAAAATTTCTCAAAGCATTCAAAATAGCTTCTTCCTTTTCAATTGAACACTGTGGAACTCTCCGGTTATCGTTCTTTGAAATATTATAGTGTTCCCTAGCTTCTAAACCATGCTTTTTCTTAACTTGTGCAATGTACAGAGTAGATACTTTAAACCCAAACTTTTCCAAAACATAGTTTTGAATTTGTTTATATGTTACCTTACTTTCAGCGCTTGTTAAATCCATATCATCCATCGGAAGTTCTACACTAATATATTTCTTAGAATCAAGTTTGGAAAGCAACACAATGGTTTCCACATGACTGGTAAATGGAAACATATCTACAGGCTGTACATCTTCTACCTTGTAGTTTAACTCTTCAAAGACTTTACAATCTCTTGCAAGTGTTGAAGGATCACAAGAAACATATACCACCTTTTTTGGCTTCATAGCGACAACAGTATCAATCGCCTCTTTCGATAATCCCTTCCGTGGCGGATCAACTACCACAATATCAATCTTATCTTTCTTAAGCAACTCTTTACTTACTACTCCGGCATCCCCACATAGAAACTCAATATTCTCAATACCATTCATCTTGGCATTGTACTTTGCATCTTTTACCGCATCTTCTACAATTTCAATTCCATACACATACTTTGCCTTCAGTGCCAAAAACATCCCTATCGTACCTGTTCCACAATATAAATCAACACATATATCAGCGTCACTAACATTACACTGTTTAATAGCTTGACGATATAATTTAACTGTCTGTATCGGATTAATTTGATAAAAAGATTTGCTTGATATTTTAAACTTTAAACCATCCAATTCATCAATAATATAATCTTGATTCCATAATAGTTTTTCTTCTTCTCCCATAATAACATTATCTTTACGAGAATTGATATTTAGTATTACAGATTTAATTTCTTTAAATTTTCTAGTTACATCCTCTACAATTTCTTTTAAATGTATTTCTTCCTTTACAATAAAAACAAGCATAATTTCATTGGTCGTAAAGCCATGTTTAATCAAGATATGCTTTATTTTTTTGCTTTCTTTACATCCCTTTAATAGCTCTTTTAAATATTGAATAATCGCATTGGATAAATCACTTTGTACCATACAGTAATCAAAAGAAACAATGTCATTACTATGATTACGATAAAATCCCATCCTTAATTCATCTTCATACTGTAGTGGAACTTGGACCTTATTACGATACTTATATGGCTCTTCCATACCAATAACATCTTTAACCTCAACATCCATTTTCCCAATGGTTCTAAAGCAATCTTGTACTCGTTTTTTCTTTAAAATCAATTGATATTCATAACGAATATGTCCATATTGACAACCTCCACATTTTCCATTTACACTACACAAAGGCACAATACGATACTCAGAGGCTTGTTTTAACTCTAGCACTTTACCAAAAGCATGATTCTTTTTTACAGATAGAATTTTTACAAGTGCTACTTCTCCTATTAATAAATCTTTTACATAAACAGTAAAAGAACCTTCTTTACAAACTCCAAAGGCATCATAGGTAACATCTATACACTCTAATAATAATTCTTCATTCTTTTTCATACTTGTATTATACAAAAATAAAACTTCAATATGAAGTTTTATTTCTTATTTCCTTATGGATTTGTTGTGGTAGACTCTTCTGTCTCTTGTCCTTGTACTTCTAAGTCCGTAGGCTCTGTTGCCTTTTGTTTCTTCTTGTTTTCACGCTCTAAAACATCATCACGTAATTGTTGTGCTAATTCCGGATCTAATGCTTTCGATACAACTTGTGAATGTTCTTTTTCCATACTAGAATTCTTATTTGTAATAACATAAATAAAGTTTTCTTCTGTATTTTTATCTTGGTTATAAGCATGAATTTCTATGTCATACATTTCTTTTCCATCATGCTGTGTAAAATATGTATTGACATCCAAGATACTTATAACATCTTGATATGCACTTTTTGACATATCCATCACTTGTTGTTCACTACTTGCATCACTAACATCAACATATACTCGTAATGTAGCCGTCTTAAGACTTACATCTACACTATCTACATTACTTTGACCTTTAATTTTTGTTGATATTTCTTTTAACTGCTCGCTTGTAATCGCAGGATTTAAATCATTTTTAAAACGATCACCTAAAATAGGTTTCCCTGTAGACATAGATGCTTGAATCAAAATAACTCCTAAGATAATAAAAGGTATCAATATAATTAAAATACCAACGAAGATAAAGATACGTACTTTACTTCTTCGCATTTTTGGTTTACTTTTTTTCGTTTGCGACATATCATCACTCCCAACATTATTATTTTATCAAGATTTTAATCATTTTAAAAGTAGTTATCGCTTAGCAATTTCTTGTAAGACTAGTGCATTTGTCATAGCCGGATTTGCTTGCCCTTTACTTTTCTTCATCACTTGACCAACTAAAAAGCCAATTGCACGATCTTTACCATTTTTATAATCCGTAATCGACTGTTGATTTTCATCTAACACTTCATTAATCATGGCTAAAATACTTGCTTCATCACTCACTTGTTTCATACCTTTTTCTTTTACAATGACTTCCGGATCTTTTCCTTGAACCATTAGTTCAAACACTTCTTTCGCTTGTTTTCCGGATATCGTCTTATCTTCAATCATATTAACCAACTTAGCTAATGAAACACTTGGTATGCAAGTTGTCTGAATGGTTAAATTATTCTTTGACAATATGGCTTGTAAATCACCAATTACCCAGTTTGCCGCAAGCTTAGGATTCTTACAAGTCTTCATAACTTCTTGATAATATTCACCCAATTCTTTATTATCAATCAATAGCATCGCATCATATTCACTTAAGCCATAATCCTTCATAAAACGTTCTTTACGAGCATTCGGTAATTCACCTAAATGATTTGTAATTTCTTCAATCCATTTAGGATCTAACTGTATTGGTAAAATATTTGGTTCAGGAAAGAACTTATAATCCACAGAACCCTCTTTTTTACGCATTAATACAGTTGTTTTAGTTGTCTCATCATAACGTCTTGTAGCCTGTTCAATTACTCCACCTGCATCTAAAATATCCTTTTGACGCTTAATTTCATAATCAATCGCTTTTTCAACATTACTAATAGAATTCAAGTTCTTAATTTCATTTTTAACTCCAAAAACACTAGATCCTTTTGGCTTTAATGAAACGTTTACATCACAACGAAGCGATCCTTCTTCCATCTTTACATCACTAACACCAAGATAATATAATGTTTGTCTTAATGCCTCTACATAAGCAGCAGCTTCTTTCCCACTTGTCATATCCGGCTCTGATACAATTTCTATTAATGGAGTTCCTGCACGATTATAATCAATTAAAGTAACTTCATCTAAATGATATTGTTTTGCTGTATCTTCTTCCATATGAATACGATTAATTCCGATGCGCTTACTTTGTCCATCTACATGAATAGTTATATATCCATGTCTTCCTAATGGATGAAACTGTTGTGTAATTTGAAAACCCTTTGGCAGATCTGAATAATAATAATTTTTACGATCAAACTTCACTAAAGAATCAATTTCTAAATGCAATGCAATACAAGCTTGAAGCGCCTTTTTAACAGCCTCTTTATTCACTGTCGGAAGTGTTCCTGGATGTCCTAAATCAATTTCATTGACACAAGTATTTGCTTGTTTTCCAAAAGAAGTTAAACCAGCTGAAAACATCTTAGATTTTGTTTTTAATTCACAGTGAATCTCAATCCCAATCACTACATCGTATTCCATTATTTAACCTCCTTATAAGCATCTTTTAAACCAGTAATTTCTTCAATCACACTTCCTATTGAAAACATATCCACTTCTTTAAACGCATTTGCTGTAATATTAACACCTACCGGTAAATGTTGATGAATATATCCCATTGGTAATGTCATAGAAGGATAACCAGAAAAGTTTGCAAAAACCATGTGATTTTCTGCAACTAAATCTTCTTCTACATGTTTGGCTAGTACATCTGCAATTTTAGGGGCAGCAGCATTACTCGCTGGAGCAATCAAAACATCCGCATCCTTTAAGTAGCTTGAAATTTCTTCAACAATCATACGACGTACACGTTGTGCCTGTTTTAAATATTTCTCTTGATTCTCTTCAAACAATGCATAAGAACCAATTACAAAACGTTTACGTATACTGCTACTTAATCCTTGACTACGTGTATTACACATAATCTCAAATGTATCACTACCTTCTTGTTTATTACCAAAACGAATTCCATCTAGATTAGAATGATTCGCTGTAGCTTCACAATTGGCAATCACATGATACGTAGGTAAAATAGCCTTCATTAATTCTTCATTAAAGGTCACTTCTTTAACAATAGCACCTTTCGTCTTTAATCCATCAATAACACGTTGAAATAATGCAAGTGTTTCTTCATTATTCATGTGATTCAAAACATTTTTAAAGACAATCACTTTTTTACCTGTAATGTCGCTATTTATTAATTTAGAATACTCAGGTACTTCTCTTTGACTACTGGTAGCATCCATTGGATCATAACCGGCTAACACCTCAAGAGCAAGAGCAGCATCCTTAACATTTCTTGTAAAATAACCAACATGATCTAAACTTGATGCATAAGGAATAATACCATAACGAGAAATACGCCCATAAGTAGGCTTAACTCCCACGACACCACAAAACGAAGCCGGCTTACGAATAGAATCACCAGTATCACTACCAATCGCCAAAGGCACTACACCACTTGCCACAACAGCTGCAGAACCACCACTTGATCCCCCTGAAATTCTTGTTACATCATAAGGATTATACACAGGCCCTGTTGCTGCTGATAAGTTGGTTCCACCCATTGCAAGTTCATCCATGCTGGTTTTGGCAATTATCACAGCTCCAGCATCTTTTAATTTTTTTACAATTGTTGCATCATACACAGGAATGTAATTTTCTAAAATTTTACTTGATGCGGTTGTCTTAATCCCTTTCGTATTAACATTATCCTTTAAAGCGACAGGAATTCCTTTTAACTTACCTTCTTTTACTTCTTCCAGTTGTTTACAAGGATCAATAAATGTTACCACTGCATTTATGCTAGGCTGTACCTTTAATGCCAATTCATACGCATCTACAACGTGTTTTTGATCATTTCCATCTTTTAACATTTCTATGATATTCATTATTTCACCACCTTAGGAACTACAAAATGTCCCTGTTGACTATTTGAAACATTACTTAAAGCCTCTTGCTGAGTAATCACATGAATTAATTCATCCTCTCTTAAATACGTAACAGGCTCTTCAAAAGGATAAATCATTTCTTTAACACCAGTAGTATCAATCGAAGCTAAATGTGTTAACAAGTGATTAAATTCTTCAAATTCTTGAACCATTTCATTTGCCTCTTGATCATTTAATTCAAACATTAATTGCTTCGCTAACTTTTTAAAATACAATGCATCTTTATTATCCATCCTTACTCTCCTAACTAATATCTAACATCTCTAACTTATTACTATTGATTTTCTTTTTAATCGTAAAAGCAATCTCACCATTACTCTTAATATTAATCACTAAATCTAAATTACTATTTTCAAACACCTTTGCTAACTGTTTTACATACTGTGCTAAAGCATAAATCTCTGTATATCCCTTTGCTTGAGCATCAACATCTATTTTTAAATATACACATTCATGATTAAGATACTTACCTTTTGCTACAAATGATACGTTTTCCGGTAAAAATTGATTGATCGCATGCTTCATACTACTAATATTAGAATGGATTAACCCATCTGTCTTTAATGCTTCATCACTTGGAAAAATAACCCATTTCTCATTAATTTTCTTAAACTGACCCTTACGATTTTCAAAAAACCCCTCACCAATAAAACGACCTGAAACATAACTAGACTGTCCTTCTGCAACATATAAAGAAATATAAATTGGCAAATGTGCACCAACATGCGGTAATGTACGTAAATATTGCTCTAAACGACGACCAATAAAGGTGCCAAATTCATACAACAACTCATCGCTTAGAATATAATCCTCCTGTTCACTACCCTGTTCAATATGACTATTTAAAATAACTGCCACAGCTAAACCTTCTAATTTTAAAGATTGATCATCTTTAATAAACGCAAGATCTACAATATCACTTACGATATAAGGACTATCCAAAGTTAACACATCACTAATTTCAAATGGACCACTTTTTGGATTTAAAGCATAAGGATTCTCATCCGATTCACGCTTTTGTAACATTAAAACATCATCATATGTCAAAATCCCTTCCGATAAATAATACTCATTGACAGGAAAATACTTCTTCGCATAATCTTTCAAACCCTTTGGTATCACCATATTATCTAACTTCGATGAATACTTCCCATGCCAGCTACGAGCATCACTTAATTCATAAGGAATGATGACCGCATACTCTTCACTTGAAAAACTTTTAATTAATAAAGTTTGATTTTCACTTTTTTTAGGACTACATGCCGTCAGCATAAGCGAAATTATTACTACTAATATCCATTTACGCATCATTTATCACCTTCAAGAATTCTTCTTCACTCAACGTTTTAACATTAAGCTGCATGGCTTTATCAAGCTTACTACCACTATCTTTACCATAAATTAAATAATCTGTTTTCTTTGAAACACTCCCTGACACATTAGCACCCATAGAGTATAGAAAATCAGTAATTTCTTTACGAGACCAACTGCTTAATGTTCCTGTTACAACAACTGTTTTATTTGTAAAGATAGATGTTTTCTTTGCTTCTCCTTTATATTGCATATTCAAACCGCATTCATGAAACGTATCTATCAGTTTACGATTATTAGAATCCTTAAAGAATTCAACAATGGACTTACTTGTAATTGGACCAATGTCTCTAATCCCACTTAAATCCTCTTGATTTACTTCCATAATTGTCTGCATAAAGTGAAATGTTTCCGCTAAGATTTTACTCGCTTTAGCACCAACTTGACGAATTCCTAAACCGAACAATAAACGCTCCAATGAATTTTCTTTGCTTTTTTCAATAGCTTGTATGAGATTTTCATAACTTTTAAGACCAAACTTTGGTATCTCAATGATTTCATTTCGATAACGATGTAAAAAATAAATGTCTGCAAAGGTTTTAATAAAACCTAGTTGATAAAATTGTTCTACACGTTTAATACCTAAGCCATCAATATTCATCGCATCTCGACTGGCAAAATGCGCAATTGCCTCTACAATACGAGAAGGACAATCATTGTTGATACAGTAGTGAGCAGCTTCATCTGGATAACGAACCAATTGATGATTGCAAGTTGGACACTGTAATGAAAATACATATGGTACACATTGTTCACTACGCATATCTTTAATACTACTTACCACTTCAGGAATAATTTCGCCCGCTTTTCGAATAACCACTTTATCAAAAATACGGATATCTCTCTCTTTAATAAAATCTTCATTATGTAACGTTGCATAACTAACCGTTGTCCCAGCCACCTTCACTGGTGTAAGCTTCGCATTTGGTGTAATTTTCCCTGTACGACCTACCGTTAAAAAGATGTCTTCTAACGTTGTTACCACCTCTACAGCCGGAAACTTATACGCAACTGCCCATTTTGGAGCTTTCTCGGTATAACCCAAGGTTCCCTGCAACGTAAAATCATTTACTTTAATCACAACTCCATCAATTTCATAATCTAGTTGTTCTCGCAATAAAGATAACTCTTCAATATAACTTACTACATCTTCAATCGAGCTACATAGTTTCGTTAATGGATTTATTTTAAACCCTAAAGCTTTTAACCACATTAAAGAATCATAATGCGTAGGTTGATTTAAACTCAAACCCTGTGGTAAATAATACCAAAAAGCATCCAGACCCCTTGAAGCTACCACCTTAGAATCTAATTGTCTTATAGATCCGGCTGCCGCATTACGTGGATTAGCAAATTCTTCTTCACCATTTAAAACTCGAGCTTGATTCGTTTTGACAAAACTCTTTTTTGGCATATAGACTTCACCACGTACTTCCAATTCTTTTAGATATGGAATCTTTAAAGGAATGGATTTAATGGTTACTACATTATTTGTAACATCTTCTCCTTCCGTACCATCTCCTCTAGTAACAGCTTGATGAAAACTTCCATTTAGATAGGTAACAGACATCGCTAAACCATCAATCTTACACTCTACACAAAACTCTACCTTAGGATATATACTTGTAATTTTATAAGCCCAAACACGTAATTCTTCATAACTAAATACATTACCAAGCGATAACATTGCACGTTTATGTATCACTTTATGGAACTGACTTGATACACTTCCACCAATTTTTCTGGTTGGACTTGATGGATCATCATATTGAGGATATGCTTTTTCCAACGCAATTAATTCATGTAGCAATTTATCATATTCACTATCAGGAATGGTTGGTTTATCTAAAACATGATATTGATAATTATATTTATGGATTTGTTCTCTTAATTCTTCAATACGCTGCTTCATGTTATTCACCTCTAACCTTGAATATTATACCATATTTTAAGATTTATCTTATAATAGAACTAAGGAGGATTTATGAAAACAATTGTAATTACAGGTAGCAGTGATGGCATTGGAAAAGCCTTAGTACATCAACTATATAAAGAATATAAAATTATTGCCTTAGGTCGTAATGTAGAAAAGATGAAGAAGTTAAAAGAAGAATGTCCGTTGATTATTGATTACACATTTGATCTAACCAATCAACAAGAATTATATCAATGTATTCAAACGATTAAAGAACAACATAAAGTAGATATTTTAATCAACAATGCCGGAGCGAATGTTAAAAAAGAAATGGTTATACACCAAAATATTGATGAATTCAACTATATGATGCAGCTAAACTGCATTAGTCCACTCATTTTAATGCAAGAATTTGCCAAAGAAATGATACAAAATAAAAAAGGACATATCATTAATGTCCTTAGCACATGCTGTTTATTTGATAATGTAACAATGTCCGGATATACCGCAAGTAAAAAAGCCTTTGAAGCATTCTCAAAAGCCTTAACAAAAGAAATCAAAGAATATAACGTTTTTGTTACAAACATCTATCCAGGAGGTACCAACACTAACTTTAGAGCCATAGAACGATTGGATTATCTTAATCCCACAACAGTCGCAAAGGCAATTCAAAATGTTCTTGCAATGCCAAATGATGGCTGTATTCAAGATTTAGTTCTAAGACCTCTTGTAGAAAACAACTATTAATTATTTTTCTTTTTCAATAATGGTTCCATCAATACTTTGATAGGCAACCGTACGTCGAAAGTGTCCAGGTGACACTTTTCTTATGCGTGTAAATGCCCTTTGAAACGTTCTTGTTGTATTATAACCAACCTCAATAGCGATATCAGTAATTGCTAAATCCGTTGTAATTAAAAGTTCACAAGCTTTTGAAATGCGTAACCATTCCACATAATCATCAAAGGTTTTTTCCATTTGAAACATAATAATATAATTTAAATCTGTAACATTAATATTAAAATGCTTCGCTGTAGAAATCGCATTAAACTTATCATTTAAAAAGTGTGTTCCGATATATTCCAGTACTTTAAAGGCTATACTCTCTTCCTTTTTCCGGATGATCTCATCGGTATTTTGATAAGCCTTACGATATTCTTTAGGAGTAACATTATGTTTACTTACAAAACTTCGAATAAAATGGGATGCATCGGCATAACCAACCGTTTCTGAAATTTCTTGTAAACTCATATCAGAATACATCAATAAATCCAATGATTTCGTGATACGCATTTCATTTAACAATTCATTAAACGTAAACCCTAAATTTAACTGTAAATGATTATAAATAGTCGATTCACTCATAAAGAAAATCTTAGATAGTTTTTCTAACGTAATTTTTTCTTGAAGATGCGAGTAAATATACCTAAAAATATCATTGATATCATTTAATTCTTTATTTGCTGCAATAGAAATATAATTTTGCTTGCTCATCCTTAAAAAGATAACCATCATCCGAATTAAAAGAGAAATAATATATGTATTGGATAAAGCATTGGATTCAAATGCTGATTCAATTCCTTCACTACCACATTCATCTTTTAAATCCATAATGCACTCTAAAATTTTATCCGCCTCTTTTTCCATAAATAAAGTAACAGGATGATTGCTAATATCTTTAAAGATACTAATTTTACTGCTTGTTGGATTATAAATAGTTCTTAAGTAACCATTGATAAAATTGGAATTATAAATAATTTTATAAAATTCTAAAGGTTCTTCCACTTCAGTAATCTTCGTTACATCCCAAGGAATAATGGCAATCATACAATTTTCTACAATTTTATATTCAATACCATTCACAGAAATGGTGCCTTTCCCTTTTTTCAAGTATAAAAAACGTGCTGAACTATGGATTAACGTAATGGTTGGAGCATCGATAAATTCTATTTCAAAACTACAAATCTTAGTTGGATTTATGACAGATGAATAACTTGTTTGTATCTTGCTAACTATCATTATTGTTCACCTTTATAAACATTGAAGTTTATTTTCTAATGTAAATTTTAGCATAAATCCTTTATATTTCAAGAAAATACATTTTAATTTCTTATTGAAACAAAAAAAGTTAACTCATTCGAGTTAACTTTTATAATCAATACTTAATAAACTTATGCAACCATCATTGCAATTGATAAGATAATGATATTTGCAATAGCGATAACAAATAATAACTTCATTACCCATTTTAAGTATGTTGAGTATTCAATCTTAGCTGCTCCGATACCACCCATTACAACACCTGAAGTTGGTGTAAACAAGTTGATTAAACCTGAACCAGCACTGAAAATCATAATCATAACACTAGCATTGAAGCCTAATGTGTTTGCTAATCCACCCATAACCGGCATTGATAATCCAGCTAATCCTGAAGTAGATGGCACTAAGAAGCTTAATACTAAGTATACAATATATGACATTGGTGCAAAGATAAAGCCCGGAACACCTTGTAATAATTTAGAACTTACATCCAAGATATATAAATCCATGTGTGTAGCGTTCATTACAATTGTAATACCTCTAGCTGTTGCAATAATTAACGCTACTGATAATAAATCAGCGGCACCAGCCATGAAGTTATCAATAAATTCTTTTTCACTCATTCTTGCAACCAACGCAACTAAAATAGAAGCGATGATGAACAATGCTGCAAGATCCATGAAGTACCACCAGCCAAGTGGCGTACCAGTTAAACCGGCAGACCAACCAAATGCTGCTAAATATGCGTCTTCATTACCACCAAAGATAATGTCTTGGTAGTAAATTAATGAAACAATCATTAATACGAATGTTAATGCAAAGATTGTTAATACCAATCTATGTTTTGAAGTAAATTCTAAATCTCTGTTTTCATTTTTTGAGAAATGTTCATGCATTACTTCTTGTTCTTGTAATGACAAGATTGTAGAACCTTTATCACGTTTTACTTTCTTCGCATAACTTAATACAAATAAGATTGCGATAAATGTACTAGTAACCCATAAAATTGCTCCTAAAATCATAATTAATGTTGGATTCGGTTCAACCCCTGAGCTTGATAAGGCAGCCATTGCTGCACCTGTTGCAAATGGGTTAATTGTAGAACCTAACACCCCAGTACCAGCTCCTAATAGTACCGTACCAACTGCAACGATTGAATCAAATCCTGCCGCAACCATTGCTGTTGTAATTAACGCATAGAAACCGATTGTTTCTTCTGCCATACCATAAGTTGTACCACCAGCTGAGAATAGAATCATTAATACAACGATTAATACTTCTTCTTTTCCTTTTAATTTCTTAACTAAATGATATACCCCTGCTTCTAATGCTCCAGTTTTCATAACAATACCAATGAATCCACCGATTGCTAAGATGAAGATAATCAAATCTGAAGCATCTTTAAATCCATTTGGAATTGCCATAATAAAATCTGAAAGTTTTGCACCAGTTACTGCTGCAACTTCACCTCCAATTGCCGGATCAATTGCTTGACCATTTAGTAATAGTGAAATTAAGCAAATAACACCCATTACTAAAATCAAGATTGAAAAGGCAGATAGAGACGATTTCTTTTTCTTTTGAGTAGCCATACCCTTCCTCCTTTAGCTTACTTCTTTATAATAGTTCCTGTTTCACCACTTAAAGCTGCTTTTGCTCTTTGCAATGAAGTAATTAACGCAACCCCATTGCTAGTAGCTTCTACAAACTCAAGACAAGCTTCCACTTTAGGTAACATAGACCCTGGAGCAAAGTGTCCTTCACCAATATATTGTTTAGCTTGCTCAACGTTCATTTCAGCTAGTGATTCCTGATTAGGTTTATTGTAGTTGATACATACTCGATCTACTGCAGTTAGAATCACTAACATATCTGCTTTAACATCTAAAGCAAGTTTTGCACTAGAACGATCTTTATCAATAACAGCTGCAACACCTTTTAAGCCATCTTCGGTTTCTACAACCGGAATACCGCCACCACCAACTGTGATTACGATATCACCCAAACTTACAAGTTGTTCAACTACTTTTAATTCAACAATTTTTGTAGGTTTTGGGCTTGGTACTACACGACGATATCCACGTCCTGCATCTTCAACAAAGATAAATCCTTTTTCAGCAGCTGTTTTTTCAGCTTCTTCTTTTGTTAAAAACGATCCAATTGGTTTTGTAGGTTTTGCAAACGCCGGATCTTGAGGATCTACAACTACTTGTGTCACTACACAAGCAACTTCTTTTGCAACCTTACGTTTCGCAAGTTCTCTTTGAATAGATTGTGTTAAATGATAACCAATGTATCCTTGAGACATTGCACCACATTCCGGAAATGGCATGTATGGAGTTTTACCACCATTCAGTGATGAAAACTCCATTGCATTATTGATCATACCTACTTGTGGACCATTTCCATGACCAATAATTACATCATATTCTTCTGCCAAATCTACAATTGTTTTTGCAGTTTCTTTTACTAATTCTAATTGTTCTTCCGGAGAATTACCTAACGCATTTCCTCCTAAGGCGATTACTAATCTCTTTCTTTCCATAGCGACTCTTTTCTACTTTAATGTAGCATACATACAAGCTTTAATTGTATGCATACGATTTTCTGCTTCATCAAACACACGACTGTGTTTACCTAAGAATACATCATCACTTACTTCCATGCCATTTAAGTCATACTTATCACCAAATTTAGCATGAATTTCTTTCCCGATTGTTGTATTTAAATCATGGAATGATGGTAAACAGTGTAAGAAGATAACATCTTTATCTGCTTGATCAATTACGTTTTGAGTCACTTTATAAGGACTTAATAATTTAATTCTTTCTTCCCAAACTGAATCAGGTTCACCCATTGATACCCAAATATCTGTATAGATTGCATGAGCACCCTTTACTGCTTCAGAAACATTTTCAGTAAATTCAACTTTTGTTCCATGTAGTTTTGCAAATTCTTTTGCTCTTTCTACTAATTTTGGATCAGCCCATAATTCTTTTGGACCACAACCAACATAATCCAACCCTAATTTTGCGCAAACAACCATTAATGAGTTAGAAACATTATTACGACAATCACCCATAAACACAAACTTTAAGCCTTTTAAACGACCAAAGTTTTCTTTGATTGTTAACATATCAGCAATCATTTGTGTTGGGTGGAAATCATCTGTTAAACCATTCCAAACAGGAACTCCAGAATATTTTGCTAGAGCTTCCACTTGTTTTTGATCAAACCCACGATATTCAATACCATCATAGAAACGACCTAATACTTTAGCAGTATCTTCAATAGACTCTTTTTTACCCATTTGGCTAGAACCTGGATCTAAGTATGTAACACCCATACCTAAGTCCATACCAGCTACTTCAAATGAGCAACGAGTACGAGTTGATGTTTTTTCAAACAACAACACAATGTTTTTACCCTCTAAATAACGGTGAGGAGTACGAGCAAGTTTAAGTTTTTTAAACTGTTCACTTAAATCAATTAAATAATTAATTTCTTCAGGCGTATAATCTGCTAAAGCTAATAAACTGCGTCCTTGTAAATTTACTGGCATAATTTTTATCCTCTTCTTTCTGTTAATTTACTTAGTCTTCACGTACAAGTGGCATACTCATACAACGAGGTCCACCACGACCAACACATAAGTTATCTGCATCTAATTCTAATACTTCAAAGCCATTTTCTTTTAAATATTTATTTGTAACATAGTTGCGTTTGTAAACAACAATCTTACCCGGAGCAATTGTTAATGTATTTGAACCATCGTTCCATTGTTCTCTTTCAGCAGCAATTGGATCTCCAGCTCCACATGCAAATAATCTAACTTTATCTAAGCCCATGAATTTAGCTAAGATTTCACTTAACTCACCATCATGTTCTTCAATTTTAACATCATGATTTTCACGATCTGCAGTAATTGCAAATACTTGTAATGTACCCATGATTCCCGGATGATATGTAAATGCATCATGGTCAATTTGAGTAAACACTGTATCTAAGTGCATCATCGCTCTATTATTAGGAATGTTAAATGCTAAGATAGTTTCAATCTTATTTTCCGGATTTTCATAGAACATTTTCATTGCTAATGCTTGAATCGCATCTGCTTGTGTTCTTTGAGAAATACCAATGAACAATAATTTTTCATTAACGTTTAATACGTCTCCACCTTCGATATGGAATTTATTGTTTCGGCCATATAAATCAGGTACTTTTCCTGCATATTCAGGATGGAATCTGAAAATGTAATCTGCATAAATTGTTTCACGATTTCTTGTTACAGAATACATTCTGTTAATTACCGCACCATTACCTACACTTGAAAATGGGTCACGAGTAAAGTATAAGTTAGGCATTGGATTTAATAATAAGTAAGATTCTTTATCAATTTTATCTACTAAGAAATTAGTTTTAATATCACCTAATTCAGCAAATGTAACACCTGCCATAGTTTTTAAAACTAAATCTTTATTGTTAGTAAATTTATTAAAATATTCTTTTAGAATTTTATGATATGTTTCAGTATGAATATCACCTTCAGTAATAAACTGATCTAAAAATTGTTCTTTAATTTCAGGATGAGCATCTAATGTCTCAGCCATTAAATCTTCTAAATATACAACTTCTACACCGTTATCTCTTAAAATTTGAGCAAAACGATCATGTTCTTCTTGAGCTTTTACCAAGTCAGGAATATCATCAAATAATAATTCTGATAAAGTTGTTGGAGTTAAGTTTAATAATTCTTCTCCAGGTCTATGTAGTAATACTTTTTTAAGTGGTTTAATTTCACTTGTTACATGAATTTTTGTCATTTCGTTCTCCTTTTCTTTTTTATGACATGATGTAAGTAACGGCCGAATTCTCACACCACATAGTTCATACATCTATTTTAAACTTCAATTCATGTAGTTGTAGGTCAAAAACATAAAATTTTATTGTAAATTTAGATAAAAAACGACCAAAACGGTCGTTTACATCTTTTCAGGCGCACTAATCCCTACTAAATCTAAGGCATTTGCTAATGTAATCTTTGTCGCAACTAACAAACCTAAACGTTGATTCGTTAGTTCCGGATTACTTGCATCCATGATTTTATGAGCTCCATAAAAACTATGGAAATAACTTGCTAATTTTTGAATATAGTTACAAATCTTATTTGGAGAACGTGTGGCAGCAGCATCACCAACCACACCAACAAATTCATTGATATACTTTAATAAATCAACTTCTTTTTCACTAGTTAATAAATCATATTTTTCAAGTGATTTAAATTCACCAGCTTGTCTTAAAATGGAACAGATACGCGCATGCGCATATTGAGCATAGTACACCGGATTTTCATTTGTCTTTTTACGTGCTAAGCCTAAGTCAAAATCTAAATGAGTGTCCACAGCACGACTTACAAAGAAATAACGAGCTGCATCAATACCGATATCATCGCATAATTCACGAATAGTAATGGCATTCCCTGTACGCTTACTCATCTTCACTTCCGCACCGTTTTCAACAAGACGAACCATTTGAATAATATCTACTTCTAAATCTTTTGGACCATAGCCACAAGCTTGGATGGCTGCCACCATACGAGGAATATACCCATGGTGATCTGCACCCCAAAGATTTACTAATTTTGTATAACCACGTTCAAATTTATACATGTGATTTGCAATATCCGGTGTTAAGTATGTTAATGTGCCATCTGCTTTACGCAATACACGATCTTTATCATCGCCCCATTTTGTTGACTTAAACCATAAAGCACCATCTTCTTCATATGTTAAACCCATTTTATTCATGCGTTCAATGATTTCATCCACACGACCATCATCGTAAAGACCTTGCTCACTTACCCAAGAATCAAAATCACAACGATAGTAATCTAAATCTTCTTTGATTTTTTCCAATTCTTTATTACGTCCGGCTTCCTTAAAGAATTCAATACGTCCTTCTTCTTTATGTAGCCAAATATCTCCAAGCTCTTTAGCAAGTTCAATACCGATTTCTTTGACATCTTGTCCCATGTAACCATCTTCCGGAATATCTACATGAACCCCAAAATATTCAGCATAACGAGCATAAACCGATTTACCTAAGTTAATCATTTGAGCTCCGGCATCATTAATGTAATACTCTCTTAAGCAATCATACCCACTCTTCATTAATAAGCGACAAATACAATCACCCCAAGCAGCACCACGAGCATGACCCAAATGCAAGTTTCCCGTTGGATTCGCACTAACATATTCCACCAAAATGCGTAAGCCATCACCGGTGTTATTTTTACCATAATCACTACCTTCATTAATAACAGTATTAATAACAGCAGCTAATGATTCTTTTTTCATCCAGAAGTTAATAAAACCAGGACCTGCAATTTCAATCTTATCTAAATCTTCTACTGTTTGTTCTAGCTCAGCCTTAATTTCATTTGCAATCATTGCCGGTGCCTTCTTACATACTTTTGCCAAACGCATCGCAATGTTTGTAGAATAATCACCATTGGTATTATCTTTAGGGATTTCTACCATAATTAAAGAATCATCTTCTACTTGATATAGTTTTAAAACGGCATCTTTAATATTTGTTTTTAATTTTTGATCAATCTTACTCATCTTACCCTCCATATAAAATAAAAACTGTTAATATGATTAACAGTTTAATTTACTATTGGCGCGCCCAGTAGGACTTGAACCCGCAACCTTTTGATCCGTAGTCAAACGCTCTATCCAGTTGAGCTATGGGCGCATCTTCCTTATAATAATAACAAATTAAATTCAGTTAATCAATAAAAAAAATCTCTTTTTACAAAAGAGACGAAAAAACCGCGGTACCACTCTAATTGCCAGTATAAAAACTGACCACCTCTTTTTTAACGCAAAGTTACGCCTACCTTACTTTCATACAGCAGGATCTCCAAAGCTCGTTTCATCTAATCACCATATCTTCTTCCACCATACAAGACTCGCTTTTATGTCACTTAGATTACTACTCTTTTTCATCGATACATCAACATTACATGAAACCTATCACAATGTCAAGGATAACCTAGCATTTCACAAATAAAAAACACTAGAATTTATCTAGTGCATTTTCTACCAATGGTGGTCCCGGCCGGAATCGAACCAGCGACACAAGGATTTTCAGTCCTTTGCTCTACCGACTGAGCTACAGGACCATTGGTTGCGAGGGAAGGATTTGAACCAACGACCTCCGGGTTATGAGCCCGACGAGCTACCAGGCTGCTCTACCTCGCGATATTGTGTAACAGACGTTACATAAATTGAATGGCGGAGGAACTGGGATTCGAACCCAGGCGCCAGTTTCCCGACCTACCGGTTTTCAAGACCGGACCCTTCAACCACTTGGGTATTCCTCCATAATTTGTCAATTGATTGGTGGACCCTGTAGGACTCGAACCTACGACCAACCGGTTATGAGCCGGTAGCTCTGACCAACTGAGCTAAGGGTCCTCACTAAAATGGTAGCGAGGGTGGGACTCGAACCCACGACCTTCCGGGTATGAACCGAACGCTCTAGCCAACTAAGCTACCTCGCCAGCTTAATTTAACTGGTCGGGATGACAGGATTTGAACCTGCGACCCCTTGATCCCAAATCAAGTGCACTACCAAGCTGTGCTACATCCCGTTAAATTAAATGGCGCGCCCAGTAGGACTTGAACCCGCAACCTTTTGATCCGTAGTCAAACGCTCTATCCAGTTGAGCTATGGGCGCACATACACTAGTTAACAGTGCTTAATTATGATAACAAATTTTAATCGTTATTGCAAGTTATTTTTGCAAATTAATTAAAATAATTTTTATCACCAAACTTAGAAAAATTAAAAAAAATCTTTCTTCAAAGATTCTTTTAACGAAATGGTGGGGATGAAGGGACTTGAACCCTTACGATGTTTCCATCACCGGATTTTAAGTCCGATGCGTCTACCTATTCCGCCACATCCCCATTCTGGAGGTTCCTATCAGATTTGAACTGATGATCACAGAGTTGCAGTCTATTGCCTTACCACTTGGCTAAGGAACCACTTTCCTTGCTGTGCTTTATAATATTATCAAAACAAGAAACAAAATGCAAGTATTATTTTCAAAAAATTTAATGTTTTTATTTCTGTTTTCTTCATTTCTTATTTACTTATAAATTAATATTAAAAAGAAAAATGGATGTCCTTTCAGACATCCATACAACTATTTGTTTTTTACCTTAATCCATAGTGCAGCTAATTTTTCTTTTAATAGCTCTTTATATTGGAATACTTCATCTAATTCATAGTTACTTCTTGGTAAATATGCTTCATTACCAAAATATTGACCACCTTCACCACTTAATTCTTCAACAACTTGTTTGTTACTTGAAGTATAACCAACTGTTAATGAGTTATCTTTTGCCGCTTCATAAGATAACATATAATTTAAAAATTCATGAGCTAAATCCGGACATTGTGCATTCTTTGGAATTACCATACCATCAATCCACATGTTTGTTCCACCCTTTGGCATACTATACGCCATATCTTCGTTTTCCGATAAGATGTAAGCGGCATCTCCGCTATAAACAACCGCAATGTCTTTTTCACCATTTGCCATTGCATCAATCACTTCATCGGTTACATAAGCCGGATTAATTGTATCATTTACTTTTAATAACCATTGATATGCAGCTTCAATTTCTTCTTCATTTTCTGTATTCATAGAATATCCCAATGCTTTAAATGCCATCATAAATGAATCACGTTCTGAATCATATAAGAACGCACGATCTTTTAATGATTCATCTAAAAAAATGTTATAACCTAATTCTTCTACTTTTGCAGGATCAATCTTTTCTTTGTTATAAACAATTCCTACTGAACCCCACATATATGGAATTGCATAGTCATTATTTGGATCGTATGGTAAATTCTTTACTTCATCAGCAATTAATGACATGTTAGGAATTTTTGTTAAATCTAATTTTAATAATAAATCTTCTTTAATCATACGCTCAATTGTATAATCTGAAGGAATAATAATATCATAGCTATTACCACCTAATAGTTTTGTATACATAGCTTCATTTGAATCAAACAATGAATAATTCACTTTAGCGTTGTATGCTTTTTCAAAGTTTGAGATTACATGTTCACCAATGTATTCTCCCCAGTTATAGAAATTTAATACATTACAACCAAATTTCTCTTTTGCATCAAATACAACAGTTGTTGAATCTTTCTTACTACAAGCAACCATTGCAAATGCAAGAATACTTAAAATTACTACCTTAAACACTTTCTTCATATTTCTTTCTCCCTCTTTCTTTAATCAACGGTACTACATTTACAATAATTAGCACAATTGTAATTACGAAAATGATAATACTTGATAATGCATTAATACTTGGGTTAATACGTTTATACATCGTATAAACATATATAGATATATTATTTACTCCAGGACCTGTTGTAAAGTATGAAATTACAAAGTCATCAAATGACATCGTAAAAGCAATCAGTGCCCCTGAAATAATACCCGGCATAATTTGTGGAATGATAACTTTTGTTAAAGCTTGCATCGGGGTACAACCTAAATCTAATGCCGCTTCAGCTAAGTTTTCATCAAGCTGTCTTAACTTTGGAATAATGGATAACATTACATATGGAATACAAAACACAATATGAGCAATCAATAATGTCATAAATCCTGTTTCAATCATAAAAGATGAAAAGAACAACATAAATCCAATTGCTGTGACAATTTCCGGATTCATCATCGGTAAGTTATTTACCTGTGTTACAAACTCTTTTACAATGCGTCTTGATTTACTTAAACCAATCGCAGTAATGGTTCCTACGATCGTTGAAACCACCGTTGCAATCAAAGCAATCACAATTGTAAAATATAAAGCTTCCATCATCGTACGATTTTCAAACATCTTTTCATACCACTGTAAGGAAAAGCCGGTAAAGTTTGTTAATGACTTTGACTCATTAAAACTAAACACCACAACATAAAGAATTGGTGCATAGAAAAAGATTAACGCAAGCACTAAATACGCTTTGGCAAAAATACTATTTCCTCTTTTCATTATTTCGCCTCCTTAACATCTTTATCTAATTTTTTCGTTAAGTACATTGAAGCTAAAATAACAAACGCCATAATCAAGGAAATCGCACTGCCAAAGTTCCAATCTCCTGTTGATACAAAATAATGTTCAATCAAATTACCAATCAAGACATAATCTCCTCCACCCAATAGCTTTGGAATAAAGAAACTTGAGACTGCCGGTAAAAAGACTAAAGTAATCCCTGTAATCACCCCTGGAAGTGATAACGGTAAGGTTACTTTTAAAAACGTTTGAAAGCGATTGGCACCTAAATCAGCACTTGCCGAAAGTAAGCTTTGATCCATTTTCGCTAAGGATGTATATACCTGCAAAATCATAAATGGAATAAAGTTATATATCATACCAATATATACTTTTAATTCGTTACTAATTGGCATATTTAATAACAAACCACGCCATGCATATGTACGCACCAACATATTTGTCCACATTGGAAATGTAATTAATAAAATCATCATGTTACGCTTACTTACATTGAGCTTTGAAATAAAATAAGCACAAGGATAACCCAATATAATACAAGCAACTGTTGTAAAAAACGCTAGACGTAAAGAGCGTACTAATACGTTTGGAAAAATCGAGTCTTCAAAGAAACGTGTAAAATTGGAAAATGTAAATTGTAGTGTTAATACCGAATTCCCCTTTGTAGTAAATGCATATAAGATAATCATAAGCATTGGTACTACAATGAATATACTTATCCATCCGACGTATGGATATACCAGCCTTCTAAATCCCTTCATCTTAAAAACCCATCTTACTCATAACATGAATGTCTTCTTTCGAGAATTTTAAACCAACCTTCGCATTCACTTCGACATAATCTGTCGTATGTATTTTGAATTCACGTCCTTTTGTTGCAAAGGTAATCTTATAATCCCCTTCCACAATATTTTCTTCATCAAAATCATACTTTACATCCCAAATTTCAACACGTGAATCATCTTCTAATGACCACGCCGTTGCATTTGCCCAACGCTTTAAATCCGTATCTAACGCAATACTTTCTTTAATTTCATCTACAGTCTTATAAAAATCAAATGCTTGTACTGCTTCTTCATTATTTACATCTTCTGTATATACAGGTTCTACAACTGTGATGGTAACTGTAATACTTGTACCATTTGCTGTTGTAAAGGTACATGGATATTGTCCTTTTGCATTTAAAACGTTGTAACTCACTTTACTAATAGAAATATCTTCATTATCAAAATCCCAAGCCTGTGCATTAGCACGAGCAATGACTTCACTATTGTTTAAAGAATCTACATCCTCTAAATCCAAGTAGAAATCACTGGCACTAATCTTTTCTTTGGCTGCATCATTTACAATATCTTTATTACCTAAGACATGCATCGTTACAGTCTTGGATGTCCCCGAAACTGTCTCCACTATAATTTCATAATGAACACCTTTAAATAAGACAGACTTAACTTCACCATTTAATAACCCATGATTACGAGCCACAATATCAATATCTTCCGGACGAATTACAATATCGACTTCTTCGTTTTCTTTAAAACCAAAATCTACACAATCGTATTTTTTCTCATCAAATTCAACAACATAATCCTGAATCATTTTTCCATCAATGATATTACTCTCTCCAATAAAACGGGCAACATACTCATTTTCCGGTTCATTGTAAATTTCTTCTGGAGATCCAATTTGTTGAATTTCACCATTTTTCATCACGACAATCTTATCTGACATTGTTAAAGCTTCTTCTTGATCATGTGTAACAAAGATAAAAGTAATTCCTACTTCTTTTTGAATCTTTTTAAGCTCTAACTGCATTTCTTTACGTAATTTTAAATCCAAAGCCCCTAAAGGTTCATCCAGCAGTAAGACACCAGGTTCATTCACCAACGCTCGAGCAATTGCTACACGCTGTTGTTGACCACCTGATAACTGTGTTACATCACGTTTGCCATAGCCTTCTAAACCTACAAGTGATAACATACGATTTACTTTTTGCTCAATAATATCTTTTGAAATCTTTTTAAGTTTTAATCCAAAGGCAATGTTGTCATATACATTTAAATGAGGAAACAATGCATACTTTTGAAACACCGTATTAATATCACGCTTATATGCAGGAGTATTGGTAATATCTTCGCCATCAAAAATCACTTGTCCTTGATCTTGTTCTAAAAATCCACCTAAAATACGCAATAATGTTGTTTTCCCACAACCGGAAGGTCCGAGTAATGTTACAAATTCATTTTCATAAATATCTAAATTAATGCCCTTTAAAACCACTTGTCCATCAAATTGTTTTACTATATTTTTAAATTGTATTAACTTTTTCATACGCACTCCTTAAAATATTGGTGGTGTGCAAATCCACAATACCTTTGCACTTTGACTAGCAGGATTTACCAATTGATGTTGGAAATCCCCTTTCATATAGAAAGTCTCACCTTTTTTTACCACACTAGTCTGTTTCTTTTCTAAATTCTCAATAACAATTTTCCCTTCTAACACATACCCAAATTCTTCCCCTTCATGTGGATTCACTACAAAGGAATTTCCATGAGACTTCAATTCAATTAAAATGGGTTCCATCTCATTTTTTTGAGCATTGGGAACAATCCAGTTAATAATACATTCTTCTCTTTGATCAATAAAATAATCTTCTTTCTTAAAAACTATCTTTTCTTGACGTTCTTCTTTAAAAAACTGTTCTAAATTTAATCCTAACGCTTCTACAATATCCTGTAAGGTTGTAATGGAAGGAGATGTTAAATCACGTTCGACCTGTGATAAAAATCCCTTTGTAAGTTCGGTCCGACTAGCTAATTCTTCCAGTGTTAGATTATTCTGGATACGTAATTGTTTAATTTTATTTCCGATTTCCATAACACCCTCCTTGTTTAGTATTTGTAAACTTTATGTTACTTTTTGTTAAACCTATTTCATTATATAAAAAATTTTTCAAAATGCAAGTAGTATTAAACAAAAAGTTTAGCAAAACCAAACAAAAAGGCAACCCCTTAAGGATTGCCTTTGTTATCGATTAAAGTGCTGAACGAACAAATTTTTCAATTTCTGCTTTTGCTTGGAAGCCAGCAACACGATTAACAACTTGTCCATCTTTAAATAATAATAAAGTAGGAATTGACATGATACCATATTTAGCTGCTAATTCATTTTCTTGATCGACATCCACTTTATAGAATTTAGCTTCTGTCATTTCCTTTGACAAACCTTCCAATACAGGTCCTAACATTTTACAAGGACCGCACCAAGTTGCAAAGAAATCTACTAATACTACGCCTTCTTTTGTTACTTCTTCAAATTGTGTTTTGTTAATAATTTCCATTTTTATTCTCCTTTAATAACTGTTTTTATTATAAATGAATTTCTTTTCTTGTGCAAAATAAATGCCCTAAAGTAAGCTAGCTGCTTCCTTATCAACAATCACAATGACATCCGGATGGTTTTGCAATACCGATGCTGGATGTTCCGGTGTTACCGGTCCCTTTAACATGTTGTAAATAGCCTGAGCTTTGTTTTTACCGGAAGCAATCAATAAGATCTTCTTTGCCTTTAATACACTTTGTATTCCCATTGTAATCGCATGCGTTGGTACTTCTTCTTTTAAAGGTTCAAAGAAACGTGCATTGTCTTTACGTGTCGACTCCTTTAATGTCACAACATGTGTCAAAGAATCAAACGGTGTGCCGGGCTCATTAAAACCAATGTGTCCATTTGAACCAATCCCTAATAATTGTAAATCAATTTGATAGTTTGCCATTAACGCTTCATATGCTTTGCTATTTTCTTCTAAATCACCTAACCCACTTGGTAAATGTACATGTTCCTCTTTTATATTTAAATGATCAAACAAATTATGATGCATAAACGTATAATATGATTCTTGATGCTCTCTTGGTAAACCAACATATTCATCTAAATTAAATGTAATTACCTTTGAATAATCTGTTTGATTCTTTTTATGGTCATCAATCATCGCTTGATACAAACCAAGCGGACTTGAACCTGTAGCTAACCCTAAAACCGGAGATTCTTTTTCCTTTAAAACTCCTTTTACTACTTCAAATGCTTTTTGACTTAATTCTTGATAATCTTTTACAACGATAACATTAAACATCTTTTTCTCCTTCTATATCATTTCTATACTATAAGAAGTTAAATAACTTCTAGAAGCCCCTAAAGTTATCATACCCGGAAACTCTTGAAACTCTAAGTGATCTTCTCCTTTAAAACCATGCCATGGCTCTATGCAAATAAATGATGCATCTTCTTTACTCCAAAGAATCACATTTCGATAACCGTTAGAAGATACCTTAATACCATGTTTGCCATTTGTTAATTTATAATACGGACTATCTTGATGGAAGAAAATTACCGATTGATTATTGGTATAGTCTTTATAAGTTAAAGGTCTCCTTTCAACATTATGTAAACCATGATATTCAATCCAATATTCTTCAAACCTCTCATTTGAATGAATCGGACACATAAATGCCGGATGTAAACCGAATGTAAAATACATATCTACATCATTGGTATTTTCAACACGATAGGTAATCTCTAATTTTGTATCTATCAAACGATAGCTGACATATAAACGAAAGTGAAATGGATATTGTTTCAGTGTTTCTTCGCTATCCTTTAACATTAAAGTGATTTCATCTTCCTTATGTTCTACTAACTCAAAGATACTATGACGAGCAAATCCATGATTTCCAATTGTATATTGCTTACCATCTAAACGATAGCTTCTGCTTGCGGTAGAACCAATCGTTGGAAATAAGATCGGATTACGACCTGACCAATACATCGCATCTCCTTGCCACATACGTTCTAAGTCATCTTTTTTTAAGCGAAAGCTTAAAATATTTGCCCCCATTAAACCTACTTCTACTTTTGCGAATGGATTTTCTATGATCATATATAGACCCCTTCCTTATTATAAAAAATTTTACAAAAAAGTTAAACTAAATTATGGAATGTTATATAATTACTTTTAGAAAAGGGGTATTATGAAAAACAAAACATTAAAAACAATTTTAATCAGCTTATGTACATTAGTCGTACTTGTTACTGCTATCTTTAGTTTTTTAATCTATCAAAGAAAACAAAAAGAAAAAGAACTTCATAGTCCGGAATATGCGATTAAAGAATACATAAACGAAATACAAAACAATGTATTTGAACAAATCTATCAAAATTCAATTTATTTATATAACAATCATTCAAGTCAACAAGAACTAAGTAACACTTTAGCCAATATTTATCAAAACACAAACATAAAAACCATGAAAATTAAAGATCAACAACCTTATGAAAATGGATATCGTTACACCTTATATCAAAACAACGAAACAGTCAGCCAAGTGATGGTAAAACCTTACGATGACCGTTATCTTGTAGCTACCCTTTTAAAAAACGAAGTAACTACCTACATTGAATCATTACCAAACTTAACCTTCACTGTTAACGACTACGGCATTGAGGATATAAATCCGAAAGAAATGATTTCATCTAACTTCAAAGAACTTAATGTTGATAATGCACCAGTGATATTACAATACACCATCGAAACATTATCACAAACACCTACCCTTGCTTTGCCAAGCAGCTATACATTTCTAAAAGATCTTCATGAACAAAAAATTTATATCGGAAAGCTAGAACCCAATACCGGTCTACACGATTTATTTATCAATGCCATTGAAGTCTTTCACAGTGTAACCATTAACAAAAATTGGGAGAAACCACTTTATAGCATCAGCATTCCAGACTCCATTTTTTTAAAACAAGTCAAAGAAGGCTACCCACACCTGCAAGGTTTAGAAAAAGGGCATCTTGAAAATATCCGTTTCAGTGATATTTTAAAACAAAGTGAGGATAGTATGATGGCACACGTCACTTTTGATTATGTAAGTAAAAATGATACTAAAACTTTTACTTATCAAATCGTTTTCTTAAAACATCAAGGAATTTATAAAATTGCTCAACTAAAAATAGAACCATAGGTTCTATTTTTTTAGTTCAATGATACGTTCCCAAGGCAATTCTTTTTTACCAAAGTGTCCATAGTTTGTTGTAGAAGCATAAATCGGTTTTAATAAATCAAGCTCTTGGATAATATTTGATACACTGAAATCAAAATTTTCATTGATAATACGAACAATTTCTTCATTTGAAATTTTACCTGTATTAAATGTTTCTACATTTATAGATAATGGATTCGCCATACCAATCGCATAAGATACTTGAATTGCCACTTTACCAGCAAGATTAGCAGCAACAATATTCTTTGCCACATAACGACAATAATATGCAGCACTACGATCTACTTTCGATGGATCTTTACTACTAAAACATCCCCCACCAATCGGACAATAACCACCATAACTATCCACTACAATTTTTCGTCCTGTTGTTCCACTGTCTCCAAAAGAACCACCTAAAATAAATGATCCAGATGGATTGATGTAAAACTTGCTTTGTGCATCTAAATACACATCAGGAATTACTTCATTAATCACTTCTTTAATAATGATTTCTTTTAATTCCGTTTGTGAAATCTTAGCGTCATGTTGACATGAAACAACCACGGTATCTACACGTTGTGCAACACCATCTTCATATTCAACTGTCACCTGTGTTTTTCCATCCGGTTTTAACATAGGATTTAAACGACGTACTTCTTCTAAACGTTTTGCTAGTTTGTGAGCTAAATCAATGGCAAGTGGCATAAAGTCTTCTGTTTCATTACTTGCATAACCAAACATAATCCCTTGATCCCCGGCACTCATACCTTCGTGATTTACTGCATTGTAAATTTCATTGGATTGTTTATTTACTTTCACTAACACTTCATACTCTTCTTCATAACCAATCTTTTTTAATACATCTTTTGCAATTTGTGCATAATCAATGTTTGCTTTTGTATTGGCTTCTCCATAGATTAAGATAAAGTCATCTTTAATTGTACACTCTACTGCCATTTTGCTGTTTGGATCTTGCCTTAAAGCTTCATCCAAAATATGATCGCTTACCCAGTCACATATCTTATCCGGATGTCCACTGGTTACTGATTCGCTTGTAAAAAAATATTTCATACACTCCTCTTTTCTAGTCAGATATCAAAAAGACACTCTAAGAAAGAGTGTCTTTATTTTTCATTCTTCCTTATCCATGTTAGTTGTACCACCTTACGATTGCAGGTTGGTGTGATCTACGAGCTAACCCTCTAAACCACTCTTGATAAATGACATTCATATTTATAGCACAACTTGAAAAATAATTCAAGTATTATAATAAAATGGGGGTTCCCCATTTTATTATTTATCTTTTAATGTAGCTAAGATTTCCGTTAACAATTCTTCTGTTGTCGGTCCTTTTTCTTCAACAACTTCTTCCACTACTTCTTCTTTACGTTTCATCGCATTCATACCTTTAATTAACATAAATACAATAAATGCAATAATGATGAAGTTAATAATTGTAACAAGTAACGTACCGACACCAATCACTACTGCAGCCGATGTAACTTCTCCTGCTGCATCAACTACTGCCGGTTTTAATACGATATTGAATTGTGATAAATCAATACCGCCAATTAAATACCCAATGATTGGCATAAATATATCATTAACTAAACTTGTTGTAATCTTCCCAAATGCAGTAGCAATAACTACCCCAATTGCCATGTCGATTACATTACCTCTCATGGCAAATTCTTTAAATTCTTTTAAAAATCCGTTTTTCTTCATAGTGACCTCCACATTTTTATTATAACAACGAATAAAAAAGATTGCACTTGATATTATTTATGGAAAATAATGACTTCTTAGATTGTTTCACAAAGAAGATTATGACATAATGAATAAAAGGAGTATATATTATGAATAATAAAACCATAAAGAGAATTGAAAAACTACCTACTACTGTAGAAGAATTTCAATCTTTACCACAGTTTGATCGCAAAAGTCCATATGATACTGCCATTTTAGTCATTGTAGCGTTATTAAATTACAAAGATAATCCGGAATTAGCCTTTGATATGATTAATGTCTTAAAAGGACCTAATCCACTAAGTCCTTATGAAAAACAATTCTTACACGATCGTTTAAGAGACAAAACACATGTTGTCAGCTCTTTTATCAAAGAAACTTCTCCAAATAATGATTATCAATATCCATTACCATTTCACATTGAAGCCTTCGATAACCCTTATTCATTTGTCAATGAAGGATATGCTAAAATCTTCTTAACATCTTCTGGTGCCGATAGTCCAAGACCGATTGTTTTACGATTAGGGAAAGATCAAAATTGGTATTTATATGAAATTTTGTGTCTATCTAATGTTCGTCCACCGGAATCAACAAACTTTTGGGCATAAACAAAATACTTCTTACCTTGTAAGAAGTATTTTTTATTTCATCAATGCTTTTGCAAAGCTGGTGCCATTTTGTACTTCTTCAACCCCAAAGAATTCAGCAACCGTTGCACCTACATCACTTAAAGAAGTACGAGTCGATAAGCAAGTTCCTTCCACTCCATGTTTGTACACTAAAATAGGTACAACTTCTCTTGTATGACGATTATGACCAATGTTTGGATCATTGCCATGATCTGCCATAATCAACAAGACATCCTCTTTACCTAATGCTTCCATAATCTTGCCAATATGTTTATCTGATAATTCTAATAATTCTTTATAACGCTCAGAATTTTGACTATGCCCTGCTAAATCGGTTTCTTGAACATTGGTGCAAATAAACCCATGTTTTAATTCTTTGACATATTGTAGCGTGATGGTTAATACCTCTTCAGTTGGAACACAAGAAATCGATGTACCTTTTTCATTGATGACAATATCCGCTACTTTTCCAATTAAGACTACCGGAATAGTATGCTTACCTAAAATAGTCACTACTTGCGTATTTGGATCTACACCATACCCTAAATGACGACATTGATATCCTTGTTCATAAGACTTTGAATTCGCTGCATGAATACCAATAAAATTTTCACCTTTCACTTGTTGTGCATTTAAAATATCTTGTAAATGATTACCGGTACCGCCAAAGACAATCACACGATTCACCTTAGCTATTTCACGTACTAAACGTCCAATCTTTAGTTCATGTTCAAAAGACATGTAGTCGAGTGGCGCTGTTAGATTATATGCCATCCCAACATCTGCATCAATGTTATCCGCCACAGTACAATACCCGTCAACTAAAAGATATCTTAATCCTTCATAATGTCTGACTTCTACTTTATGACCATGATGTTCTAAATGTTCTTTTACATCATCTACAACTTCTTGAAACGGTACTACTTTCGGTTTTTTAGGTAAGGTTCCCATGATTTCTTGATGACCCATGAAGGTATCTGCACCAAAATGCATTAACTCACTAATACCATAATTGGCAGTTGCACTAAATTTCATATTAGCACTTTCTTTTCCAAACGCATTCATTAATCCTAACTTCTCTAAATTAGGTAATTTCAAATCCGGAAAATCATGTAAAATGCTACCTAATGTAGAACTGCTTTGATCTTCCGGACGTACGATTGCGGTATCTTCCATCGCACGCATACCAAAGCCATCCAACACTATAACAACAAATTTTTTATTCATATAGTTTTTCTCCTAAACTATTATATATACCAATGATTTCAGGCTTATTCTCTTTTAAGCCCTTCAGTAAACACACTTGACTCCTTGTTACAAATATTTGAAAGCGAAATGCCATAATTACCGTATCAGAAACATGACTTACACCGGCTAATCCAAAATGATAATCTATACTTTCAGGATCCATATTTAAAACTTCATGTATGTTACAATCCTCAAAACGATTACCCACCAAAGCTTCCTTTACATGGGAACGACGATAATATCCTCCACCATAACAGTAACTATTCCCTTTATAGTGATGTGAAATTTCACTGACATAAATGACACAAGGTTTCTCCATTTCATCTTGATACGCATGAATTGGTGTAGAACCACTTAATCCATGCCCCGGTTCAGCACTGGAAATTGAATACTGTACCATTTGGTTTAATAACGAAGTACAAGTACTCGATGGTGCATTTACATGGATATCCTTCAGTCCATTGTCTTGTAATAACTTTTTAGCTTGAAGTAATGTATCTAGATTTGATGTTGACTTTATCTCTTTTTGATCTTTATCATAAAGAAAACATGGAAATGAAGTTATTCCTTTAATCTTGACATGTGATAATTCTTTTACATAATCGATTACCTCTTGCAGTTGATTTAAGAAAAATCCCCCTGTTTGCCCACTATAAATAACATCTTGATCATTGACTACCCTCAATAAAAGAGAAAGGGTTTTTTCACTTTTTTTAGCACATTCATTTAGCTCTTTGATTTTTTCTTTGCTATAAACTGTAAAATATTTGCAGTTATAATTCACGAACGTTTGTAATAACGCTTTTGGTATTTGCACTAAATGACCAACATTGGCGATTGGAATATGGTGCTTCATCATAATCATAGCTTCTTTAAAATCAACCACCACCGCTCCCGAATAACCAAGCTTAATCAACTCTTTGGCAAGATACGGATTTCTTCCAACCTGTTTTAACATAAAATACAATTCTATATTATGATGTTGAGCTTCTTTTAACATCTTTAAAGCATTATCAAGAAATGTATCAACATCAATAAGATAGGTATCCGGCAAAATTTTTTCTTGTTGATGAAGTTGAAAACCAAGTTCTACTAACGCTTTATTTTTTTCGATGGTTTTATTTAGAAACATACTTGATACCTTCTAAACTTTCTTTTAACACACGAATAATTGTATCCGCACCTGCTCGATTTGGATTGATACGAATTGCACGCTTAGCTAATAATGGATTTCCGGATGCAAACGTTGCAGATATTTTATAAAACAACGGACACATTTCATACTTCGATTCGGCACCCACCGGATAAGGAAGTGCTCCTAAGGTTTGGGCATAGTTTAAAATATCTTGTGCAATATCTTCGTAAAACTCGACCAATAAAATTTTTGATTGTCCATTTACGATATAAGCACCTTTGACTTCCGGAAGCTCTTTTTGAATCTGTAAACGTCGATGACATTCTTCAATCGTCTGTCCTTGAATGGCTAATGAGACCGGTGCATACACCAAACCACGCAATACTTCTAATGCTTCCCAACCCTGACACTGCAAGCCACCTGAATACATCTGTTTAGCTAATGCATCAATATATGCAGCTTTGCCAACAATACAACCGATGCCCTCAGGTCCTAATAATTTAAACGTTGAAAAACAAGATAAATCAGCTTTAAGTTCAACTCCAATGCCCTTTACCTTCATCACCGCATAATTATCATCCGTAATAATCGCTACGTTTGATTGCCTTCTTATCACATCAATTACTTCTTGCATAGAATAAGAATCTTCGACGTTTTGTCTTGTGTATTGTATTAATACCCCCTTAATTTCCGGATGTTTTTCTAAGGTTTGTTTCACTTCTTCAAGATTATTATAATCGGCTTTTACCACACGCAATCCAAGCATAGAAATAGATGTTTGGGTCGTTGGATAAATCGGTGCCTTATGTACTAAAAGGGTATCATTGCAAGATAAACATGCATGCAAAGCATAACGAATGGCATTGGTTCCACTTCCTCGAACAAGCAACGCTTTTTCAGCATTGAAAAACTCTGCAATTACCTTTTCAACCTTTTGAGTTGTTTCAGGCTTATTTAATCCCTTTACAACTCCTAAATCTCCACATGCTAGGATTTGACTTCCAGTAAAGTGATGCATAATACAGTCAATGAAACGAAATTGATAGCTCATCGCTGTTTCTAATGAAATACTTTCTAATGGAACTGTTTTCATCTTACATTCATCCTTTCTTAAACCCACCTTCAAAATAGGCAGAGAGATTATCAAAATAACAAGAAACCAATGGATCGGCTTCTTCCACTAAGGAAGGGACATACCTAAGCATGGTTGCAATCTTACTCATTTTACTTTCACATATCAACAACCATCCAGTAGCCAAGTCCTTCCTAGGTATCACGATGGCAGTTGCATTTGCCATATTTACCACTCTAAGATAACCTTTATTGGCTCTTTTTTGTATCGCTTTGGTAGTTTCATTAAAATGACCAAAAATACTATCACCAAAGCCATATACATCAATAGGACCTTCTTTTACAATAAGAAATGTACAATTCACTAATAGATCTTTAAGAAAAGGCAATAAAGTCTCTCTAGGTGATAGGGAATCTAATAAAGAGATAGACGTTGTTGGAAAGGGAAAGGAATATGCTTCATTTGTATCCTTAAAAATAACAACATCATGTTCAAGCTCTTTATTCATAAGAAAAATCTCAATGGTTTTCATTAACAACGAATAATCCTTACACATAAAACCAAGGGATGGATAAAAAAGAATGCCATCTGTAGATTGCTTTTGAAATCTTTGAACATGATTTGTCATAAGTAAAGGTGATATAAATCCAAATAAATGAAGGCTTATGGCTGGAGCTAATACACTTCCACCTCCATCGGTTGCAATGGCAATATCATTGATGTTTAAAAAAACATTAATGGCACTTCCACTGCTACTGCCACTCATATAACGACCTGTAATTGGATTGATTAGCTGCAAATCAATAGCGCGACCATGAAAACTACATGTATCAATGGTATGCAAGGTATAATTTCTCGCTTCTAAAATCGTTATCATTTCAAAGGGAATCACTTCTGTATTTTTAACTCCAACCAAAATACTTCCCTCTTCAACAGTATCTTTACATAGTTTATAAACAGAGTGATATGGATTTAATATTGCAAGTTTATGTTTTAAAGCATTGGTATTACGCATTGAATAAACGCTTTGGATTTTCTTCAAGAATTTTTTTCAGTGATTCTTCTTTAAATCCTGCCTTCTTTAACATCGGAATAAAGACTTCAAAAAGATAAGCATACCCAATCCCACCTGCATCTTTTAAATTTGATTTACGAGTAATATCCAAAGAAACTACAACATGATCTACCATGTTACAACGCTCTAGTTCCATTAACATTGCAACACGTTGTTCATCCGGTAAGTAATTATTTTTTCCAATGGTATCAAATCCTACACATACACCTGTCTTAATAATTTCTTTAATGGTATCAATATCACCACTTAAATCCATGTGACCGATGACAATTTTATGTTTATCTACACCTTGTTGGATTAAATATTGTGCTTGTTTTAAACCTAAAGTACCTAATGTAGTATGTGTAGTAATGAGTTTCCCTGTCTTTTTATGTGCCATAATAGCCGCATCAAATAATTTACGCTCCTGATGACTCCATTCATTTAAACTCGTACCAATTTCACCAATGACTTGTGCTTTTACATCAGTATGTTCAATGCCTTCTTCTATTTCTTGAATCATTATCTTCGCCAATTCTTCTGTAGATGTCTTTAAAATAACATCCGGAATGAATGGTTCTTTATAGCAACCTGTAGAAATTAAAATATTCATATCGGTTTCTTTCGCTACTTGCTGGATAACCTCTAAGTTTCTACCCATACCTATATTTGTTACTTCTATTATATTTCTTACACCGTAACGATACAATTCTTTTAACTCATTTATTACTTGTTGAACATTATTGTAATTACAATCATCATTCTTCTTTACTGTCGATAAATCCAAATAAAGATGCTCATGCATTAGCGTATATCCATCTTTTAACATATTCTTCTCCTAAAAAAGAGCTAGCGAGTAATTCGCTTCGCTCTTTATCCTTTCGCAACAATTGAAACTAAATTTAACACAATCAATAAATTAATGAGCAATCCATAGACAATACATGCCACCGGACCTACTGCTAACTCTACTAACGGTTTCTTTGAAGTACGATTTAATAATAGTGCCCCAATTACAAATAATGCACCGATACCACTTAAACCAACTTCAGCTGACATCGCCTCAGCAGCTACCACTGCCCCAACCAATAAAGCAACTTCCAATACTTTATTCATTGATGTACGAATGTGTTCTCCCATGTCTTTCACACCAGGGAATTTATCCATACCTTTTGCAAAGAAGTCAATTAAAAATAACTCAACAACCATAACCATAGCACCGAGTATTAAAGCTACAATTGGATTACCTGTAAACAATAGACCAACTGCAAAAATAAATGTACAACCAGCCGGAGCATACACCCCTGTAACGATTGCTGTTGTAAACACTAATGGCACAAAGCCAATGGCTCTAGCTAAGGCAGCTAACGCAGCTTCTGTAAAAGAAGAATCTGCCGCAAGAGCTAGTGAGATTGGATCTCCTGCAACCATTGTTAAAGATGTTGCACAAGCAATCAAGCCACCCATAACTGCAAGTAATATCCAATTTTTTCTAATTCTCGTTACTTTATCTGAGAATACATGAATTAAATCTGTATTTGCCGTAGAATCTTGACGTTTAACTTGCGAAGCATAAACTAACATTATAACTGTTCCTACTAACATTGAAAGACCTTCAGCATTCAATTTAATGTTTAAACTGCCAGCTTGGAATACCCCAAACTTCTTTACTAAAAAATACACTAAAACTGTTACGATTCCTGTAATTAAACCTTTTTTGAACCCATGTTGATATGCAACCGCTAATGCCGGGAAGATTGCAAAAGCTACAACAACAAACTTAGAAACACTGCCTAATGGACCTATAAAATTAAATGGTAATTTCGCAAATACATCAACGATGTATTGCAAACCATAAAGAAGTAATACTCCATATAATGCTCCAATAACACCGGATAATACTAAACCAATTTTATTATTTGGACATGTCGTACCAATGATATCTGTTGATAATAAGATTGAGTGAATTAAAATAATCGATGCTCCAATGGATGATGGTATCCCAAATCCAATTACAAGCCCAAAACTAATTGCAAAACTCATAGTAGCTAGTTCTTTACGAGAAATACTTCCATCGTAAAATTGTGGTACAATTGGTCGAAAGCCATCATTAAACACGGCAATCCCTCTGTTTGCAAGTATAGCTGCAAGAGCACCGATACAAGCAATGACAACGTAATTCATAGATTAACCCTCCATTTTCTCTTGAATTGCTTTTAATAAGACCGGTAATACAATCTCCATGTGTTGTGCGGTAAAGCCAAATGCAATTTTTCCGTTTTTTACTGCATCAATAATATCTTGATCAGCAAAAACCTTGCCAGGCATCGAAATTGTTTGACATTTATCTTTACCTAAAAGTGCCATCGCCATTGCTAAAGCACCTCCACCACCTGTGTTACAAGCACCAATGTAATAATCAAAATCACCTTTTTTTACTGCATTTACTGCATCTAAGTCATTTTTGATTTCCATGGTAACTTCATTGTTAAAAAACGTATTAATAAACGTATAGATTTCCTGTTTATTAATTTGACCACCTACTACAATACGAATCAAGATAACCCCTCCTTACAATTGATATAAATTACATAAATGCATTAATAAAAATCTTTTTTCCCCTTCCGGAAAAACACAAGGGGCTTTTGAAGCAATGGATGTATAAAGTTTGGATGCGTTTGAAAAACTTGGATGCTTTTCTACCTGCTGATAGATTTCATCACTTAAATAATCCACTTCTTCTTGATTTAAGATTCTTTGCGTAGCCATCGCAAGATGCGTTGTAAACATCTCTAAGGCATTTAAAGAATCAAATTCTTTTAACTCTTGATCAATGATATCTAACACAAAACGAGCTGTTAATTCATTGATGACTTCTCCTTCTTTTAATATGTTAATACGCTCTTTTAATTCTGACATAAACCACCATTCAATATATTATATTTTGTATATTCATTATATAACAATTATCGTCTTTGTCAATTCTTATTTTTTAATAACTTGGAGCAATCTTACCATCCAAGACTAATTTTTGAATGTTTAACACTGTGTCTACATCGACAATTTCTTTTAGTAAAGAAGCAATCTCCGGTCGATTACGACTAACCACTAAAACAGCTTGCGAGTAAATCGCATCTTCTTGTTCCATTGCAACATAAGGCACCTGAATGCCTTTATCAGAAATTTCATCCAAATTCCAAACAGCCGCATCAATACTTCCATTCATCACACTTGTTAAAATACGAGAGTATTCCATCGGTACAAATTCCACTTGCTTATTATGACATACTTTTTCCGTTAGTAAGCGATGATCAATCGAATCAAAGTCCACTCCTATTTTCATATGATTTTGAATTGTTTTTTGTGCTTTATTATGAAAAATAATCACATGTTCACTTAAATAGGTATTCAAACCAAAATTAATGACAATATCTACATTATTATATTTTTTTTGATATTCCAATGCTGCATGCATAGAAACAATCGCAAAGTCATAACGATTGGTCATCAACATACTCATACGACTTTTAGCACCTCGCATATAAGCCATTGAGGTTAAAATATCATACTTATTTTCTAATGCCAAGACTAAACCCGAAGCGAGACCTTCATATTTCTTTGAGTATGGAAGAGGCATGGTTCCTACAATGGTATCAATATTTGCAAACTTCAATAGTAAAGGTATATCTTTAGAAATAAGATATGTTCCCATGTGTCCCTTTGCATCCAGTTGTATGACATGATTATCCACAAACAACTTAATTGAGTTTTGAATGGTACCTCTTGAAAAATCAAGTTGTTCACAAAATTGACTAATGGTTGGTATACGACTACCAATTTCATAGTTTAAAAATTCTTTTGCTAACGTCAAAACAGCCAAACCATTTTTTGACATGATAATTGATTTTATATCCATAATCCAACTCCTATTTCAATTATAATATATACCATATTTTAAAGAATGCCAATATAAAAAGAATAGCTAAGCTATTCTCCATTGATGATCTTCTTGATCGTTTGTCAGTTCGCTTGTCGATGGACCACTGGAATCAACAGGATAAGATTTTACCGGCAACTGTTCTTGTTTATAAGCTTCTTTGATACCATCAACATACTTCCAACTCAATGCAATTTGATCCCATTTACTAAACCATGAGGCATCGTTATTTAAACAAGCCCATAGCATACGTTCATACGCTTCCGGTGTATTTAAACGAAAGATGTCTTCACAATTTTGACAATATTCCATCCACACTTGTTTTAAACCTAACTCTTCTTGTGGATGTCTTACATTTAATTGTAAATCTACTCCTTCGGTAGGTTGAATTTTAATAATTAAAACATTAGGTGCAACTTCTTTTTTCATGCGTTTAAAAGTAACAACAACTTCAATGCCTGGATGACTACATCTTTTACCGGTACAAATATAAAATGGAACCCCCTTCCAACGCTTATGATCAATATGCACTTTAAGAGCAGCATACGTCTCTACATTTGAAGTTGGGTCTACCTCTTCTTCAAGACGATAGCCTTCATATTGCCCTAACACTACACTATCTTTTACATTAGAAGCATCAATAACACGAAGATGTTCAAGCACCTCTTTTTGTTGCTGTGCTAACTCTGCATCCGGATTATCTAAAGCTACAATCGTTAAGATTTGCAACAGATGATTTTGTACCATATCTTTTAACGCTCCCGCTTGTTCATAGTAACTGCCACGAGAGCCAACACCGACACGTTCAGCAGCTGAAATATGCACACATTGGATGTGCTCTTTACTCCACATATTTGCAATTAAGTAATTGGTTTGTCGGATGGTTAAAATATTACGTATCATCTCTTTTCCTAAATAGTGATCAATACGATAGATAGCATCTTTACCAAATTGAGCCTCTAACTTTTCATTTAAATAAAATGCTTGTTCCAAAGATTCACCAAAAGGCTTTTCCAGCACAATTTTAGGTTTAGAAAGATTGGTAACCTGACTTAGTCCATCGGTAATCACTTCAAAAAAACTTGGTGCTACTGCATAGTAAACAATTGTATTGTCATAATGACGATCTTGATAAAATGTTTGTAAAATAGAATACTCTTCCTTTTTACTTAAATCCATTTTAAGATAGTGAACATGCGTTAAAAAGGCTTGTAATACCTCTTCTTTTACTTCTAAACGAGCAAACTCTTCAATCCATTTTGTAATTAACTTATGATAGTCTTCTTGCTTATAGTCTTTACGACCAATAGCGCAAATTAAATCATTGCCATTCAGCAAACCCCGAGCAAATAAGTTATACAAGGCAGGCATTAGCTTACGGTATGTTAAGTCTCCGGTTCCTCCAAAAATAGTAATCGAACTATTCATGATCTTGACTCCATGGATAGTGATAATCACCATCTCGATCAACACGCTTATATGTATGGGCACCAAAATAATCACGTTGTCCTTGGATAAGGTTGGCACCTAACCATTCACTTTGCAATTGATTTACATACACCAATGCACTTGCAAAAAGTGGCAATGGAAGTCCACCCGCTAATGAAGTAGCTGTTACCTTTGCTAAGTCCGGGCTATGCTCTTTTACTTGTTTATAAAACGTTGGATGCAATAACAATTGACTTACCCCATCTTGATACGCATGCATAATCGTTTGTAACAGTTCTGCTTGAATGATACAACCTGCCCTAAAAATACTTGCGATTTCTTTTAAGTTTAAATTCCATCCATAGCGATCCGAAGCATCTTGATATAATTGGAACCCCTGAGCAAATGCCAAAGACTTTGCCAAAGCATAGGCTTGATATATTGTCTCAATTTCTAAAGAAGTTGTTACTTCTTTTGATGGTTTCTTTACAAAAGCCTCTCTTAATGTGTGTTGATTTGACATAATACGAGCTTGATATGCAGCTGTTAATAAAGACGCATTAAATTCTTGTCGAAGTGCTTCGATGCTTGTCCATCGACCTGTCCCTTTATTTCCTGCTACATCTAAAATAACATCAATTAAATCATTAGATCCTAAATCATCTTTAGCAAGGAGTACTTCTGCTGTAATCTTTACTAAATAACTCGCTACTTCTCTTTGATTCCATTGGTTTAAAATATGCGCTATTTCTTTATTTGTTAATCCTAAATGATGTTTTAAGATTAAATAGACTTCCGCTAATAACTGCATATCTGCATATTCAATGCCATTATGCACCATTTTTACATAGTGACCACTACCCATTGGTCCAATATACCGACAACATGCTTCTTGTCCTTTTTCGGCTGCAATTGACTCTAAAATATTAGAAATTAGTGGATAATGCTGTTGATCTCCTGATGGCATGATGCTAGGACCATATAAAGCACCTTGCTCGCCTCCTGAAATACCGACTCCAAAATAAATAATCCCTTTTTCTTTTAACCATGTATAACGAGTATTGGTATCTTCAAAGAAGGAATTTCCTCCATCCATGATAATATCACCCTCACTTAAATACTTAAGCAATTCTTCCAACACCCCATCTACACTTTTTCCTGCCGGAACCATCAATAAAATACGTCGAGGTACACTTAACGAAGCCACAAAATCTTCTAAATGTTCATATCCATAGATATTTTTAATGTTTGTATTTACTAATTCTTGTGTTTTGGCATACGTACGATTAAATCCACTGACTGAAAAACCATGATTTGCCATATTTATGGCAATGCTTTTTCCCATAACACCTAAACCGATTACTCCAATATCATTCATAACTCTTCTCCTTTGCGATAATTGAAATTCCACTAGGCACACTTGCCTCACTTACTTTTTTATAGGTATGACGATCAATAACGACAAGATTATCACTATCTTTATTTAGCACCATTAACCAATCATCCATTACAATAAAATCTCTTGGATGTTTTCCAAAACAGGAAATCACATCCTTTAATATAACCTTTTCTTCTTCTACTTTTAAAATAGAAATCACATCTTTATAACGAGTAGAAACATAAAGATACTCACCATGCAAACGTATGGCAGCACTACCTTTATAAATAGGCTCATCTTTTAACAAATTAACACTTGAAACAATACGACAGGCATCTAAATCAACCACATATAATGTATTATCTAATTCTCCTACTACATATAAGTACTTCTGATCAAAAGAAACAACACCATGACGTGGACCAGAACCCCTTGGAAATGCAATCGTATCTACATAGTTTCCAAAGTTATCATATACATACACTTGATCAAGTAGTAAACATGGAACAAGTATATGATTATTATGAAATAACACTTGATGACAACCTGCTTTTTCTTTTATTTCAATCTTCTTTACAAAATTCAACTCACGTTGATTTACTTTTACAATCTGCACGCTACCCAAGTGATAATTTGCTGTATAAAGAAACCCATTATGATATACAATGTAAGTAGCCGGAGAATCTTCTAACAACAAGGTTTGATAACATGTTCCTTGATCATCAAACAAAGCAATTCCACCTTTTTCATCTACTTCCACAATACTTGCAGTGTAATCTTCAACATAGGTTACATATTTAGGATTATCAACAGCAGCAAAGCATTGTATCTCTATATGAAACTCATCATCCATAGTAAAGCGATATAAGCCTTTACTATTAGAATTTGTATATGTCCCTAAATACCCTTGATACGCCATAAATAATCCTCCTTTTTTATTATAACAAGCTTATCTTGTAAAATCAGTTTTCATACATTAAAAAACGTACTACTGTACGTTTTTACTTTCTTTTAGAAACTGTAACATTACTAATACCAAAGAAACCGATAATAAGATATGTCCAATACCGGCAATTCCTGAAATTGCCTTATCCATTCCTTTCGATAAGGTAATGCTATATACTTCACTTACTCCTCGATATAACATTACACTAACGGTAATCATTAACCCTAAAGCATAATATGATACATACCTAACTATCTTTTTAAAAGAAGTAGCCGTGATAAGAAATTTAGTAGCAAAATAGAGAATAAACAAAGTTAGAAACCCTAAGGTTAAGATATGAACATGCAACTTGCCTAAAGAAGTACTTTCTTGATAATTTAAAAATTTGGTAAGTTCACGATACAGCACTCCATGAAACAATCCCATAACTAAAGCTACAATACTCATTTCTAAAATGGAATGCGGTTTAAAAGAAACAGGACGTACTTCAAAATAAAAAAGTACTGCCAACATTGCATAACTTAACGTAAACAAGATTCCAATTGAAAGATATTGTGATATACCATATAACACTAAAGCAACTCCTATGGTAGGCACTATCTTTGATTTAGACTGTTTTCCATACAGAAAATATCCACCTACTAGAAGGACTAAGGCAATAAGATAAGTAATCACGGAAATCATAGAAAGAACGGTATCTTTCCTTGTTAGTTGAAAACCAAATAAAATACTATAAAAAATACTTGGCATACTTAATAACGTATAAAGTAAGCTCATAAATCCTAACGATTTTAGTGGTTTTGTTGATTGTAGTAGCAATGTAAGACTTAATGCAAGCATTAAAGTGAAAAGAAATGTGTTTAAAAAACTACTGATGATGTTCATGTGCATGCTCCTTTCGATGTGAAATGCCATATAAGACATAATGCATCACTGTTTGATAATGTTGTTTAAATGTTTCAGCATCCCATCCTTCACTATATAAACGAAAGACAAGATCATGAATGACAGCCTTTAGATAATGAATGAAATCACTTGGCATCGGTGAAAACGTGGAAGAAGTTACTTGATACGCTTTCCAAGCCTGATTTAAATCATGTCCCCAGTATAAAAAACGTGTTTCATACAGCCTTTTTACACTAGGATCTAATAAATGTGCTAATAAGACATCTTGATACTTACGCAAAGCATTTACCACATCTTCATGATCCATTAACTGCATAAATAAATCATGTAACTCACATGTTTCTTTTTGTAAAATATAGAAATAACAATCTTGTAAATCTTCAAAGTAAAGATAAAAACTACCTCTTGAAATACCTAAAGCTTTTACAATATGTGATACCTTAGCCTCATAAAAAGAATGGGTTTCAAACTCTTGTTTACAGACTTCATAAATACGTTGTTGTTTCTCTTTCGATAAATGAAAATACGTCTCTTTCGGCATCTAGTTCACCCCTTTGTGTTTGATGGATAACCATAGAAATTTAAGACCACACAAGAATAAAGCAAATCCCAATCCGGTATAAAAATAACTATAGAAACTAATTTTCATTAATTGAAAATGACGCAATACGATTCCTAATGACATCATGGTAAACATGATGATGTAACTTTTGGCATCAAAGAATTGATACCAATACATTGTTTCTTGTGGATGATTTAAAATTCTTTTTTCATGTTTTTTGACTAAACGAGAAAAAATAAATTGATAAAAAAATATAAAAATAATTACTATGGAACTATTGATTAGCACATTGTTATATTGCTTCCAAGATGTAAGCCCTAATTTTAAAACCATAAAACCACCTATGCTCCAAAGAATGCCTGCCAAGAGAAACAAATCACGCTTTGGTCGTTTTATTTTTAAAACTGACATAGTGTCACCTCCTATACATTCAGTATAATGACACCATGTCAGTAATGCAAACAATATGCTAAAAAAAAGACCATGAAGGTCTTTATTTTGTATAAGATATATGTTTTAAATAGATCAATGCCACACAAGCAAGAAGTAAACTTACAAGATATCCCATTGGATTAGTTGTATCCTGTGTTTTAGGAATGTTGAAATGAGAAGATACTGCTATTGTTTCTTCTACTTCATGAGAAACGTTAGGATGTATGATTATTGGTCTTTTTAATACCGTTAAAGTAGCGGTTTTTGTTTCTGCTACTCCATCATGATTGGTAACAGTAAATGTAATAATATAAACCCCTGCAACTTTATTGGCATCCACTACCGTATGATAGTCAATGACTACATCATCAATGGTTAAATGATCTAATTCATCTTCTACCGATAACACCATTCTGCGAATTTCATCGTAAGATTGATCTTCATAAATTGTTAAGTCTTGTACCTTTAAGATTGTTTTTTCAACTTTTTTCCAAACCCCATAAACAGTCAAATTCTGATTTACAATGTGATTGGCATCAAAATCAGGTGTTGTTGCATTTGGATCTAAGCTCCAACCTAGAAACTGATAACGATATCCATCTTTTACCACATTATCCGGTAACGTTGGCATACTGTAGTGAGGTAATATATCTCCTGCAATACTTTGATTATGCACCACTTGAATACTACCTAAATCTTGTGTTTGCGTATCAAAGGCTTGACTGTTTTTTATAAACTGCACTTTATCAAAGACATAATTCAAATATTTCGGTTTTGCCTCTCTTTTTGCAATTGGTGTTGGTCCACCAAGCTTAAAAAACAATAAATTGATTTCATATAGTTTAGCACCGCCGGAAACATCTCCATTTAAAGAAATTGGGGCATGCGTTTCTTCTGCAATTTCTAAAATACTTTCTTTTGAAATTTTAAAGTTTTCTACATCAACACTTGCTAGTTCGATATCTTGAGTAATATCTTCAAATGTTGCATTTGGAATTTCACTTTTATGACGTATACGTGTACGTAAAATAAATTCGTTTTCTCCTTCTGGATGAAATTTAATAATGCTTACCGGATTATTCGGTTGAATATCAAAATGATATTGATTAAATTTTTCATGATTCGCTTTTAATACCATGTGTGGTTTAAACGCATAGGCTTTAAAACTCAATGTTATTTCATCTTTTAGTTGGATACGATGGTCTAGTTTTACATGAATATCAACAAATGTATATCCTGCTTCCTTGACATCCGCTGAGGTGCTTGCCCCTACTTCATCACCATAGTATTCCACAGAACCCGGTTCAAATTGGTTACTTCTACGAATGACTGCTGTTGTAAATGGATTCAAGGTGTAGGATGCATTGATTTGTACAATGTTTTCATCTTGAATATCATTTGGTACATAGTAAGTAAAGTCTTCTTTTACTTCAAATTTATGATGCATGATTTCTTCCGGTGTCGATTGTTTATTAATTTCAAAATCACCCTTCATACTTTCAGCAAGGGTTAAAACATTGGAAGCACTTAAATAAAAGGCATAGAGTCTTTCATCTCCCTGCAAGCCATTTGGAAATACTTTAGAAATGGGTTCATGCGTATAGAAGGCTTTATCACCTTTTTGTTTCCCTACGTAATTTGGTATTAAACTATAGCCGATAAAGTATTTTTTGCTACTTCCTCCACCTTTGTTACTATCATCCAAGCGTTTTGAAAATTGATCTGTTTTGTATAACGGTTCATCTGCATGCTCGAAATGAACAATAGTTTCTACACCATCTGCTACAAAAGTAACAGTTCCATGATAGTTTAACTCTTTGTTCCACTTGGCTATATAGATGTAATGTTGTGGATCTACTTCTTGTAGTGACCAAGACTCAATAAACCAACGATAATTTTTATCTTCTTCTTTCACTACAACAGCATCCACCTTTGGTTCAGTTAAATTATCTTTTAAGATAGTTTCTTCAAATGGTAGTTTATCTTTCACCTCTTGTGGTAATTGTTCTACATCCGCAAAGGCATAGGTAACATGTACCATTGAATTTACATTGGTAGTAGCCATGAATGTGTCATGAATTTCTATTGTTTCTTCTTTAGCACTAGGCAAAGCTTCTTCAACAGGCTTCTCTGTGGTATCTTCTTCCGGATTTTTCTGTTTTTCGGTTGCTTCCGATGTGGTAGAAGGTGCATCTTGCTCTAAGGCAAGGGTTGTTAAGCTTGTGCTTACTATTAAGAAGCTAGTAAGCAAAATGGTAGCTATTTTCTTATACATATGTATATCCCCCTAAAATACTAGCTTTTTATACCCAGTCATTGTAACTCTATTTATATTATTTTACAAATTTAATTATTTTTACCACTTTACTAAAAAAATCTATTTAAAGCTAAATAGATTTTATAAGTTACACATTATCGATAAGCAAACATGGTTTCTTGATAAAGTTCTTCCGCCTTAACTTTTCCAACAAGGCATTCAATTAATTTTAACCCTAAAGCAAACGCTGTTCCCGGTCCCATTGATGTTAGTACGTTTTGATCTTGGACTACAGCTTGTTGTTTATGCTGTTTAAAGGAAACTTCTTCTTCAAAACCAGGGTAGCATGTTCCTTCAATTTTACAAGAAATATCAGCTGCTTTTAGTACAATTGGAGAAGCACAAATCGATGCAATAAATTTATCTTCTTTTCCATAAAAAGCTTGTATCATGGAAATCACAGTTGAATTTTCTTTAAGATATGTAGAACCCGGCATACCTCCCGGGGTAATTAAGGCATCATACTCTAAGACATTGTTTACATCTTCTAAGAGAAGATTTGTTTTTATTTGAATGTTATGAGAACCTGTTACTTCAAGACTTCCGGTAATACTGCACATGTCCACTTGGATATTGGCTCTACGCAGCAAATCAACAAGTGTAATGGCTTCAATCTCTTCAAAGCCATTTGCCATAAAAATTAATACTTTTTTCATATATTTCCCTTTCTATTTTAAGATATTATTTGAAACAAAACGAGTAATGCAGTTACAAAATTGGTTATCGCATGAACCATCCAACTTGGAATAATCGATCCATTGGCTTTTACTTCATTGATGTATCCCATCGCAAATGCAATCCCACCAGTTAAAATGGTAATCACTACCGCTTTTACCAAGCCAATGGTTCCTATCAACATAAAACCATGTAGTAAACCAAAAAGGATACTTTGAATACCATTCCCTAGAAGATAACCAAAGGCATGTTGCATTCTTTTGAATAAAAAGCCTCGAAAAAATAGTTCCTCTGATAAACCGGTTTGAATGGTAGCATAAAGGAAAACGGGAAGGATACCTTCAAACTTTAACCCTTGAAACTTAAACAGCGAAGTTTTTTCGACTTTTACATATCGCAAGATAAATAAAGAAGATAAAACAAATAATACAGAAAGTATCATTATCGCTAAATAAGCTGCTCGCTTATCTTTAATATCAACTTTTTTCAGTCCAACCCAAGAGAAAAAACACTCTTGCTTGCGGGCAGTTATGAACCACCAAATCAATGGTATGAAACTAAATGCGAGAAGTTGTAGGATACTACTTATAAAGATACTGATTAGCACAATAAGCACCTCCATATCTTTTATTTTACATTTTTATTATATCACGAATGATTTTTGATTTTTTGTACGTAAGATGAAAAATAAAATGGATAACTTTCTTATCCATTTATAGTTTCTTAAACACGATATTACGATAATAGTCTACTTGTTGTAGCATATGCTCAATATTACATTCGCCAGCAAAACGAGTGCAATCACAAAAGTTTTCACTACGAGAGATCCAAACCAATGGATTTACCTCTTCTTTTAATGATATCTCCGTATATAACTTTCCAACAAATACTTCCAATTCTATGTTTGATATAAAATACTGAAAATTCATCAAGTGTGTAAGAATAATTTCTTCCTTTTTGATACCTGTTTCTTCAAATAATTCTCTATACGCCGCCTCTTGCAGTGTTTCATGTTCTTCGACTTTTCCACCTACAAAATTATACATACCTTTATAAGGATCTTTACTACGTTTACACATTAATACTTTTGTTTCATCCGGATTATAGACAATAATTAGGTTTAGTTTTTTTATTTGTATATCCTTCTGTTATATTTCCAATAGTTTTCATCATAAAATTACTTTATACATCTAATATATAGCAATAATTTAGATAGATTTTATTTAATTTTAAATAAATTTTAAAAATTTTAATTTTTTTCCTTCAATTAGGTGGTTTCATTATATAATAGTCGCAAAATTTTAATGCCATGTAAAGAAAAACTGCATGCTGTTAAAAAAGGAGGAAATTATGAAAAATCAAAATAATTCAAACCATCTTACACAAAACCATTTCTTTATCGACGCTTATCTAATCTTTATATACCTTAGCTATTTCCTCTGCAATTTTCTCAATCACTGACACACATACTGAATTTCCTGCCTGTTTATATAACCTTGAATCACTTTGATTATTCGGTAACTTATAATTTAATGGAAATCCTTGCGCATTAAAGCACTCGCGTGGTGTCATTTTTCTGATTCCATACTTTGTCTTAATTAAGCAAACATTGTGACCACCTTCACCTTGATTCGCCGTTAAAGTCGGCACAACCCCTGACTGGTTCTTTCTTACATATTTTCTTCTCCATTGATAAATAGCAGGATTCTTAGAATCATCACTCTTCATTGATTCTTCCAACGCATCATATATTTCACCTTTATATTTACCAGACGTGTAATAATACTTTTCATCTACCTTCGTGTTAAAATCTATGATATCCTTCACCGTATTAGTTAGCGGTATGGAAAGTGGCCAATGGAATTTTTTATAATCCTCATCATCTCTAAAAGCAACGATATATATTCGTTCTCTATTCTGAGCAATATTACCATAATCCATTGCATTCAAGACTTGATATGTATATTTGTAACCCAAAATATCTAATTGTTCAGATATCACACGAAATGTATTTCCTTTGTCATGTCCTACTAGGTTTTTGACATTTTCGAAAAACGCCACTCTCGGTCTCTTATCTTTAAGTATCCTAGTTAATTCAAAAAATAATTCTCCACGTCCCTTTTCATCATCAAAACCTTTTCTATATCCTGCAATTGAAAAAGCCTGACATGGAAATCCGGCCAACATAACGTCAAAATCCGGTATTTCACCACTTTTTACCTCATGTATATCTCGTACATCCACCTTTATACCATAATTGAGCTCAAATGTTTTTGCAGGATATTCATCAAATTCATTGGCATAAATAGTTTTAAAATACTTTGTCATTTCAAAACCGTAATCTATACCTCCAACTCCTGCAAAAAAAGAAGCACATTTTAACATCTTAATCTCTCCTTTACTCGAAAATACTTTATAAATTATATCAAAAATCAAGAAGCGTCACATTCTTATTTTAAAAAATAAGATGGAATACGCTACCTCTACTTCGGAGAAATATATCCTTTCGGCGGATTATTTTCATCTATCCATATAAACTCTAGATGAATATTATCAGAGCCTTTATACTTTGTAAACTTAAGTCTATTTATATTTAATTCCTTTAGTCTTTCTGACGTAAGTGGTTCATATTTATCTAACTGAAATACCCCTCTTAAAATCCATTCTCCTAAATATATTTGCTTTTCTGTTGATTCAATCGCCTTTCCATTATCTTGCGTTATATATGCAGGCAATATATCTCCTGAAGGTTCAAATACTAGACTAAACCGACGTTTCTCTTTTGAGAGTGATAATTTAGATGTTCCCTCTTGCATCTTACCATAATTTTTCCCGAAGAAATTTGGATGTTTCCTGTGAAATCGTGCAGAATTTGGGGTTGGAATATACATTTCATCCATAGGTCTATATAAAATTTTATATATTTCAGTCATTAACTTCTCATTATTTGTTTCTTGAACAAGTCCAACTAAGTATTCTCGTAGTTTTACTTTTTCAAGCTTCTCAAATAACGTTGAAGATCCTTCAATAAGATACTTAATCATACCCTTTTTTATTTTAAGCAAAATATTCGAATCAATCACCGCTTCATAATCTGTATAAAGCTTATCAATTCTTTGTTTTCTTTGGTTTTTCCTCATCTTTGAACCAGTTCCAAAAAACTGTTGAAACCAGAATATAATTCTGTTTCTCCTTTTTTATTCCATATTGTCCAGCAGTAAGACTCTTCTACAGTGTTTTCCTCATCAATTTCTGGAGTTAAAAGATTATCATCACTTTCATCTTTCGGATAAACTGTATCAGCAATTCTTTCAAAAATTGCAAAAGCATCAGTAGCGTACTTAACATTCCATTCATCACAAACTATATCCTTATTGTTAAAGTTCATATACAATTGACTATCTGCTGAAGTATATTTATACGCATGGTTTCCATCTATAAAGAAAAGTTGGTTGGATTATTTTTCCCAGTACAACCTAAAATTGATATATTATCAATATCAATCTTGTCATAAGTAGTTTCACCTACATAAATCTTAGAATCATCACCCTTGCATGATGGCATTAACACATGATAAACCAAATGAACATGGCTATCATCAATTTCTACCTTAAATCCCTTTATTTTAGCTTTAGATGACTCTATTCTGGCATTTCGAATCTTTGCTATTCTTCGTGCCAAAATCATATATAAATTCTTATTCTTAGAATTTATAGTTTCCTCATCATCTCCCGTTACATTGTTTTTAATCTTCTCTATAATCCCTGACCATTCATCATTTTTTGCCTTAAACTGCGCAATTTTTTGATCTCCTGAAGCAAATCCAAAACTTTTAATTCCAACTAAATACTTCTCACTATTAGATTGTAACGAAGCGTCATAAGAAGTATTGCCAATATCTTCAGCATATGCATTAAACGCCTTAAGAAATGCTGTCTCTTGAAATTTTGAATTAGTAATGCAAAGCCCTCTTCTGATTTTGATTTCTGTGCAAACATACTTGTTAAGCTTACAAATGCAAGAATGAGTCTTTTATACTCATTTTTTCTCTTTTTCCAATTCATCCCACATAAAAATTTTCCCTATATAGTCACCAAAACATAATTTTTGCCATCATACTTAATATAATCAGAATCACGCAATTCAATTGGTATAGTTTTTCTTGAGAGACTATGCAGTACTAAAAACGAAAGGAACTGACTTTCGGACATGACTTCATAGCCAAACGATTTCATCACAGTTGCCACTACTTGAGGATACGATATTAAACCACTTACCTTCTTTACAACAATTCCCTTTTGATATCTTCTATCTTTCATTACTGGATGAATAACATCCAAGTCCAAATAATACTTTCTTATAAGACTTTCTATTAAGAACTCGTTCCACTCAATATCCAACTTTGGAAAATCATCAAATTCAATGTCCATCAAAGGTAAAATTCCATTTGCCAATTTTCCAATAATAACATCATGAATCTCATTAACAACACTATCAGGAACTAACATTTGGTCTTTCCTAACATACGTTTCTATAGAAATCCTTGCATAGTCATCTTCTATTTCTGGCAACGTTGCGCTCGCTGTAACTCTAGCCCATTTCACCTGTTCACACATATCATTATATTCATCATATGTAAAGCGTTCCGGATTGCCCAAAAGATAAAGAACTACATTTTTAGTTGATAAAATATCAAACATCCCTTTTTTGCATATATGAGGTCTTCTAAAATCCATATCTTCTGAAAACATCTTTGAAATAATATAATAAAGATTCATTTCATTTTTAATTTTATTTCTTGACAAGAAGTCCGAATTAAGTATTTTTACTTTTTCAAAAAGTAAAGCGTCACTTGTATACCCTCCATTTTGTTGCAACAATTCAACAACATAATTATACATTTCAAGAGTATCTTGTTTTGTAATATTTTGAATTCCTGTACAAGTATAATAGTTATAATCCCATTGCATTAATCTTTTATCATTAGTAAATGGTATCATAAGCATAACATTACTAAATCCTCTGAACTCTTGTAGCAGTTCTATTTTACTAACTGGTCTTCCTACGCTAATAATAAAATCATATATACGATCAGAAATACTCTCCGTTTGATTTGCAGAAACACCATTCTTAAGAAAATAATCTTTATAGTATTCATATTCCTTTGGATAATACATAGATAAAATCCCATGCAAATAGTTATAATTATCAATTCCATAAAGAGCATTCAAAACTCCTTCATATTCAGCAAATACTTCACTATAATAGACTCGATTAGTTTGTTTTTTATCAATATAATCTTTGATTTCCTGAAGTTGAGACTCATCAACTGTAACATATTCCTGAGCAATATATATACCCCTACCTCTCAAAATCAATCCACTTCTTATCAATGCGGAACTTAGCGCCCTATCACTAGATGGAACTAACAAATCCTGAAATCTCTCTTCTATAATACTTCGAAGTTTTTTCAAATCCTCAGACTGTTCTGAATCATTCTGTGAAAGCTTAATACCATCTGGAAACTCCTTTTTTACAATATACATACATACGTTTGCATAATTAGATTTACCTTTAAATACGAAACTTCCAAAGATATGATACTTATTCTTTTTTAGTAATCGGATAATCGCATTTATTTCAATGAAATCTAATTTATTATCTTCTAAAATAGAATCTAGTCTTTCTTTATTCTCGTATAAGTCTGCCCCATCACCAATGACATCTGTGATTTCTAAAACTAATTTCGCTTCAAGAGAATAGTCATTTTGCTTTTCAACAATTATTTCTGCAAAATCTAAATATTCAAATTTTTCAAAGGATTTACATGCATATACTAATACCTGATCGTATTCATCGACATCATATACATCCAATATATCTTGTATTGATACATAGTTGTTAGAACCTTTTAATATGTAGAATAGTTCTCTAACAAATGGCATTATACTTCTAGCATATTTACTTTCAAGTTGTCTAACACGCTCTCTTGTTATCGGATCCTCATGTTCACGTGGATTATCCGCAATTTCCTGTAATGTTTCTCCCTTTGCCCTTCGCAAAAAGACATCAAAATATCTACTTTCACAATTTGAATTCAGTACATACTCAAGTAATGCTATAATATCTTTTTCTAATAATCCAGCTACAGCAGACAATTTATCAATATATCGTCTCCCCAACATTACTTCAAATTTTCTTTTAGGAAGAAATCTTAACTTTCCGCAACATTGTATATTGTTTTTTTTCAACCTCGCAACAAGTTTGCTAGATAATCCTAATACTTCCAAAGCTTCTATTCGCAGATAATCTAAATCAACAGACATATTCTCAAACATATATTTGGGCTCAAAATCTATCGTGCTACACTTTGTTTTTTTATATATAGGCATTCCTCCTGCACGTATTCTTTCCATTACTTCTTCATTCTCTTTTACAGTTTTGAACCCCACATTCCTTAAGTCTGACAAACTGTTTTCTGCAA
>RQZE01000008.1 GCA_003858585.1 Erysipelotrichaceae bacterium OH741_COT-311
TTTTAATTTGTACTTATTTAGTTTTCAAAGATCAAGTGCACCTCGTTTAGTGCCTGTTTATAATATCAAAGTTTCTACTCCAAGTCAATACTATTTTTAACTTATTTTCGCAAATAAAAAATATCGCTTATTTCTCGGTTTTTTCTTTTCTATTATTTCAGCACTTTAAGAGAGTGTAGTATTATTATAGCACTTATTTTTACTTTGTGTCCAATAACTCTCTATATAAATGAAAAGAAGTTATAATTCTTTACAACTTCGTTTTACATATATTGGTTTCTTATTCTTCTTTTTGAAATAACGTTTGATAATTTTTTTGACACGCTTCTATCAATACGTCTACATCAATTCCTTTTAATTGTGCAATTGCTTCATACGTATAACGCACATACATCGGCTCATTGCGTTTTCCTCGAAACGGTGTTGGCGCAAGAAAAGGGCTATCCGTTTCAACAAAAAGACGATCCAACGGCACATTACTCGCTACACGCTTTGGTTCTACCGCATTTTTAAAAGTTACCGGACCCCCCAACGAAATATAAAATCCCAGTTTTATAAAGCGTTGTGCCATTTCCCAAGAAGAGCTATAGCAATGCATAATACCTTTACGATTTACCGGATGCTTCTCCAGTATCATAAACGTTTCTTCAATGGCATCTCTTGTGTGAATCAAGACCGGTTTGTTGTATTTGTTTGCCAGTTCAATTTGTTTTAGAAATGCTTTGCGTTGTTCTTCTTTATTATCTTTGTGCCAATGGTAATCCAATCCAATCTCACCTACCGCACATACTTCTTCTTGTTTGATGATTTCTTCTAATTCTAAATAGTCTTCTTCTTTAAAATCTGCAATGTCACTTGGATGAATCCCACAAGCTACATCAAAATATTCCGGATGTTCTTTTTTTAATGCAATGGCTTGATAAGCTTCTTTAAATGTGATGCAGATAATCAAAATTTTACTCACACCGTGTTCTTTAGCACGTTCAATCACTTCTTGCAAATTGAAGTCTTCAAACAAGATGTGGGCATGTGTATCAATATAACCTGTATAGTCCATGTTATTTCCCTAAACAGAAGTTACTAAATAATGCATCTAGTAAGTCTTCTTTGCTTGCCTTTCCTGTTACTTCTTTGATTGCTTGATATGCACTTTGTAGATGAATGGTTACCAAATCCAACTCTACTTGTTGATTTAATGCCTCAATAGCATCTTCCATCTCTTGATAGGCTTGCATTAAACATGCGATTTGGCGATCATTGTTGAGTGATGGTTGATCAATAATTTCTTGATGATTTTGATAACGTCGATTAATTTCATCCACAAGATTTCTAATGTCATGATTTTTAGCACTAATGGTAAGTTGCTTGTCCTGTTTACTAATGTCATGTTTATTATAAACAACAATGCGTTGATGATTTTGGGTTAGATCTAATAATCGCTGATCATTTTCATCCAATTCTTTTGAACCATCTATCACAACAATCACCAATTCGGCTTCATCAAGGGCACTCAAACTTTTTTCAATACCTATTTTCTCTACAATATCACTGGTTTGATGGATTCCTGCGGTATCAATAAGATGTAGCGTGATATTTTCTAAATGGATTACACCTTCCACTAAGTCTCTGGTTGTCCCTGCAATATCCGTCACAATGGCTTTGTCTTCTTCAATAAGCGCATTTAAAAGACTGCTTTTTCCTACGTTGGGTTGTCCAACGATGACCGTCTTAACTCCTTGTTTTAAAATCTTGGTATTTTTGGCACGTTGTAAGATCACTTGTAATTCACTTAACCATTGTTTTGCCATCGGCAATATTTTTTCATTGGTTAAAATTTCAATATCTTCATATTCAGGATAATCAATATTTACTTCAATGTTGGCAATAATATTTAACAACTCCAGCTCCAATGGTTGCATAAGTTTTGTAACACTTCCTTTTAAGCCTTTAATTGCAAGTTGGTGGTTAAATTTATTGTCCGCTTGAATTAAATCATGAATGGCTTCGGCTTGAGCTAAGTCAATTCGTCCATTTAAGTATGCTCGTTTTGTAAATTCTCCCGGTAATGCCAGACGTGCTCCATGTGCAAGACACAAAGACAACACTTCTCTTGTAATGTATTTTCCACCATGGGTATTGATTTCTACAATGTCTTCTTTGGTAAAGGTTTTAGGCGCTTTAAAAACGGACACTAAAACTTCATCGATGATGTTTCCTTCGTGGATAATATTCCCATAAGTAATGGTATGGCTTGCAACTTTGGTTAAATCACGTGAAAAAATACGATTTACAATCTCAATGGCATCTTCACCACTTAATCGTATAATCGCAATTGCTCCTTCTTGTAAAGCTGTCGAAATCGCTACAATTGTATCATTTAACATGTCATCACCATTTACACTTTTCTATTTTTTTACAATATATTCTTATCATAACATGAAAGAGCCTGATGATTGTAATAATAACCGCAAAACGGATGTATGCAGATTGATAAAAGAAAATTCGTATGTTCATTTACTTGAAAATATCTTATAATAAAATGGAAGATATGGAAGTGGAAAATTTCAGAAATGGAAGACGCGCCATACGCCGAAGGGCATCACAACTCTTGTGTTGTGAATAGTGCTGGGCTACGAGGGATCCGGGTTAGCGTTTCCGGCGATTATCTTCGTAAGACATAACTTGTTTATGTCTTTCTTGTTTTTATGAGCGAGGTGTTACTATGAATACTTCAAAAGTAAATTCTTATGTGTCTATGTTTATGATTGTAGCGTTTGTAGCTCTTTGGATTTGGAGTTTCTTCGCTCATAATTCATTGCTGAATTTATTCTTTTATGTACTGTTTTCGCTTAGTAGCTTTATCAATCTTTTAGTTACTTATTTCCAAAAGAAACCTTTCATTTATTATATATACTGGGGTGTAATATTTATACATTTTACATATAAAAGCATCGGTGTGCTAACATCGATGTTACATTAAACTTATTAAATGGTATTTCTTCGTTTATATATTGCGATGAACAAAAAGTATTAAATAACAGTAATTGTAGTTTGTTCAAATAACGCATGAAATGTCCTCTTTCCGTGCGTTTTTCATAGGGATAAAAAGAAAAAGATATGGATTAGATCAATGTTTATCCTTGTCTTAATGTTTCTCAGTATTATCTTAAGTTCTATGTATGTTTAACCCTATATTTTATTTAGCCACAGAAATGTGGCTTTTATATTTTTCATCATGCTGCATTAAATTTTATATTATTGTTGTATGTCTTGCTGTGGTTATGTACTTTCTATCTCATATTGTAGCATGTTATATTTTAATTCATAGAATTATCGTGGCTTTAAAACTATGGTATAATGCGTTTGTAAGCAAGATTTTAAACTATGAAACAACCCTTTTTATAAGACGAAATATGCATAGCAGAAAGGATTGGTAAAATGGTTATGAAAAAGAATAATAAAATTATGGTTTTGTTCTTCGGGGTTCTTACAATGATTTTAAGTGCTGTGTTTATTCAGCATGAACACTTTAAATTGGCAGTTGTCTTTACAACGTGTTTATTAATGACGTTTGTCTTTGAAGGTAAGTTTAGTTTTATTTATTCGCTGTTTTATGTTTTGTTTTTGTTGTTGATATTGAAGACAGCCAGTGATCATGCAGGAAGTCTGTATACGTTTATTCCAATCACGTTTGTTTCATTTTATAAAAGTATGAAAAGAGCGAATGAGGAAGAAGTGGAGGATTTGCAGGAAGATGGGTCTTCTATAGATGATAAATAAGCTGTTGATTAGTAGTTTTGATTCATAGTGTATTTATTTTGAATTGTACTATAAAAAATAGGACATGTTCACATTTCGGTATTGGTATGTGAGATGTCCTATTTTATTTTGATGTTTACTCGATTTGATTGTGTGTTATAATAAATCACCTTAGGTAAGAAGGTTTTCTTATGTTAAATTGCACATTCAAACTAAAAAAACAAATATATAAAATAAAGCACACACTGTCTATAATAAAAAATATATTGAATATTTTTATGTTTTTCAAATTGCTTTTTAATTATTTAAAAAATCTTAGTCTTACAAATATCACAAACAAAATTAATCCTTAAGAACAAATAAACCACAATAATAAACCAAAATAACTAGCATAATTATACAATGCTTCTAACTATAAATACAAATATTACAAATTTAATTAATCCTTAAGAACGTCCATTGTACAGAACAATTGACTTATTGTGTACAAATATTACAAATTTAATTAATCCTTAAGAACCTGTTAAAGAAATCATTAATGCAAATATGGTACAAATATTACAAATTTAATTAATCCTTAAGAACAGATGAAATCAGCAAGATAGAACAATCTAGTACAAATATTACAAATTTAATTAATCCTTAAGAACTGCTTTTTGAGTAGGCATATTGCGTGATACGTACAAATATTACAAATTTAATTAATCCTTAAGAACGATTAAATTCAACAAGACCAAAAGACACGGTACAAATATTACAAATTTAATTAATCCTTAAGAACCTAATTCGTTGTAAGTGTGAATGATTGGGGTACAAATATTACAAATTTAATTAATCCTTAAGAACCTAATCATACTCATTAAGAACATCTTCTTGTACAAATATTACAAATTTAATTAATCCTTAAGAACCTTTATATCATACTAACTACATTATTTAGTGTACAAATATTACAAATTTAATTAATCCTTAAGAACAGGATTTGATACTTCCACAGTATATCGAGGTACAAATATTACAAATTTAATTAATCCTTAAGAACTCTATGTGCAATATAGCACACTGATTACAAGTACAAATATTACAAATTTAATTAATCCTTAAGAACGAGATTTATCAATAATAATCCAGGAAAGTACAAATATTACAAATTTAATTAATCCTTAAGAACTCACTAAAGTAGCAGTATTAGAAATTGAGTACAAATATTACAAATTTAATTAATCCTTAAGAACTCACAGCGAACGAGACAATAGGAAGTTGAGTACAAATATTACAAATTTAATTAATCCTTAAGAACGTGTGAGTAAGATTATAGATCCTGAAGGAAGTACAAATATTACAAATTTAATTAATCCTTAAGAACACTAACTTAGTATCTACTTCCTTAATTGTTGTACAAATATTACAAATTTAATTAATCCTTAAGAACAAAAGAAACAAAAGCGAACATAGAAATTAAGTACAAATATTACAAATTTAATTAATCCTTAAGAACAATGGATACACAGGTTAGTATAGGTAAGGAGTACAAATATTACAAATTTAATTAATCCTTAAGAACTTCTTTGCTGTGTAAGTAACGTAATCAAAGGTACAAATATTACAAATTTAATTAATCCTTAAGAACTCAGGATTCTGCATTTCAGGAACCAACACAGTACAAATATTACAAATTTAATTAATCCTTAAGAACGTTCCCAAAAAGTTAAATTGTAAAAATATGTACAAATATTACAAATTTAATTAATCCTTAAGAACTTGTTGACACTATTAGCTCAGGATTAGCTAGTACAAATATTACAAATTTAATTAATCCTTAAGAACTAAAGATAAAAATGCTTTTTTAATTTCTTTGTACAAATATTACAAATTTAATTAATCCTTAAGAACTCGGAATCGGAATCATGGCAACGTTTATCGTACAAATATTACAAATTTAATTAATCCTTAAGAACGGCATGTTGAATATAAAGAAACGAATAAAGTACAAATATTACAAATTTAATTAATCCTTAAGAACTGGTTGCAATCGGTATGGACATTGGCGGAAGTACAAATATTACAAATTTAATTAATCCTTAAGAACTTCAAAGATTTAAATCGTTTTGATGATGGAGTACAAATATTACAAATTTAATTAATCCTTAAGAACGATACCAAGTCAATCCATGTTCATAGATTGGTACAAATATTACAAATTTAATTAATCCTTAAGAACGAATTATCTACAAATTTTTGTAATTTAAAAGTACAAATATTACAAATTTAATTAATCCTTAAGAACTCTGAACACGAAACGAACTCGTTTAAAGTTGTACAAATATTACAAATTTAATTAATCCTTAAGAACTCTCTTCATTTGATGGCTTGCTGTTAATCAGTACAAATATTACAAATTTAATTAATCCTTAAGAACTAACCAGATTACCATTTGAATCAAAGTACAGTACAAATATTACAAATTTAATTAATCCTTAAGAACAAGATGGAACATATGCTTTCACAGACGATTGTACAAATATTACAAATTTAATTAATCCTTAAGAACTCAAAGAAGATATTAATGAAACAGGAAATGGTACAAATATTACAAATTTAATTAATCCTTAAGAACAGCCCATGTCCAGAAACAACCCGCACTTTGGTACAAATATTACAAATTTAATTAATCCTTAAGAACACGTTGCAATATCGATTTAACATATGCCATGTACAAATATTACAAATTTAATTAATCCTTAAGAACCCACTATCTACAGCAAACTGATAAATGGTTGTACAAATATTACAAATTTAATTAATCCTTAAGAACACTTTCTATTTTCAAATTTGTTAATAAAATGTACAAATATTACAAATTTAATTAATCCTTAAGAACTCTAATTAAAATGTATTTCATTTTCAATAGTACAAATATTACAAATTTAATTAATCCTTAAGAACTATTTAACGTGTAAATCTGCAAATTCTATTGTACAAATATTACAAATTTAATTAATCCTTAAGAACCGCTGAATCCGAATTCACTCATATCGAAGTGTACAAATATTACAAATTTAATTAATCCTTAAGAACTATTTAACGTCATACATGTTTTTTTTATCGTACAAATATTACAAATTTAATTAATCCTTAAGAACACAATTATATGTTATCTTTTCAATTTTCTGTACAAATATTACAAATTTAATTAATCCTTAAGAACTATACTCAAAAAAACATGTTAATTTTTAAGTACAAATATTACAAATTTAATTAATCCTTAAGAACCGATATTTATATTTACGAGCATGCATTGACGTACAAATATTACAAATTTAATTAATCCTTAAGAACGCAATAACGGTCTAATCTTTTCAAACGCACGTACAAATATTACAAATTTAATTAATCCTTAAGAACATGTCAGTTTCCGGAACATTTAATAATTTGGTACAAATATTACAAATTTAATTAATCCTTAAGAACGAGAATTAAGAACATGCTAAAACTTACTAAGTACAAATATTACAAATTTAATTAATCCTTAAGAACCGTTTTCTTTTGTAAAGCATTGTAGCTTGCGTACAAATATTACAAATTTAATTAATCCTTAAGAACACAACTTTTTGATTTTCGCCGAATATGCTAGTACAAATATTACAAATTTAATTAATCCTTAAGAACTACCAGCAAGCCCGTAATAACCTTTGATTGTACAAATATTACAAATTTAATTAATCCTTAAGAACGTCGGTGATAGGTTTTAACAACTCAGCATGTACAAATATTACAAATTTAATTAATCCTTAAGAACTCGGATTAGGTATTATGGCTGCATTGATTGGTACAAATATTACAAATTTAATTAATCCTTAAGAACAAAGGTCATTAAATCCTTTACTGATGTCATGTACAAATATTACAAATTTAATTAATCCTTAAGAACTTAAATTTTCAAGTGCTTCTTTTCCGCTAAGTACAAATATTACAAATTTAATTAATCCTTAAGAACGCCTTTTAAGTATTTTTCTATGTTTCTTTCGTACAAATATTACAAATTTAATTAATCCTTAAGAACTACCAGGTACCCAATCTGGTACATCAACTGGTACAAATATTACAAATTTAATTAATCCTTAAGAACTAAGTATTTAGTCATAGCTATTGTTTTACCGTACAAATATTACAAATTTAATTAATCCTTAAGAACACTAGATAATCCCCCTACTCCAATAAACTGTACAAATATTACAAATTTAATTAATCCTTAAGAACCTGCTGAATTACTAAAGCCAGTTACAGACGGTACAAATATTACAAATTTAATTAATCCTTAAGAACCAGTGCCATTATTATAGCACATAAAACCCTTATTTTAAGCTATATTTTAATGTTTTATGTTATTGAAATTACAAAAAAAACTTATATTTTCTTCTTTAAACATATTAAAAATTGCAATATTTTTTTCTTTTTGTAACTCAATATTTTTCATAGTGAAAGAATTCATTGTATAACAATACTGTGCGGCAAAATAATCAGGAACATCCAAACGTTCTACAATCGTAGAATTTTTTATTACTGAAAATTGTATATTTTTCCAATCTACTATGGTTTGATAATCAATTGCATCGTTATCAAGATAAACCATAACATTATCCGGCAAATCCCAAATCCAATGTATTACTTTTTGATCTATTGGAAAATCTAAATATAAAATATATTGTTCTCCTTTACTAAAACTTAACAATAAGTTATAGTACATCATCATTTTCTCATTTAATGTAAATGTTTCTGTATTTATCTTTATCATTTCTAGAATACTGCTTACTTTAAAATCATGGAATTCAATCTCTACGTGTTTTTCGATACCTTTTGACAACACATTTTTAAGTTTATTCACACCCAAATCTGTTAATAATTCATACATATTCTCTCTGATGTCATTGATACTTAAAAACAATTTTGGATTCTGCTCAATAAAATCAATTAATGTATTACTGAATAAAGTTTTTGATTTAAACTCAAAGTTACTTTCTAAACTAGATCCACTTTCATATAAAAAAACATACTCTTTTTTGCTTAACAAGTTATAATCATCATCTTTAATTTGACACGAAACAGTTTTATTCTTACTAAAATAATTTCCTAAACAACTTAATACAAGATTTCGTTCTTCATTATTTACAAGGATGTTCACCTTATGTCTATCAGGAATTTTAAATACTTTATCTTCATATTCAATCAACATTTTTACCACCTCCGATGATTAACATTCGATTTATATTTGTAATTTTTTCCTGTAATCGATGTGTTTCATTTAAAATTTCAATATTTTGATATTGGTTTTCTGTTACAACCATAAAACGTATATCACCTTTGCTTGGATAATTCTTTTTTAGACGTTTACTTACAGTAACAGCAGCATCTGCATTAATACATAATTTTGTATATACCGAATACTGCATACGCATATAGCCATCTTTTTTTAAAAATTTAATAAAGTCACGATATCTCTTTAAATCTGTATTAGTTTCCGTGGGTAAATCAAAAAATAGAAGTAATCTCATAAATCTAACATTCATCTTTCTTGATTCCCACACTTAAATCTAGTGATAAGATATCTTCTGTTTTATCATTTAAAAAACCAATATAGGAATCTATAATATCTTCAATTCCATCATTTAATCTTATCCATTTATTATTTATTTTTACTTTACAATTTAAGATGTCAATTAATTCATGTTTTTGTTGAATCGTAAACTTATTTATTACATTTTCATAAACCCAAATATCTATAATACAGCGAAACGTTTCAATGAAATCATATGTTAAATTAAAGGGATTACTTTCACCGATGTGATGTATCCCAAGTTGTGAAAGTAAGCCTCTTGATGCAATACATTTTGTGATATAGCTAGCTATGATTTTATAACCATAATTTAAAGCATAGTTAATTTCGCCTTCATCATCTCGCTTAAAATCACTACCAAACAATAAGCTAAAATATAATTTCGCACTAGCTGCTTCTCGATTAGTTTGATCATCATTATATACACTTTCTTGATACTGTTTCAGCGTATAAATTTGATCTGTGATATCTAGCAATAATAAGGCATCTATTTCTGTTTGTATTTTATCTTCCACAATTTTCTTCCATAATTTTTTCTTTCTGGTAATCTTCCAATTTATTTGTTTATTAAGTTGTTTAAAAGATAAAGAATGATTATTAAATGGATTAAATACTCCGATAGGATCATTTTTATCATTACAAATTAATACATTTACATTATGTTCTATCAATTTAGATAGAATAGGTATGGTTAATATCATCTTTTCATGACTAAAAATAACTGTATCAATATCACTAATTGGAACATTAATATATTCGCCATCTACATGCACACGCATTGAATTATAGTTTAATGAAATCTTACACTCTTCGTTAATAATTATTGTTTTCCAACCCATAAAACAAAAAATAAGGTGACCACCATTAGCCACCTTTGATAAGTTTCAAATTTAATTTTATCCTTCCAGATTAATTAAATTTGTAATATTTGTACATTTATTATAGCATAGATACTTACAATGTCCAGTAGAATTTCTCTTTTCTTATCTTTGAAAATTTATTTAAATGCTGATTTGGACCATGTATTTCTAACTTACCATGTTTATTCTTTTTAAATCGGAAGCCTAGAGGACTATATTTTAATTTTATGTATTCAGCATTTCCTCTTAATAAATTTTTAATTCCTGGTCTTTTTCTATTTTCATTTAGATTAAAATCTGAATTTATTTTTTGAATTCTAAACGATAAATAAGCAACAATCATTGAAAACTCTGATAATGTCTTCTTCTTTACTCTAGCATCGATATATTTATCTACATGTAGAAAGGCATCTACATCTCCATAGTTTTTTAAAAATTGCTTTGCATCTTCAATCAATGTTTTTAATTCTAAATTTTCAAATCGATTTTCTTTTACTTTTAAATTATATTTATCAATAATGTCATTCTTGAATTTGTCTCTAATACCATATAATTGATAATGACTGAAAATGTCAAAATCTTTTAATTCAATTGTTTTTCCTTTCAAAGATCCTGTTAAGAATAATTGTATTTGTTGTGTATCTGTATCATAAATCAAATCGTTATTATATGCTCTAAATCTAAAATAATATTCTTTTAATTGATTGTTTTTATCAATCAGTTCAGGAAATCTATAATATTCTTTAATCAATTTTATATAAGCATCCTTATTAATATTACCTTTTGAATCAACAATAAACTTTGGTATTTGAATTCCTACTGTTTTTCGATTACCTTTACCATCATTTACTTTATAAAAATCCACCGCAACACAATTTATACCTGAAAAATTTCTTTCTTCATTATTAATTTTCATTAAACTTAAAACACTTGTATCATCTTCTTTTTTTGGTGAATAAAGCGTTGCGTTAAACAATTCCCCTTTATAGTTTTTATTGACCTTTATTGCATAAAGTGGAACGGTAGATTTTATTTTATACACCAATGATTCATAATCAATATAATTTTCATTAAAAGTTTTTTGGTATAAATATTGTATCAAGTAATCATTTTTACTGTTTCTTCCATAGCTTTTATGTTTTGATGCATCATTTAGATTTTTCAAGAAGTTTTGGTAGTACTCATTTCTTCTGAAACTATATGCTGGAAAATGATAATCCAATACTTTATCTGTAATTGCTGCAACAGAAGCATCATAGGCATGATGTTGTACCCCATAATCACGATGTTTTTCAAAACCAAGTGCTTGACGATAAATCGCAATAATCCAAGCTTTTAAAGCTATAATCTTTGTATTCATGTTATTAACCTTATGATAAGCCTGTAAAATTGCCATAATTTCTCGAATAATGTAGCGAGTATCCACAAGATTACGATTAATGAAATCCATAGCTTCTTCAGTATTTTCTAACATTAATTGCTTTAACTTCTTATCTGAAATTAATTTCAATTCATGTAGTTCTTTACATCTTTCAACAAAGTCACTTGCAATGACTGTTTTACCATGTACATCCACAAGTTCTCCACTATTAATGTACTCTAATGGTACTCGGTTACTTTTTTTAGCATTATAAATTCTTTTTGTCAGCATCAAATTATCGAATGAGTTATCTCCAAATCCTCTTGGTAAAATATGATCCACTTCATAATCTTGTAGGTTTGCTAAAGAGATTTTTTCACCGGTTAATAAATCACATGCATTTTGCCTTAAATACAATTCGATGGCTTGCTGATTTTTTTGTAAATAATTCTTAATTTCTTCCCACGTTTCAAGTTGGCTTTTATTAAAAACTTTACTGTTATTTTCTTCATATTGTTTTATTAAACTTTCATATAAAATTTTTAATTCTTCTTCTTTTTTCTTCGGTTTCGATTTTTTTACAGTATTATCACTAAAATCTCTAGCTGTTTCAATAACAATACGGTCAACTTCTCCATAAGTCTTTAATATTTCCCCATACAATTTGAAAAATTCATTGACTGTACGAATGACTGCGCGCGACATTGGAATAAGTGCTTTTGTCTCTCCTTTTGGAAGTAAAAGATTAATATCTAAAGCGTTATGTTTTTCTAATCTTGCAATATATTTATTAGACTCTAAATTTAATAAATTTCCTTTTTCATCACAAGCTTCATTAATCAATGTCATCTGTTCATTGGTAATATCTTTACGATTATTGTTAAATAAAGCCTCTAGCATTGTCTCGTGATCTTTATTAATTTTAATTTCATTGATTAATTTTAAAGAATAATTTAAAAACCCCGTTGTATTTAGCTTAGATAACGCTTTGGCATAATCTTCGCTAAGATTTTTATATTGTTTAAAATTATCAAACTTACTTTTTTCATCATCATAAATACTTAAATCCAAAATAATTTTTTCGATTTCTTTAACCTTATTTTCATCTTTAAAAATCATTTCTATCGTATCTATTTCAAGCTCTTTAACAACCTTCTTTATTTTAAAATACATTGTATAACGACTGTTGAATTCTTTTTCTGCGCCACTTTTTGTTTTAAATGATTTTAATTGTAAACAATCTACAATATCTTTGAATTTCACTTTTTCTTTCTTTAAGAATAATTCATTGAATACTTTTACTTTATCTTCATAAGTTAGATAATATTGGTTCCCATGTTTATCTTCTGCTTGTAAAATATTTAATTCATTAACGATATTAAATGTTTCTCCGATAAAGGATCCTTTTGGTAAAGCATACTCATCCGGAAAATACGTACATCTTGAAATCATACGTTCTTTCCATTTTTTAATAGTCTCTAACTCATTTACACAGCCATGCTTTAATGCATATTCATAACTATATTTAATATTTCCGTTTTTAACTAGCCATGCATTTTTAGCTCTTTCACTTAAGGGCCCAACAAAATATGGAATTTTTGCTTTGATGATTGAAATACAAACATCAATAAATTCATCTGTGATTTCTGGATAGTGATTTTGTTGTTGCTTCAAAATAGATCTTGCTTCTTTAGTGTATAATCCGTTTGGATAAACATTATGCAAATTTTTTACCACACGTAAACGATTCCCTTTTGCAACACTCATCTTATCTTTTATTTTTTTTGTTTCAGTTTTATAAAGAGCTTCATCGTTTTTTTCTAAAGAATAAATTTCTTTTACTCTTTCTAGTTCTTGAACATGCAGTTCACATAGATATTGATGATTTGATAATGTTTTTGATGTTTTTAAAATAAAATATAAATTCATTAACTTTTTAATAAATTCAATCGTTATTTCTTCCTTTTTAACAAGATCATCCATTTTAATGTTATATTCATCCCCATACCAACTGGATAAATCGGCTTTGTAAGATGATAATAGTTTGATTATTTCCATTAATAATTTTTGCTCATCTTCTACTTCACAGAATATATTTTCTTTAAAGGTATTTTTAATATCTTTTAATGATAAATGTCCTTTGTAAAGTTTTGTTAATACTTCTTTCTCAAAGACCACTAAATTATCAATATGACAAACACTATTAATTACCTCATAAAACTCTTGAATAAATCTTTTAACATCTAAACTTTTACTATTTTCAAAATCAATTGTTTCATTCAAAAAATTTCCACGTGCTTGTAAAATATTGTATAAACATAAAAACAATTCTCTTTTTGATATTTTTTCATGTAACCCTTTTTTTCTTAAATGATAAACCGTTTCTTCTTCAGGTCGTTTAAACCATTCATTATTTGTAGTGAAGCTTAAAAATCCTTCTTTGCATACTTCATTTTCATTTAAAACATGAAAATCATGAAAAGCTTCTTTTAACTGTTCTTTTCTCCATTTTTTTCGTCTTAATGTTCTACGAGCATTGCGATATCCTCTTGCTACTTTTGCTTGTTTGGCTTCATCGAAAACGGATACTCCCATATCAACTACATTGTTGTTTTCTAGGTCTAATAATGACCAACCGATTGATGTAATACCTAAATCGATGCCTAATGTATAATTATTTTGATTCATATAAATCCTCCTTTTCTTTCCTTAAATAAACCACAATATTTTATTTGTTAGTTTCTATATCTCATTTTACAACTTTACTGATTGTTTTAAAGATTTTTTAAAAAATATATTAAAATATACAATAAATATACCTATAATTGTCGTATATTTTCCCTTACAATAGCAACACTACACTTTATTTGCAAATTAGATAGTTTAGTAAGATACAAAACACATCTAATCAAGTTAAATAGTTAAAGCGTGCTGTGTTCTTTCCTTTTCCTCCTATTTTCCTTATAATACCCCTATGATTACCTTAATTGTTGCGATAAACCACACAAACTCTATAGGATTAAACAACAAGCTACCTTGGCATAATCCTGATGAGTTACAATACTTTAAACAGATTACCATGGGTAAGACCCTTTACGTTGGTCATAACACCTATAAGCATCTACCACCTTTACCAGGACGTAAGATTAAAGTCATTGGACATAACAAAGATGTCCAAGACTTTCATACGTTTTTACTGAATCATCAAGATTCCAAAGAAGACATCTATATCATTGGTGGGGCTAGTATCTTTAACCAAGCGTTGCCTTACGCCTCATATCTCTATCTCAGTATTGTTAACGATGACACCTTAGGAGATTGCTTTTTCAAGTTTAATCCTTCGCTATACACCCATACTCTTTTACAAAAACAGCCCACCTTCACAAGCTATCTGCTAACAAAAAAAGAATAAAGTTTCCTTTATTCTTCAATCATCCCTAACAATTCTAAAATACGATTTAAATCGGCAACATCTTGATATTTAATCACAATCTGTTTTGGTTCAACACTGACATTGGTAGATAAACGACTTTGCATATAATCTTGAACATATCGAAGCTTTGGATCTTGTTTCTTTTCCAATTTGATATGTTTTTTTGGTTTTTCTTTGCTCACCAATAGTTCTACATCACGTACAGAAATCCCTTGTTCAATGACTTTCATGGCTATATCATAAGCACGTCCCTCATCTTCCAAAGGTAACAATGCACGGGCATGACCCATCGATAACTTATCTTCTTGTATCAACTGTTGGATCGACTTTGGCAGCTTCAATAAACGTAAAATATTTGTAATGTGTGCACGTGACTTCCCTACTTTACTCGCCAGTTTTTCTTGCGTATAACCATAACGTTCTATCAAACGCTGATACGCCATTGCCTCTTCAATCACACTTAAGTTTTCACGTTGAATGTTTTCAAGCAATGAGAGTTCCATCATTTGCTCTTCCGTAAACTCCATAACAATCGCTTTAATTGTCTTTAAACCGGCAAGTTTACTGGCACGCAAACGTCGCTCTCCCGCTAAAAGTTCATATCCTTGTACACTTTTACGTACTAAGATTGGCTGAAACATTCCATGCTCCTTGATAGAGGCGGCAAGTTCATGAATCTTTTCGTCATTAAATACCTTACGAGGTTGATAAGGATTTGGACGAATCTTGCTGAGCTCAATTTCTTCTACTCCGTTGGTTGCGATCTTTCCTTGTTGGATATTTTCAATGACTGTATCAATGTCATTTCCAAAAATTGCTTCCAGTCCTTTTCCTAAACGATTAGCCATGTAAGCCCTCCTTTGCATTTGCTTGTAATACTTCTTGTGCTAAAGCTACATAAGCCTTGGAACCTTCCGAATGAAACGCATATTCAAATATCGTTTTCCCTTGTGATGGTGCCTCTGACAATTTTACATTACGAGGAATGTAACTACGATAGACACGCTCTTTAAAATACTTACGCACTTCTTGTTGAACTTCAAACGACAACTTTGTACGTGTATCAAACATCGTCAGTAAAACCCCTTCAATCATTAAAGAAGGATTAAATAAACGTTGTACTAAACTAATAGTAGATAATAATTGGGTTAAACCCTCCAAAGCATAGTACTCACATTGTACCGGAATAATAATCGAATCGGCAGCAGTAAGAGCGTTGGTATTTAATAAACCTAAGGAAGGCGGACAATCAATAATAATATAATCATAGTCCTCTTTCACTTCATCTAATTTATTCTTTAATAATTTTTCTCGACCCACTTTATAGTTCGCCATTTCCAAATCAGCCCCGGCTAAATTAATCGTTGCCGGTATTACACTTAATGGAGGCGTCGTTAAATTTACAACCACATCCGCAACACTAGCTCCACTTAACAATAAATCATACACACTTTGATGTAATGTTTCACGACGTACACCTACCCCTTGTGTCGCATTGCTTTGAGGATCAAAATCCACCAACAATACTTTCTTACCTGCATAACTTAAACCCGATGCCAAATTTATACTCGTGGTAGTCTTCCCCACGCCACCTTTTTGATTCGCTACCGCTATAATTTTTCCCATGATGCTTTCCTCTACTTCTTAAATTTCACTACAATACTTACTTCTTCATCCGTTTCTTCAACTTCACTTGTTGCTGCAATTCCAATCTTATTACACATAGTAACTGCTTGTTGAATGGTATTGATACCAATACGGATATTCTTTGAAAACCCTTTTACACTACGTTTTGGTGTAGTTTTCTTTTCTTTAGCACTTTCAATATAATGCTCTGTTTGTTTGACATTCAGCCCTTTTGCAACAATGGTTTCATACATTTGTTGTACTTCCTCTTTCGAAGCATTTAACAAAGCACGACCATGACGCTCTGTAATTTGACGTGTTGAAATGGCCTCTTGAATATTGTCCGGCAACTGTAACAAACGCAACTTATTGGCAATAGTTGATTGCGCTTTGCCCATCTTTTTTGCCAACTCTTCCTGTTTCATACCTGTTTCATGAATTAATTTATCATATGCTTTCGCTTGCTCAATCGCCGTTAAATCTTCACGCTGAATATTTTCTACTAACGCCATCTGTGCACTTTCAAGATCACTTGAGTCCATCACAAAGCATAAAATTTCTTGAAATCCCGCTAAAAGACAAGCACGAAAACGACGCTCTCCTGCAATAATTTCATAGTGTTGCCCTTTTTCACGAACTGTAATGGGCTGTATTAATCCATTTTCTTTAATCGATAAAGCAAGCTCTTGTAATGCCTCATCCTTAAACTCTAAACGTGGTTGATGCATATTCGCTTTAATTTGATTCACATCAATATAAATCGCTTTTTGACTCATATATCCCCCTTGTCATAGTGGCATCTTTTTTATTTTGGCATAGTTACGTGGATATTGTTTCGGTGTATCCTTCCCTTTACGATACACTAAATTTACACGCTTATGCTCATCCATCATAAAGACATCTTCCATTTCTTTTTTACACCCTAATGTCGTAATTGCCTTGCTTGCATCTTGATCTTCCTGTAAACCTTTATCACCCTTCATCGCAATAAAGTAACCCCCTACTTTAACCAAAGGGATGCACAATTCACTTAAAACATTTAAATTCGCAACTGCCCTTGCCGTTACAATATCAAACACTTGTCGATGATTACTTACATACTCTTCCGCACGTGCATTGACAATTTCAACATCCTGTAGCTTTAACGCTTCCACTAAAGTTGTTAAAAAGAAACAACGCTTTTTTAACGGCTCAATGATGGTTACCTTTAAAGTGGGATTTGCAATCTTTAATGGAATGCTTGGGAATCCGGCACCAGAGCCAACATCAGCCAAATGACCATGAACCTTATATACTCGATTAATCAACAAACTATCATAAAAATGCTTTAACACCACTTCTTCAAATGCAGTGATCGCAGTTAAATTCATTTTTTGATTGTATTCCACTAACAATTGGTAATAGTTAAAAAACTGATCAAGTTGATGTTGATCCAGTTCTATGCCCATATCTAGTGCTTTTTCTTGTAGTTGATTTAGATTCATGATTTTTCCTCCTAATCATTATACCAAATTAATGGGGAATAATACGGGAAATTTTAATAATTAAAGGAAACAAGAACTAGTTATATTATCATTAACTTTCACAAATTAAAAAAGGATATTTTTTCAAATATCCCAATGCTTATTTCACATAAACGGGTTTAAAATCATATCCCTCAATAATAAAATTATACTCATACTCATTCTTGGTGAAGTGCATCGTTAACCTATCATTTAACTTTACGGTTTCATCTACATTGATGTTTGTATCTACACCATACATTCCGGCAATATCCCTACCTAATTCCTTCATGGTTTCAAGCTTAATGGATTCTTCATTATACACAGTTACCACGAGTAATGCTTCATCGATAAAGACAATCATACTCATGTCCGAGTCATCGCTATAGGCTATCACATTAAGACGAATCGACTGCCTTCCTTCTTGTGTTTCATCGAAATAATATACATGCGTCTCAAACTCATAAAGGAACTCTTCTCTTGGAACTTTGCTATACGTTTCCATGAAATCGATAATCTTATTCACCTCTAATTGTGTAATCGGATCGATAGAAGGTGGATTCATCCAAGCATGAAATACATCTTGATAATAAAAATCTTGGAAGGTTTCATTCAACACAAGATCTCTTTTTGATGTTTTACCGATATGAAGTTGCCATATAATAGGATATTTATGGATACGGTACGTATCAGAAATCTGTTCTTTCTGTAAGTAAAGATCCAGATAAGTTGGTACATATTCTTCCTTTACAAATAACGTTAAAATGTACTGATATACCGCTTTAAAGTTATACCCTTGATCTAACGGTATGGAAATTTGTAGCGATGGTTCTTCATCATAAATATTTTTCACAGCATAAACCGTTATCGGCTTTAATTCATATTTAACACCCTCTTCAGGATAAAAGGTCATGATTAACATTGAACTTGCATAAAATTCTTCATCTTTATTTAAACGCTCTACCACATAGCCTTCATCACTACGTTTTTGTTCCCTAGTATAATAAGGTTCTTCCAAATAAACCTTACCCATCTCTTCAATGGTTTGATATTTTAAAATGCCATTAGATGTTTCCGGATAAGGACTTTTCCATTCATAAGGAAGTGGCTTTAAGTTAGCCGTTGGTTTTCCACAAGCAACCAGCAATAGTAAAGTTAGTGCTGCAAGAATACTCTTTTTCATAGCTCTTTTAACTTCCCTTCTTTACTTTTATTGTAGTGGTTTTTTATCAATCTTTCAATGAAGCAAAATGAAAAGTTGCCTAGGGCAACTTACTTTTTAATTCCTATAATAAATTCACTATGTGGTAGCGTTTCAATCCAATCGCAGATAGCTTGCCACTCCGGCAAACGATGATGTCGACGTTGATGATAAATCGTTTTTAACTGGCGATAATTCGTTGTCATTTTCGCTGTAATACGAAATCCACATGGATTGGAATATAAGATTTCTAAATACTTTTGTTTTAAACTTGGATCATTTGCACTTTTGGCATGCAGTTCATTGTATTCTGCCACTTTTTCTTTCATAATCGCAATCATGCGAGGATCCACATATGGCATATAACTTTTATCCAAATCAAAACGTGTAATGCGATGCATGGTTGATTGCGAAGAGATAAAATCTAGGAAGTGATAGCGTTGTGCTTCCACCCATGCTTTATTACTTAAGGTTAAGTCAAAGGTAATTAAAATACCATTTAAGAAATTATCATGTCCTTCCCCTTGTCTTGATGTCGCTAATGCAATGGTTGTTTTGGTAATGTCATCGTTTAAACTTTCTAAATCCGTTGCCATTGGATACTTCGCTCCCTTTACCGCTTCGTTTAATCCATAGACATTCACATGGCTAATCACTTCATTGTAATGCATGTTGTTTCTCCCTTCTTTTCATTTCTAAATAAATTGCAAGTACTTGAATATCACTTGGATTTACTCCTGAGATACGACTTGCTTGGCCAATGGTCATTGGACGACATTGTTTTAATTTACTACGAGCTTCCAGTGATAAATTCGCTACTTCATCATAATTAATATGCTCCGGCAAACGCAATTTTTCCATATTATGCATCTTCGAAGCTTCTTTTTTCGCTTTTTCAATATAACCCTGATACTTTACATCAATTTCAATTAAGTGTGCTACTTCTTTTTCAATCATAAAATCTAAGTAAGGTAAAATCCCTTCAATGGTTACATGAGGACGAGCAATTAGTTTTAATGCACTCATTCCTTCACTTAACGCTTCAAAACCAATCGTCTTTAAATATGCATTGACTTCTGATTTACTATTAAAACGCACTTCATTTAGCTTTTGCTTATATTCTTCCACTTTACGATATTTCTCAAGATATTCTTCATAACGCTTTTTCGAAACCAACTTAGCTTGATAGCCATAGTCCATTAAACGCTTATCTGCATTATCATGTCGTAACAGTAAACGAAACTCTGCACGACTGGTAAGTAAGCGATAAGGTTCTAACGTTCCCTTTGTACATAAATCATCAATTAATACACCAATATATGCCTCATCTCTTCGTAAGATCAATGGTTCTTTACCCATCAACTTGTTAATCGCATTGATTCCTGCCATAATCCCTTGTCCGGCAGCTTCTTCATACCCACTTGTTCCATTGATTTGTCCTGCTGTAAATAAGTTTTCAATTAATTTACTTTCTAAAGTTGGCTTCATCTGTAAAGGGTTAATCGCATCGTATTCAATCGCATAGGCATATTTTTCAATCACCGCATGTTCCAGTCCAGGTAGTGTTTTAATCATCTCTTCTTGGACTTCCTTTGGCAAAGAGGTTGAAAAGCCTTGTACATAGGTAGTATCTAAGGATAAGCTTTCCGGCTCTAAGAAAATTTGATGACGCTCTTTATCATGAAAACGCACTAATTTATCCTCAATGCTTGGGCAATAACGAGGACCAACGCCTTTTACAACACCAGAGTACATACTCGAACGATGTAAATTGGCATTGATAAGTTTGTGGGTCTTACTATTGGTATAGGTTAAGTAACAAGGGACTTGTTGATCAAGAGGCAACGCTGTTCCACGTTGAGAAAACGTAATGTCTTCATCTGTACCCGGTTCATATTGTGTTTTAGAAAAATCAATGGATTCTGTCTTTACACGTGGCGGAGTTCCTGTTTTCAAACGGAATAGCTCAAAGCCTAGTGCTTTTAAACAAGCACTTAAATCATTGGTTGTTGGTTCACTATCCGGTCCACTTTCCGTAACTTCATCGGAAATCATACATAAAGAAGCCATATATGTTCCTGTTGTTAAAATAACAATCTTACTTTCCAGTATTCCTTTTTCTTTAAGGATAACGCCTTTGGCAACTTTATCACTTACCACTAAACCTGTGCATATATCCTCAATCACATCTAAATGTTCTTGAGCTAAACATAATTCTTGCATCAACTTACTATAGGCAAGTTTATCCGATTGCACACGCAAAGACTGTACTCCTGGACCTTTGGCTTTGTTTAACATCTTAAACTGTAATGCTGTTTTATCTGCCACATAAGGCATAACGCCCCCTAAGGCATCAATTTCTTTTACGACAATCCCCTTGGCTGGACCTCCAATAGAAGGATTGCATGGCATTTTGCCAATATTGTTTATACTTAATGTAATTAAAGCTGTTTTATATTGTGCTTTACTACAAGCCATCGCTGCTTCAATGCCGGCATGACCTCCTCCGACTACAATGACATCATACATCTACATCACCTACAATCTATCCTGTATTATACCATTTCTTTGCCTATTCCATATAATTTTGCACCAATGAAAAAGGAAATGTTCATTTCCTTGTGGGAAATATCCATATTTTTAGATAACATTCTCCCTATACGCTAAGTAGATGATTCACTTTCAAAACATAAATTTATAGATGATAGCACTGTTTGAGGTTTATAATTCTTTTCTTAAACTTTAATTTTATCTTTAAAAAGGCTAATATTCTTTACATACTCTTGCATATTTTCAATTTCTTTTGTTACATGACCAATTAACTTCCCTAAATCAATTGATTTTTTAGAAGTGATAACAGGTTGTCCTGTTTCTTATTCAAATGTTTTTTGCAACCTTTGCAACATAACCTCCTCTTTGAGCTACTTTTTTATTTGCTTCAAAGGTTGGACAATTTGATGTTCTAGTGATATCTTTTGTAGCTGTTTCAGCAAGCATATTTTAGACAATATCTATTGTTGTCATATTATCTCTTAGATTTTCTTTTTTAAGTCCCTTAAAATCTTTATATTGTCTTGTTATCATTTCTGACCAAGCTTTAGTTATTTCATCGGTTAAAATAGCATATTCTCTGCTTTGTTTTATCCCCCTAATTTTGCCAAGCATCGGTTAATTCTTTCCTCACTTGAATAGCTTGAAATCTTTAGTTAATTCATTCTCTGAAATATCCTTTCTTTATATATGTTTCTAAAGCTCTATCAATATTAAATTCAGAATCTATGATTTCATCGATTCATCCTTTTCCAATCTCTGCTAACCACATTTTAAATGGTTCTGCTTTAGGCGATGAAACTGACTAAATAATACGAAAGATTCCCTGCATATCCCGAGGTGCTGTCAAGCTCATTAAGGATTTTGACTGCTGTCTTATTGGATCTTCCTAAAATCTTCATAATCTCTTCCACAGTGAAGATGATATATACTCTGTTTTCTTCATCAATCCACTTATTCCTGAAAGACAGATTTATTCGCTCCAATAGGCAAGAATATAAAATCTTTGCATCCGATGATAAGTTCTTAAACTTTTCATCAGTTACTATAATTTTCGGTAGCATATAGTAGCTGAAACGGTCTCCGTCCCGGTTATAAAAATAATCAAATTCCACTTCTATCGCCTCCTCTCTTTTCAATTTTTGGCATAATAAAAGACGATAGATGTTTTACTTTCTATCGTCCTGTATCTTCAATATTTAGTTTTATTCAGCTCGACAAACTGAATTTTTTGATATCAAAGCGTCAGTATTTCACTCACGATTTCACAAACGTTCTTATTGACTGTATCCACTTTTATGGTGTCAAGTATTTGATACATGTTGATTCTTGCAACACTTCTGTCGATTACATCGTTACTGCGGATCCCCCTGGCGATGTCAGCAGAGAGTCTTTTACGCAAATTGGTTTCATCGATCATAAGCGAAATCTTTATGACTCTCGCATCTCCTGTGTCCAGACTATTGATTATTTCGTCAATAATGGATTGTTCATGCATTACCCAGCAGAAAATGATATTTTTATAGGCCGTACAGTGGAGAAAACTATTCAGCAAGAAGCAGATGTTGCGCATGACCATGGCTTTTGTTTCTTCTGTTACCTGAAACGGATCGGCATCCCAACACCAATCGCCGTCAAGAAAAACACTGTTCGGCAACTCCTTTTTCAGCTGCTGACTTACCGTCGATTTACCGACGCCCATTGTACCGCCGATCAGATATATTGTTTTCATATCTGTTCCTCACAAATCCCGATTTGGAGACATCCCAACAAATGGGAATTTCTCACTTTCTGTTTCTTATAATCTCTGCCTGCATAGCATCGCACCATTTATCCCATTTTTCTTTATAGTCCTCTTCGGAAACAATACGCATCAGCAGATCCTCTGGTGATAAAACAGACTGCTCCTGGCAGGCGTTTACGCATGCCCGATACATATCCCAATCCAACTCGTCCTTATCCCACACTAACGGAACGTGATCCAGCCCGGCTTTAATTGCGGCCACAGCTCTGGTATGTCCGTCCGTCATAACAAGTTTGCCATCCAGTTGCTTTACAGGGATCGGCTCAAAGTTAGAGAAATCGGATGGATTGATCCATCTTTCAATATCCTCAAGCTTCTTTGCGGATATATAAAACTGAGAAGGCTGTAATTCTTTCAGTTTCGTATCGGATAAATTCACAAGTTATTCACCTCTACAAATTGGAAGTTGTCTATTTGCTTAATACGCAGTTGTATCGGACAACAGAACCATCAGGATAATCAACTACGATCCTTTCTTCGGTAAAGCCACACTTACGGTAGAATCCGATTGAATCGTCGTCTGTCTGTGCATCGATCCTTTCCAAACCCTCAGATTTCATCACATATTGGATCATGCGTCTTCCGGTTCCTTGACGACGCTTTCTTTCGGACACAGCAATTCCGATGATTTCAGCAACAGAATCTGAGATTCTCAGCACCATCATGCCTGTTTTCTTGCCTTGGCTCTCGCACACATATACTCTTACCGATGGATCGCTTATTAAATCTTCTATTTGTTTTTTGAAATTCTCATACCTTGGTTGATACATACAGGAAGCATATAGCAAGAATGCCTCTTCTGAAAGAAGCCAGTCTTCATCAACGCATGATATAACATTCATAACTGCCCTCACAAACCAGAGTTTGTCTTTATCTATGCTTTTCTAAGCGTATAAGACCTTCTTCATCTGGTACACTAATTCCGTTTTTATATGTGTATCCCATTTTTATATAAAAGGGAGTTGCAGTGATCGAGGCAGGTATTTCAATTCTGTTCGCACGAAGGAAATATTCGTCTTTTTCCAAAGTATCTATGATCTTTCTTCCGATTCCTTGCCCGTGATACTCTGGTAAAACGAAGATAGTGAATAAACTACTTTCGTCAACTTTACCCCAGTACGGTCCTATTGCACCGCAGCCCACAATTCTATCCTCATCGCATACTACATAAAAATGAGTCCATTTTGCGCGCTCCAAGATGTCTTTCGGTTGTAATTTTTGAACATCATTTTCGATATATTCCCTCGAATAATCTTTGGTGTTGACTTCTCTGAGCGTCCTAACAATCAAAGCTGATACATTTCCTGCATCTTCAGGCTCGATTCTTCTGATAATCATTGCATCACATCCTCATAAATCTCGATTTATCTACACCTCTTTAATCTTCTCATTTATCAATTCAATAAACGCTATCACAGTCGCTCCTATCATCGGAAGCCCATAGGGACTAAATAGGAAACCGATAACCAAGCCCGATATACCTATTCCAATTTCTCCTTGAATGAAAGAAGCTAAAGCCCCAAATATACAGAACACCATAACGATATACAGTAATGCTGTTCCAATACCAAGTAAGAATGTCAAGAAAGCAGTCAGAATTGATAAAACAAGACTAATCGGAAATAAGATAATTTTTAATATCCATCGCATACACTACCTCTTTTCTCTTCGGCTTATGTGCTGCTTACAACCATTATTTTAATGGATAATAGCTCTAAGCAACATATAAACTACCAGTTTCTTCAGTTTTTAACTTTGGTAGAAGCTTCAAAACCCTTGATTTTATTAGACTTTTTACCACTAACATAATTATGACATAAAACCCATATGTTAAATCATGTAGTAAAATCAAGGGTTGAAAACACTAAATTTCCATCTATTCAGGAGGGATACTTACCATACAAACCGAAAATTATTTGCGGTTATTCAATATCCCAATAATCAATACTGCTATTGATATACCATAAAGTATTCCTAAAATTAAATAACTAACATGTGATATTTTATTTAAAATAATTGCCAAAGCCAAAAATAGCATTCCTACAGGTACTTGTTTATTTTTATTTAATTTCATAAATTCTTTTCTCCCAACTTATAATTTATAACTCTATTCATCGTTTTCAGTCTCTTTAACTACATCGCCAATTAACTTTCCTAAATCAATAGCTTTTTTTGATGTAATTACTGGTTTTCCAGTTTTGTCTTCTATTTCTTTTCTAGCATTACCAGCAATACTTCCACCTTCTTTAGCCACTTTTTTATTTTCTTCAAATCCCTGAGGGTTAGTTGCATTTGCAAGTTCTGTTGTTGTAGCTTCTGCAAGCATATTTAAAACCAATTCCAGTGTCGACATATTATCTCTTAAATTTTGTTTCTTTAAACCTTTATGCTCTTTGTATTGTCTAGTTGTCATACCAGACCATGCCTTAGTTATTTCATTAGTTAAGATTGCATATTCTTTTCCTTCTTGAACTCCATGATCTTGCCAAGTATCTGTAAGTTCTTTTCTCACCTGAATAGCTTGTAGTCTTTGGTTTATCCATTCTCTGGTATATCCTTTTTTAAGATAAGTTTCTAAAGCTCTATCTATTGTAAGTTCTGGATCTATTATTTCATCTATTCTTTCTTTCCCAACTTCTGCAAGCCACATCTTAAATGGTTCTGCCTTTGGTGATGGTACAGATTGAATGATACGGAATATACCTTGCATATCGGAAACGTCTGTTTCTCTCATTTTTCCATCAGGAGCCTTTAATTTCAACTGTCGACAAAATGTCGACAGTTCACTTTTTTCTTCTTCTGACATTCTCTTCTTAACACGATACCAATAGTCCCTCGGATTTTTACTCTCTGTTAATACTCCAACAATATCTACTACCGAAAAATACCATTCTTCTTTTTCACTATCCCAAACAGAACGTATCTGACTTCCTTCAAATAATTTAATTTCGTTATCCAAACTTATTTCTCCTTTCTAAGTTCTATGTGCTGTTTACAACCCTAAAGTATAAGCATTAATTGATACTTTGGTAGACAATCGTAAATGATTCATTTTCTAAGTTTATTTGCCTGGTCATTCTTATGATACATACATCATTTGTAAAATCTTACAAAATCTCAATACAAACCAAATGTTATTATTTATTTTTATAGTGATAATGTAAATACATTATTACTTTTTTAAAAACCCCTCGAATTCGAGGAGTTTAAAATCTGGATTAATGAACTTCTACCTAACTTCTAAATATTCTATATATTAAAGTCTTTTCCCTTATCGTATGTGTTCAATAATCTTTAACAACTCGCTGTTTTCCGGTAATAACACATACTCCATCAACACACTATATGGACAATACTGTTTCATATAATATTGAAACAACTGTAAATAACCTAACACCAATTGCACATTACGATCATGAAGATCTTTTATCGTATGTGCCAAAACAAATGTAATCTTCCCTTCTTGATAACGATATAAAAGATAAGGGTTGCCTTTCATCGCAATGAAGTCCGGATGATCCAGTTGATATTGTTTGATCACTTTCTTTAAACCTGAAGGATTTTCTTCTAGATAAGTAAGAGCCTTTATTTCTTTAAAACTATTTAAAATCGCCACACGAACTTCTTCATGCTCAATGACATCATGACTTACTTCATGTTCCAAAGAAGACCATAAATCAATGCCGTTTTCTTTTGCCTTCTGTAAGATTTTAAACGTAATTTGACTATCCTGACGATCTAGATATACAAAGCTTTCCAGTTTATTGGAAATCTCTAATCCCAATTCACTTGGATAAATCGGACTTTGAAAAAATACTACATGCGTTAAATACAAACTATTTAATTTCTTTGGTAAACGCTCTTGTTTTAGAATCTTGGTAATTCCCTCTTGAAAACGTTCTAAGCTACGATAACCATTTTGACTTCCATAGACATCCCACATCTTCTTGATTGACATATTACCCTGTTTTACAAGTCGTCCATAACCTAAAATCCCTTTTTCTTTTTTACTATCACACTTCGTTAAGAAGAATAATAAATCCCCTTCTTTAAAATCTTTAAATTGTTTACTGCTTTCCAAACGCCAAAAATTCATCGTTGTGCTACCATTTAAACGATGAAATTCTAATATAGTACGATCTGTGATATACGCAATGGATGCCATCTTACATTACCTTTTTATACTCATATGTATTATTACATATTTCTTGCACTTTCTTAACTAATAAATCATTTTTTAAATCATAAGAATCAATAATATAAATACCTAATTCCTTAGCCTTATTATAAATAATTGGATTGCTTTTAGAAACATGGGCACCTGTAACAATAATACACTTGGAATAACTATTACCAAAAATAATCGAATGCAACTTTATTTCATTTAATGCTTCCGCATCTACCTTATTCATCTTACAAGAGATAAAGATGGGATACATATCCTTACAAGCCAAGACATCAATTTCACAACGCGCATCATTTCCGGCATTAATTCTACCATCATAATCAATGATGGCGCTTACCATACAATCATCTAAAAATCCACTTTGTTTTAACTTGATGTAGGTATAGTTTTCAAGCCACGCTCCGGCATCTTTAAATAAGTGTTTGATGATTTTATTCTTAAAGGACATCATACTCTTTTGCTTATCAAAATAGAGTAAATCTAAATTTTCCAACTGATGGAAGACTTTATTATCAATCATCCATACTTGATTCTTAGGAATATATAACTTGGTATCTGCAATATTATTTTTTTCAATACTCATCAATTTAATAAAATCACTCATCACGTTGGTAAAATAGCGAAAATCATACTGAATGATTTCAAAGACACGAAGAACATCATTGACTAATTCATGATTATTTAAATCAATTTGATAGTGTTGAGTATTACTAATCTTAGAACCACTTAAAAAGATGAGATCTGCAATACTTAACTTAGGATACTTAAAGATGGCTTTAATATCCTTACTACCACTTACATTCATCATATCTTTATGATCATGGTCAATAAAGAAAGTACGGTACCCCTTTTTATTACAAGCCGTTGACATGTTGATTAAATCAATGCCATAGCCTCCTGTTAAATTAACATAGACATCTTGATGGATGGTTTCTAAAATGGGATATAAATTTTCTAAGCGTGAATTTACAATGTGATGAATTCTTACTTTACAGTTTCTATTCTTTTCAATGATTTGTTTGAGACTATCGATTTTAGCAGATGGTTTTTGATTGACACAAATAAAATGGACTTCTTGAAAATCCAAAGCCAAGGCTGCCGTAACATTTTTTAAATAGTCGTTATCATAGATTTCAATTAAGGTTTTCATACTAGCATTATACACTAAATAAAGACGTTATTTCACCCTTAAAAAGAAAGTCATTGTAACGTATAATAAGAATACCCTAGAAAGGAGAACCAGATGTACGTAGCGATTGATTTAAAATCCTTTTATGCCTCCGTAGAATGTCAAAAAAGAGGATTAAACCCCTTAACTACCCACTTAGTTGTCGCTGATGAAAGTCGCAGTGAAAAAACGATTTGTCTTGCAGTATCTCCTTCTTTAAAATCTTTAGGGATAAAAGGAAGACCACGTTTATTTGAAGTATTAGCGAAAATCAAAGAAGAAAATCGTAAACGTTTCAAAGAAAATCGTTATCGAGCATTCACAAAAAAATCCTATGACAGTAAAGTGTTGGAATGCGATCCAAGCAGTCAAATAGACCTTGTTATTGCAACACCCCATATGCAACAATACATTGATGTAAGTAATGAAATATATAACGTGTATTTAAACTTTGTATCCAGTCAGGATATTCATATTTATTCGATTGATGAAGTGTTTATCGATGTAAGTAGTTATCTTTCTATTTATAATTTATCCGCTTATGAATTAACCCTACGCATGATTGAAGAAGTATTAAGAAAAACAGGCATTACCGCAACAGCAGGCATTGGAACAAATTTATATCTTGCCAAAGTGGCAATGGATATTATGGCAAAAAAGATGAAACCAAATGAAAATGGTGTGCGCATTGCCTTTTTAGATGAACAACGTTACCGCAAAGAGCTATGGCATCATAAACCCATTACAGATTTTTGGCGTGTTGGTCATGGATATCAAAAACGCTTAGCGGAGCTTGGTTTATATACCATGTATGATGTTGCCAAGTGTTCTTTAGGAAAAAGTAGTGACTATCACAATGAAGATTTACTCTATAAAACCTTTGGAATCAATGCAGAATTATTGATTGATCATGCTTGGGGTTATGAATCCTGTACTATGCAGGATATAAAAGACTATAAACCTCAACATCGTAGTCTTGGCTCAGGTCAAGTCCTACATGAAGTCTATAACTTTGAAGATGCTTTATTGGTTGTCAAGGAAATGGTAGATCAATTAGCGCTGGATCTAACGGAAAAACAATTAGTAACCAATCAACTGGTATTAACTGTTGGATATGATACTTGTAATGTGGATAAGTATTTCCAAGGAAATACTACGATAGATCCTTATGGACGTAAGCTCCCTAAAAACGCCCATGGAAGTATCAAGCTGCCTTATTATACTTATTGTTCTTCCCTTATGACTTCCTCCATTGAAACCCTGTTTCATCAAATTGTAAAGTCTGACTTATGGATCAAACGGTTAAATATTTCATTGATGAATGTCATAACAAAACAGGAAGCCAATCAGAAAATAGAAGTTGCACAAGTAAGTATCTTTGATACAGCACAATTCTTAGATCAACAAAAAAACCTAGATAAAGATAGAAAGCGTGAAGAACAATTACAGGCTTCTTTACTTAAGATTAAAAAGAAATATGGAAAAAATGCTATCTTAAAAGCAAGAAGTTTTACCGAAAAGGCAACTGCTAAACAACGTAATCAACAAATTGGGGGACATAAAGCATGAGTCAAGATGAACTTTCTTATACACAAACCTATGTAAAGTCGAAACGTCATCCATGGATGTCTAATTTTGATCGTGCTGCTCAATTTGCCCCGTTTGCCGCTTTAACCGGACACAAGGAAACCTTAGATGAAACTGCTCGTTATGTTTCTAAAAAACGATCGTTAAGTCAAGATGCTTTCGATTTATTAAATCAAAAAATTCAACTGCTCATACAGCATAAAGAGGAAAACCCTTTGATTACCGTTACCTATTTTTTAAAAGACTCTTTAAAAGAAGGTGGATGTTATGTCACGCTTTCTTCAACAATGCGTAACATAGATCATCAAGGTTACTTACATCTGGAAGATGATACAAAGATTTTACTTGATGATATTTTGGAAATAGACTCTTCCTTATTTCAGGACTATTTCTAAACAAAATCTACGTTTATTATCCTAATACATTGTCTATATGATAGAATAAGATAAAAGAATTTCATATTTTATTCAAGCTACAAGGAGTAATCAAACCATAAAGACCTTAAAAAAGATTATTACCAAAAAATTTATTAATCACTTAGCATTTGCCTCAAATTTTGCTGTATTTATTTCAAGTTTTTTCTTTCAAAATTATATATATGTAGTGATATTATATTTGATTTTCTTATTGGTTACTATCATATGTAAACTAATTATAAAAGATACAAAAGATATTGTATTTGATTTGTTTTTGATGCTGTTTGTGATACTGCTTATAGTATTAAGACAAATGAACATGATTTAATAAACAAAAAGGATATTCACTAGTAAGTAGATGAAGATCCTTTTTTAAATTGCATTTTAATAATTGCCATCTTAAAGATGTCATCTCCAATTTTGGCTAAAAAGCGATGCAGAAATCCAATGGAAGGCACTTTCATATCATAGTAACCTAACATATAACCTTTGCTAGATACTTCAGTAGTTGAAAACCACTGTATCTCTTTTAGATTTTCAACGTAGAAATAACCTCCGACATCTTTAATACCCATGTTCTTAAGTGTTTTTGACAACATCAATTTTAATCCTTTTTTACCAACCGTATCAAACACCAAGACTCCACCGGGAAACTTTAAAGACATCTTATGAAGTAAAGTTTTTACTTCTTCCTTTTGAAAATAATGAAAAACGCCAGCTGCAAAAAAGAATACGCCTTGACTTCCATCAATCTCATCCATCCAACGTTCATCTTTTAAATCCATCGCAATGTTTCTTTCATTCTCACTTAGTGGTATTAGACAATTACGGACTTCAATAATCTTTGGAAAATCAATATTTACAATACGACATTGTCCATTATCACATGTCTTACCTGTTTGATCTAAACCACATCCTAGATTCACAATGGTAGCTTTAGGATGTTGCTTTAAATATGCCTTTAGTTCCCACATTATATCCAATTGACGCATAGCAGCTTCCAAAGCTCCAAACTCATAGAAAAAAGAAGCTTTCTTTTTTTCTAAGGAAGAAAAATCATAATCAAGACGCTGACATAATTCTTTCGCCAACTCATCTTGATAGAGTTCCGGAAATCTTTCTGAACACATCTTACGCCCATAAAGAGGAATGATTAATGTTTCTTGTACGGTGTTTTTTTCAATATGTAGTTTATTCATATTATCCTACAACTTATTTCTACTCTGTAATAAACCCATCACAATAACTACATTTGAAACACCATAAAGCATAATTGTTAACTCTTGACTAAAATGAAAATGTCTTCTTGAAAAACTCGCTACCATTAATAAGATTAAACCTAAAATTACAATATATTTTCCTTGTCGTTTAAACATCGTTTACTCCTTTACTTTCTTTTTAATAACGTTAATCCATTCATAAAAATAGAAGCCCCCACCATGAGCCATGTATATGCCGATAACGTTGGCACTACATCTTCCAATGCACTATAATCCTGATTCACAATCCATTTTGCTGAGCCACTATAAAACCCACACATAGTAAGAGCTGTACACGACAAAGCAATAAAACGTAGATACTTTGTTTCTTTTCCTTGTCCATAAGCAATAAGATTAAGAAATGTTGCAACAATTGCCAAAGTTCCGAATATTAACCACATAGTATTCTCCTTTTATGTATAAAAATTATTACTGTCTCAAGTGTTGGATACATATTTTTAATTTTCATCCAATACTCTTTACCCATTATGCTACTATTATATTTTAAAAAAGATTATCCATCAAATCTTCATATAGTTTCAATCCTCTGTTTACATAAGCACCTATCTTTTCTATCGCCTCACTGCTTCATTTCATACCATCATTTAATATATAAATACTATAATTTTAGCTAAGAGAAAAGACACTACCAATAAAACAGGAACAAAGAGCATTCTCTTTTTTATTACATCTATAACATTAGGTATATACTCATTATCTTTGATACCTTTAATTTTTAACCTCTGACTATTCTTGGTCCATAAAATATCCATAACCAGTCCATCAAAGATATTCCAAGATTGAAGAAAAATATTTAATTGAATAAAAGCTTCTTTAAACTCATGAATTTCATTCCACGATCCAACAATGAATATCAAACTTCCAAACATTAAAACAATAAATGAAGAATAAAATATAATCTTATTTCTTTGAACCGTTTTATAATCTGTATAACCAAATGCAACAACTTTATCTATAACGGATTTAGGATAAAAATACACAATATTAATCGCATTACCTCTAAATGATAAAGCCACTAATAATGTAAACAACAAACAATATAAAACGACTTGTAGTAAGATATTCATTTTAAACATGACCTCCTTTCATTATTATGATTTAAAGATCAACAATTATTTAGGATTTTTGATTTTATCTCCAACAATCCAAAAATCACACATTTCATCTCCCTTTGCTAATGTTTTATACCTATATAATTTTGCTTTTCTAGTTTTAATTGTAAGATGATCCAATTCACAAAATATAGGAGTTATTTCTTCTAAATTATTATCTTTAAAGAATTTAGCGATTGGACATTTCGTAAAGTAATAATAAAAACCATCTTGATGACTATCATCAAAATTAAATTTCCAAGTTTCCGGATACTCTTTACGATGACACTCTGCCCATTGAGAATTCTTATGTATGGTCTCTTTAAATTTCTTTAAATCTTTGGGATTGTTATAATCTTTCTTGCCCATTAAGTTTAATAATAAAGGATCTGATAAAGTAACTCTCATGATTTCTTTCAAATCTTCGGAAGTTATTTTACCTTCACTTCCTTGCATAAAGGAAAAAAACAACAGACAAAAATATAAATTAGAAGCCATAGGATTTTTCTCACCAATATCATCTGCTTTATTTAATAATTTTCTGTATTCAACTTTGGCATTTCTAACAATCACTGTAACATCTTCCTTACTATATTTTGTTTTTAAGGCTCTTTTTATAAAAGGCTTCATCAAAAACCAATATATGGGTTTATACTTTAACATTTTCACCTCTCAATAACACTAAATGTATGTATAAGATATTGTTTATTTCATTATAACACTAATAAAGTATGTTTACTTATTTCTACAATAAATATCATCAAACTTTAATTTTTACTTCCTTTCTTTAGAAATATTGATTACTTAGACTATACATACATCTTTTATTTCTTTATATTCTTTGTTTCATTCACATTATTCTTTACCGAAGCCTTGTTTAAAAAATTAATCTATAATTATGCTTTTATTAATATTAAAAAAGATTAGACTAATCTAATCTTTTAAATACTTATTTTTTTACCACACTAACTCTTTTAAAGCCAGGCTTAAAGTTTTCTGTAATGTTGGCAATCACTTCGTAAGTATTTTCAACCAAGTCATACTTAATTAACAAATCACTTGCATACGCATAGTTCTTATCTCGATAACCACAGATTAAGTAGCGGCTATCTTTAGTCAAATAGAAAATATCCAAAATGTTCTTAGGTGGATCTATACCCAAGATACCGGGAGTTGTTTCTTTCGTTTTTCTATTATAAGTTAAAAAGCCATCATAATTTACTTTCGTTATTGATTTTTCACAATCTAAAGTTGAATCATACAAGTAATAAATTATATAGTCATCATTTGCGACAATTTGATTCACTGCACCAGTTCGAGTTGTTGTGATATATGATAATTCTCCGTCTTTATAACTATACAAATCGTTGGTAGGATAATTGAACATTTTTACCGTTTCTTGAGCTTCTATCGCGTTATATAATGCACTTTCTGAAACAATCGTTGTGATGAGTTCCTCGGTGATAGGATTATAGTTACTTTTTTGAAATCCTTTATCAATATCTTCTTCAAGTAAGGTAGATTTATTTGTTAGTAAATCAAATTTGCTTAGTGCAATTCTATGTTCACCATACGTCCCTGACAATACATACAATTCATCATTATTATCGTAAAATAGATAATTATTTCTATAATAAACATTATTGGTTAATTTCTTCTTTTCCTTGGTTTTATAATTATAAGAATAAATTTGATCACCATCGTTATTTCGATAATCTTCAGGTCCTGCTAAATAGTGACGATCAGCAAAATAGATTGTATTTTTTTTAAAATCAACGGTTGCACCTGCTATGTAAAAGAAGGCATCAAACTCAGCTAATTTTTCTACTTTTCCATTTTTTAAGTTGATTGTGGAAAAGTTAACCTTTGTTTGACCGGTTTTTTCTTCATAATATCCACGCTCAGCATTTTTAATGAAAATATATAAGTTATTTTCATCGTTTTTTACAGTATTTGTATTACAGGCAGATGTAAATAGCAATAAAATAACAATACATATTATTTTTAGATGTTTAAATATTCTCATAATCTTCCTCTGTATTATTTATTAATAAAATAATAAGTTATTTTACAAATTTATATAAGTCTTTCATTTTCTAAATTGTAATGATAAAATAGATGTAATTGTTATTTATTTTATCATACCATACAGATTATTTTCCATTTATAGTAAAAAAGATAGCTTATGAATTCGCTATCTTTTTAATATTATTTTTTTATATACTTTGTTAGAAAATACCGTAGACTTTTCCGTTTTCATTTACACCCATATGGATGGCTGCCGGATCTTTTGGCAAACCTGGCATTGTAAGGATATTCCCGACTTTTACCACAATGAAACCGGCTCCTAAGGAAACTTGTAAATCACTTACATGAATGGTAAAGTCTTTTGGTGCTCCCATAATACTTGAATCATCCGTAAAAGAAGATGGTGTTTTTGCCATACAGATTGGTAATGCATCCCAACCATGTTTATAAATGGTTTCAAGTGCTTGTTTGGCTTGTTGACTATATTCTACATGAGCACCACCATATATTTTTTGTACTATATCTAAAATCTTATCTTCAACACGTTGATTTACATCATATAAATATGTAAACTCACTGTTTTTTTCACATAGCTTTATTACTGTTTCGGCAAGTTTTACACTTCCCTGACTTCCTTGAGCATAACTTTCATTGATTACACAAATAATGCCTTTATCACTGCACCATTGCATTAAAGTGCTTAATTCTTCGTTGGTATCACTTTTAAATTTATTGATACTTACACAATATGGAACTTTAAAGCGACTAATCGAATCGATATGTTTTTCTAAGTTAGCAATTCCTTTTTTCAGTGCTTCGATGTTTTCTTCTTCCAATTGATCTTGGTTGATTCCACCATGCATCTTTAAAGCACGAATGGTCGCGACAATTACAACTGCATTTGGTTTTATATTGGCACTACGACATTTAATATTCATAAACTTTTCAGCGCCAAGGTCTGCCCCAAAGCCAGCTTCGGTTACAACATAATCTGATAATTTTAATGCCATCTTGGTTGCGATAATACTATTACAACCATGAGCGATATTGGCAAATGGACCACCATGAATCAAGATGGGTGTATGTTCTAATGTTTGTACTAGATTTGGCTTAATTGCTTCTTTCATAATGATGCATAAAGCCCCTTGAATACCTAAGTCTTTAATATATACCGGTTTATCATCATACGTATAGGCAACTATGGCATTGCCTACCTTTTCTTTAAAATCATGTAAATCTTCCGATAGACACAAGATTGCCATAATTTCAGTAGCTACTGTAATTACAAAACCATCTTGTCTTAAAATACCATTGGTTTCTTTATTTTGCGCAATGGTAATATCACGCAACGTACGATCATTACAATCTAAACAACGCTTCCAAACTACTTTGGTTGGATCAATATTTAACGGATTCCCTTGATATAAACTATTATCCAATACAGCACTTACAAGGTTATTCGCTGTTGTGATGGCATGCATATCGCCCGTAAAATGTAGATTAATATCTTCCATTGGTACTACCTGTGCATAGCCTCCACCCGTTGCTCCACCTTTTAAACCAAAGACAGGTCCTAACGATGGCTCACGCAAACAACCAATGACCATTTTATTTAAGCGACTTAATCCATCTGCTAAACCGATGGTCGTTGTAGATTTTCCCTCTCCTGCTTTCGTTGGTGAAATAGCCGTTACTAAAATAAGTTTCCCATTTTGATTATCTTGTAGTTTATGCATAATGGATAAATCAATTTTTGCTTTATCATTACCATAACGTTCAAGATATTGTCCATCAATTTTAGCAAAACGAGCAATCTTTTCAATTTCTTCAAGCTTAGTTTCTTGTGCTATTTGAATATCTGATTTCATATACAACCCCCTATTTATCTATTGACTTTCGACCTGCAAAAGAATGTATTAAGGTTAATTCATCTGCATAATCTAAATGTCCACCCATTGGTAATCCTTGTGCTAAACGAGTTACTAAGACTTGTTTATCTTGTAAAAACTTATTTAAGTATAAGGCTGTAGTTTCTCCATCCAACGTTAAGTTGGTTGCGACAATAATTTCCTGCGTATCTTCTTCAATACGATTCTTTAAAGATTCAAACTGTAAATCTTGAGGCATAATGCCTTTGGAAGTTGAAATAAGACCACCTAATACATGATATACCCCATCATAACTATTGGTCTTTTCAATCGATAACACATCCTTAGCCGATGCAACTACACAGATAAGTTTTTGATTACGGCTAGGATCTTTACAGATTGGACACAGGGTATCTTCCGCAAGATTAAAACAGGTTTGACAACGTTTAATCGTTAGACTATCTTTTAAAGCTTCACTATAAGCATTTATTTCTTCCGGATCTTTATCAAGCAAATAAAAGGCATAACGCTCAGCTGTTTTTGCACCTACTCCAGGCAAACAACGAAAGAAATCCACTAACTTTTCAAACTGTTTGGGATACATTAAAACATACCAGGAACTTTAATGCCCGCTGTCAATGCATCCATTTTTTCAGCACGATCATCACTTGCCTTTGTAAGGGCATCATTTATAGCAATCATCACTAAATCTTGTAATATATCCTTATCTTCTTTATTGATTAATTCTTCAGCAATTTCAAGCGATAATACTTTTTGTTCCCCGGAAACGGTAACCACTACTTGATTATTGCTTGCACTACCTTCATAAACTTGAGCTTTTAGTGCTTCTTCTTGTTTTGCTAAATCTCTTTGCATTTGTTGTGCTTGCTTCATTAATTTACTTAAATCCATACTTCTTTACTCTCCCTTTATTTCTAATGTATCTTGAAAAATATCTTGTAATTCTTGTAATTCTTTTTCTTCTTTACTCAAGCATACTTTACACTCATGTTTTGTAATCTTTGGACACATTGGTAATGTATCTTGTTTTCGATGTTTCATGAAACTTTCAATTAATGCTTCTTTACGTTTTGTATCAATCGCATAAATCATTTTATCTAACTCTAAAACTTCTTTTAAAAATTGATACAATTCAACGTTGATTTCATGTTCATTAATGGTTTTAACAATGGCACCCATCGTAGATTCAACCAAAAGATAATCTTCTCCACTGGCTACAATTTTAACATCCATTAATAGATTCGCACTTTTCCCATAGTTTAGATCCAAACGATACTCTTGAATCTTTTTCCATAAAACTTCCTCTTTTTGACGATATTCCTTTTGTGCATAAGTCAATAAACCAAGTAAAAACGTATCTTCAAGTGGTTCATTGATATCTTGTTGTACCTCTTGTTGAGGTGTAGGTTCAATATTTCTTTCTTCTTCAGGATGTTCCGGTTCATCATCCATGACTTCTTCTTTATCTTCAAGTAGTATTTCTTCGTTAATTTTTTCTACTTGTTTCTCTTTCTTTGTGGGCCCTTTTTCCTTGGTATCTTGTGTCTTTTTACTTAAACCACATAGTTTTAAAATGGCAATTTCAAAGTAAGATCCCGGATGAAACGCTGTCTTATATTTTTGACTTGTTTCTTGTAAAACTTCAATATATTGTAATAAATCATCGATACTAAAGGTCTCTAATAGACTTTTAGCATGATGTTGGTTTATCTTCTTTAATAAGTTTTCATCTTGTTCATAGGCATAAATCATCGTTTCTTTTAAGATATTTAATAAATCGTTGGTTAAACGTTTAATATCAATGCCTGTATCTTCCATCGCTTTGATTTTTTCAATCAAGGCTTTGACTTTCGATGAACGAATTTCTTTTAATAAATTGATTTTTTCTTGAGTAGTTAAAATTCCATAAACAGAGTTTACAAATTCTTCTTTTATTTCACTTGGATTGTAGGCAATGCATTGATCTAAAATACTTAAGGCATCACGCATTCCTCCATCGGCTAAATCTGCGATTAACTCAAGCGCCACTAGATCATAAGCAATTCCTTCTTTCTTTAAGATTTTCATTAATGATGAAGAAATATCACTAACATCTACTTTATTGAAATGATAACGTTGACAACGTGAAATAATCGTTGGTAATACTTTTTGAGGATCGGTTGTCGCTAAGATAAAGATTACATGTGCCGGAGGTTCTTCCAGTGTTTTTAATAAGGCATTAAATGCACTATTGGATAACATGTGAACTTCATCAATAATATAGACTTTATACTTTCCTTGAATTGGTGCATATTTTACTTTTTCAATGATTTCACGAATTTCTTCAACCCCGTTATTACTTGCAGCATCTAGCTCAATAATATCCGGATGCACATTTTGATTGGCAGCAATACAATTTTCACACTGCATGCAAGGAATCTTTCCACTTCCAGTACAATTAATCGCTTTTGCCAAGAGTTTTGCAACACTTGTTTTTCCTGTACCACGTGGTCCTGAAAACAAATAAGCATGCGCAATTTTATTTTGATCAATCGCATTTTTCAATGTTTTTACGATGTAATCCTGTCCAACAACATCTTCAAATAAAGCAGGACGATAAATACGATACAATGCTTTATAACTCAATGGATATTCCTCCTTGCTATTCCTATATTATACCAAATTTTAAGTCGTTTTAGGGTATCAATACAACAAAAATATGTGAATAATTTAACTATCTTTTATTCTTAAAAAATTCTTTTAAAATCTTTTGACAAGAATGTTTACATATTTCACTGGTAATCATCGGATAATGATTAAAGCCCTTAATTTCATCAAAGTTAATCAAAGAACCAAAACAACCACCCTTAGGATCTTGTGTACCATAAATGACACGCTGAATACGAGATTGGATAATTGCCCCTGCACACATGGGACAAGGTTCTAAGGTTACATAAAGTTGACATCCGTCTAAACGCCAAGAATTTAATTTCTTACATGCTTTTTTAATAGCTAGTAATTCGGCATGATCAATAACCACTTGGCTTGTTTCTTTTAAATTATGAGCACTTGCGATGACTACACCATCTTTAACAATAACACAACCTACAGGAACTTCATCTTTTTGATAGGCTTTTTCTGCTTCTTTTAAAGCTAGTTCCATGTAATACGTATCATTTTTCATGTAAGATCTCCTTATTGTTTAAAATAGCCTGTTTTAAGCAATCTCCTTGATATATTAACTTTAAAGAAAAAAATTCATTTGTTTCTAACAAAAGTTTTAAAAAGATACGGTCTCCTTGCCAAAGGTTCAAATCAAATACATCCTTCTTTTTTACCCATGCTAGAGTTCCTTCATCGCATTCCTTCAGTTCTCCACCTATATGATTACTTGTAAAGACATGCATATACTCTGTTTTACCATTATAGCTAAAGGTAACAATACCTCTGAATTGATATTTTAAAATTGTTAATCCTGTTTCTTCATAGACTTCACGCATCATGGCTTCATCAGGACTTTCGCCGGTTTCAAATTTACCTCCAATGCCAATCCATTTATTTTTATTAATATCATTCTCTTTTTTATTGCGATGCAGCATTAAGTAAGCATCGTTTTGATCAATATAGCATAGTGTTGTTAACATGGTGTATTCTCCTAATTAAAAATGGTACACACAATTAGAGGCTCGTATGGCTGCTTCATTCCTGACCTGACCAGATTAGAACATAATTGTTGTACCGTATGATATTTTAACTTATTTCCATGAATTATTCAAGTTTAATCCTTCGATGTTTCACGTGAAACATTAAGCTTTTACAATCTTATCTTTTCCACCCATATAAGGTCTTAATGCTTCCGGTATATTTACACTACCATCTTCATTTAAATTATTTTCTAAGAAAACAATTAGCATGCGTGGAGGAGCAACTACTGTGTTATTTAATGTATGAGCAAAATACTTTCCATTTTCTCCATTAACACGAATACCTAAACGTCGTGCTTGTGCATCTCCTAAGTTTGAACAAGATCCTACTTCAAAATATTTCTTTTGTCTTGGTGACCAAGCTTCCACATCAAAGGATTTAACCTTTAAATCTGCAAGATCTCCACTACAACACTCCAATGTACGAACCGGAATATCCAATGTACGAAAGAAATCTACCGTATTTTGCCATAATTTCTTAAACCATTCCATACTCTCTTCCGGTTTACATACAACAATCATCTCTTGTTTTTCAAATTGGTGAACACGATAAACTCCACGTTCTTCAATGCCATGAGCACCTACTTCTTTTCTAAAGCATGGTGAATAGCTTGTATATGCGTATGGTAGTTTTGTTTCATCTAAAATACTATCAATGAATTTTCCTATCATAGAATGCTCAGATGTACCAATTAAATATAAATCTTCTCCTTCAATTTTATACATCATATTTTCCATTTCCGCAAAAGACATGACACCTGTTACTACATCACTACGAATCATATATGGTGGAATACAGTAAGTAAAGCCACGATCAATCATAAAATCACGAGCATAGCTTAAAATCGCACTATGTAAACGAGCGATATCGCCCATTAAGTAATAAAATCCATTTCCACTTGTTTTACGTGCACTATCTAAATCAATACCATTTAGATGTTCCATAATTTCAGCATGATATGGAATTTCAAAATCAGGCACCTTTGGTTCACCAAAGCGTTCTACTTCAACGTTTTCACTATCATCTTTACCCAGAGGAACACTTGGATCAATGATATTCGGTAGTTTTAGCATAATTTCTCTTAATTCTTTTTGATTTATTTCTTCAAGACTTTCTAAGTCTTCAATCTCTTTTGCGATTAACCCAACTTCTTTTTTAATTTCTTCTGCTTTTTCTTTTAATCCTTGTGCCATCATCTTACCAATTTCTTTTGATTTTAGATTACGACGACTTCTTAATTCATCGGCTTTACTTTTAGCATTACGGAATTGTTTATCCAATTCTAATACACGATCTACAAGGACCAATTTCGATTCTTGGTACTTCTTCTTAATATTTTCCTTGACTAATTCGGCATTTTCTCTTATTAACTTAATATCTAGCATACGTCCTCCTTATTAATAAAAAAGAGATACCATCTAAAGGACGATATCTCGTGTTGCCACCTTCATTGCAAAATGTTTCACGTGAAACATTTTACCACTCAAACTATAACGCAGCGATGCGGGAAGGATTAGTTCCACTAAAAGGTAGATTTCATTTATACTTCTTAATGACTCGCATCAACCGTCATCTTTCTTAAAAGAAGTTATCAATTACTTATCCTTTATCATTGTTATACTAGTATTTAATCACTATAGTTAGCAAAATGCAATAAATTTAAAGTATAAATTTACGAAAAACACTATTTCATATACATCATAAAAAAGAAGTGTAATTATTTCTACACTTCTAATTGTTCTTCCATAACATCTTCAGCTTCTTCAATGTTATCTTCACTGCTAGTAATAATCGCAACGGTACTCACTTTACTACCTTCTGTCGGTTTCATTAAGCGAACCCCTTGTGTTGAGCGTCCTAATGTTGATACTTTTGATAAATTAATACGAATAACAATACCATCATCCGTCATGATTAAACAATCTTCATCTCCATTAACCGCTCTTAAGGATACAAGTTGTCCATTTTTCTCAGTAACCTTAATTGTTGATACCCCTTTTCCTCCTCGAGAAGTAATACGGTAATCTTCAAGGTTTGATTTTTTACCATATCCATTTTCTGATACAACAAGTAAGAAGTTTCCGTTACTTGATGTAGCCATACCAACAACATAGCCACCATCGACGTTCATACCTTTAATACCGGTCGCTGTTCTTCCCATACTACGAACACATTTTTCATCAAAACGTACGGCTTTTCCATTGCTTGCAGCAATAATAATATCATCGTTTCCTGTAGTAGGACGAACCATAACTAATTGATCGTCTTCTTTTAAGTGAATCGCAATCTTACCATTTTTATTGATATTTTCAAATTCACTAACAGAAGTCTTTTTCACAAGACCTTTTTTTGTTGTAAAGAATAGATATTTATATTGTTCATTATCCTTTTTAATTGGAACAAGTGCTTTTACTTTTTCATCTTTATCAAGATCAATTAAGTTAATCGCCGGAATTCCTTTTGAAGTACGAGATGCCTCCGGAACTTTATAGCCCTTAATGCGATATACTCGACCAAAGTCCGTAAACAGTAATAAGTAGTCATGGGTTGACATTGAGATAAAAGAATCAATGACATCATCTTCATTTACACTCATACCTTTAACACCACGACCTCCACGGTTTTGAATCTTATACGTATCTTGATTAATACGTTTCATATATCCATTCACCGTCATTGAAATAATAATATCTTCTACCGGTATTAAATCTTCATCTTCAACTTCCAATACTCCTTCTAAGATTTCACTACGACGAGCATCTCCATATTTTTCTTTGACTTCTAACAATTCCTGTTTAATGATTGCAATAACACGATCATGATTTGCAAGAATGTCCTTTAAGTCTTCAATGATATGTAACATTTCTTGATATTCTGCAACAATCTTATCACGCTCTAAGCCGGTAAGACGTTTGAATTGCATATCTAAAATTGCTTTTGCTTGAATTTCCGTTAATTCAAAGCGATTCATTAACTCTTGCATCGCCAATGCAGTATCTTTTGAATTACGTATTAACGTTAAAATTTCATCAATGTGATCAATCGCAACTTTTAATCCTAATAAGATATGTGCACGATCTTCCGCTTTCTTTAATTCAAATTGTGTACGTCGTACCACAACATCCACTTGGTGCTTCGCATAATACTTTAAGACCTCTTTTAATCCTAGTTGCATAGGAACATTATTTACCAATACAATGGTATTAACACCAAAGGATGTTTGTAAGGCAGTCATGCGGTATAACTGATTTAAAATAACTTCCACTTGAGCATCTTTTTTACATTCAATAACAATACGAATCCCTTTCATACTTGATTCATCCGTTAAATCGGTAATTCCTTCAATTAAGCGATCACGTACTAAAGACGCTATTTTCTCAACTAAATTTGCTTTATTAACAAGATATGGAATTTCATAAATAACAATACGTTTTTTCCCATTAGAAAGTTCTTCAATATTGACTTTACTACGAATGACAATGCTTCCACGTCCTGTTTCATAGGCTTGTTTAATTCCTGCTCGACCTAAAATATAGCCTCCGGTTGGAAAGTCGGGTCCACTGATGTAGTTATCCATCAATTCAACCACACTAATATCCGGATGTTCCATAACCGCAATGGTTGCGTCAATGGTTTCTGCAATGTTATGTGGAGGAATATTCGTTGCCATTCCTACAGCTATTCCGCTTGTTCCATTTACCAGTAAGTTAGGAAATTTGGAAGGTAATACTACCGGTTCCTTTTCTTCTCCATCATAGTTATCCATCCAATCAACCGTATCTTTTTGAATGTCTTTTAACATTTCCATGGAAATTTTTGACATACGTGCTTCCGTATAACGCATTGCCGCTGCTCCATCTCCATCCAAAGATCCAAAGTTACCATGACCATCCACCAATGGATAACGATAACTAAAGTCTTGTGCCATACGTACCATCGTTTCATAAACTGCAACATCGCCATGAGGATGGTATTTCCCGATAACATCCCCAACAATACGAGCAGATTTCTTATGTGGTTTCTCCGCTACAATTCCTAAGGCATTCATCGCATATAAAATACGACGATGTACCGGCTTTAAACCATCACGAACATCCGGTAAGGCACGTGATACGATAACTGACATTGAATAATCAAGAAAGCTTGTACGCATTTCTTTGGAAATATTTACTTGAACAATTTTTCCATGGTTAAATTTTTCTTCCATATAAGCCTCCTTAAATATCTAAATTCTTAACAAAATGAGCATTTTCAATGATGAAATTCTTACGAGGTTCTACCTCATCCCCCATCAACATTGAAAAAATCATATCCGCATCAAATGCATCTTCAATATCTACTTGTTTTAAGGTACGAGTGGTAGGATCCATTGTCGTATCCCAAAGTTGTTTCGGATCCATTTCCCCTAACCCTTTGTAACGTTGAATACTTAAACGATCACCTAGTTCTTTTTTATATTGTTCCAACTCAGCATCGTTATAGGCATAACGAACCGCATTTCCTTTTGAAACTTTATATAACGGTGGCTGGGCAATATAAACATACCCCTGTTCAATCACCGGACGTAAATATCGATAGAAGAATGTCAATAATAAGGTACAGATATGAGCCCCATCGACATCGGCATCGGTCATAATAACAATTTTATGATAACGTAATTTATTGGTATCAACTTCTTCACCAACGCCACAACCAAAAGCTGTAATCATGGAACGAATTTCATTGTTATCGAAAATCTTATGTAAACGAGCTTTTTCAACGTTTAAAATCTTTCCTCGTAGTGGCAAAATTGCCTGAAATTTAGAATCACGCCCTTGTTTGGCACTTCCTCCGGCTGAATCCCCTTCGACTAAATATATTTCTGATATTGTCGCATCCTTACTTGAACAATCCGCAAGCTTACCTGGCAACGAAGATATTTCAAGCGCTGATTTACGTCTTGTAAGTTCACGTGCTTTTTTCGCAGCCAAACGAGCTTTAGAAGCCACTAAAGCTTTTTCAATAATAATACGAGCATCATTTGGATTTTCTAACAAATAACGTTGTAAACTACTTGCAAAGATATTATTCACAACTTTTCTTACTTCCGCATTACCAAGCTTTGTCTTTGTTTGTCCTTCATATTGAGGATCAGGATGTTTCACTGAAATAATAGCAGTTAGCCCTTCACGAATATCATCTCCTGTTAATGTTTCTTCATCCTTCTTTAAGAAGTTATTCTCTTTCGCATAGTTATTGATTACACGATTAATAGCTAACTTAAAGCCATCTTCATGGGTACCACCTTCATGGGTATTGATATTATTACAGAAAGAGTAAATGATTGGTGTATAGCCATCGTTGTATTGCATTGCAACTTCAACCATAATGCCATCTTCTTCTCCCTCACTACTTACGATTTCACTATGAATTGGTGTTTTATTTTTATTGATATATGCCACATATTCTTTTAATCCACCTTCATAATAAAAAGTAATACTACGTTGTGATTCTTCTTCCATGCGTAAATCATGAAAGATAATCTTAATCCCTTTATTTAAAAACGCAATTTGACGGAAACGATCACGTAGAATTTCATGACTGTATTCTTGCGTTTCTGTAAAAATCGTTGGATCTGCCTTAAAACGTACCAAAGAACCATGCTTAGACTCTTCACACGTTCCTATTTCTTTTAATGGAGCAACAACATTACCACCATGTTCAAAACGAATTTGATATACCTTACCTTCTTTATATACCGTTACTTCTACCCATTCACTCAATGCATTTACAACACTGGCACCAACTCCGTGTAAGCCACCGGATACCTTATAGGCACCACCACCAAATTTACCACCTGCATGCAATACAGTAAAAATAGTTTCTACTGAAGACACTTTTGTTTTTTCATGGATTCCTACCGGCATACCACGTCCATTATCTTCGACGGATACAACATTATCCTTATCCACTGTAACAATAATATCTGTAGCATAACCTGCAAGAGCTTCATCAATTGCATTATCGACAATTTCCCACACTAAATGATGAAGACCACGACTTGATGTGGTACCAATATACATCCCGGGACGTTTTCTAACGGCTTCTAAGCCTTCTAGAACCTGTATATCTTCCGATGTGTAAGAATGTTCTACTTTTTCATTCATAAATAACTCCTTTATCCACTATCTTTATAACTTTATAGTTTGAAATACCCAAATCATCATCAATACCGATTGTAGTAATAATGGTTTGAATATCTTTATTTAACACCTTAAATAAGTTTCTTCTTCTTTTTTCATCTAATTCACTTAATACATCATCTAACAATAAAATAGGAAGTTCCTTACTATATTCTTTAATATACTCAATCAACGCTAATTTAAATGCCAAAATAATCAAACGACGTTGTCCCTGTGAAGTAAAGTCTTCGACTTTAAATTCATCAAAATAGAAAGTTAAATCTTCACGATGAATACCAAACGTGGTCATCTTCAATGCAAGATCTTTATCAAATAAACGTTGATACTTATACGCAAATTCTTTTTCAAAATCTTCTTGTTGTTGAATGCAACATTCATATTCAATATGAATGTTATGACTACTATTTGATAAGGCTTGATAATATTGTGTTAGTGTTTCATTGATTTTATCAATAAATACTTGTCTTTGTTTTATAATGAAGCCTTGTTGTTGAATCATTAAATCTTCTAAACTTTTAAATAAGGTATGATCAAGTACTTGATTTTTAAGTAATTGATTACGATCTTTAACTAACTTTGTATAGTTATTCAATGCCTTCATGTAATGTTTATTGATTTTCCCTATTTCAATATCCATAAGTCTTCTACGTACTTTTGGACTATCTTCAAAGAGTTCAATATCACTTGGAGCAAATAATACCGCATTTACAATCCCAATAAAATCACTACTACGACTTATCTTATTTCCCATTGCAAATAAACTTTTTCCCTCAGGATGTAAAATAACTTGTAGTTTTTTTATGGTATTTACTTGTATGCTGGCTTCTATACTGGAAAACTGTTCTCCTTTTTTAATCATAAGTTTATCATCATCTACACGGAAAGATCTTGTTGTAGAAAGATAAAGAATACTTTCAAGAAGATTGGTTTTACCTTGTCCATTGTCTCCGATTAAAATAGTAATGGTAGAAGCAAAATCAACTTTGCAGGTAGTGTAGTTACGAAAATTCTTAAGCTTTAATGTGAGAATCTTCATCGATCTTTTACAATTTGATATGTACTTCCTTCTATTACAACAATATCCCCATGATACAACTTACGTCCACGACGATCTTCTTTTGCATTATTTACAGTGATGTTTAGTTGTTTTACCATACATTTAGCTTGACCGCCACTTTGGATATAATCCGTTAATTTTAATAATTGTCCAAGGGTAATATATTCACTTGTAATATGAATCATAATATCAATTTCCTTTTTTATACTAGATTATTATATCATAGTTTAATGTAATGTAGGTACCTACATATAAAATAAAAAAAGCGCTTATTTTCAAAATAAACGCTATATTCTAACATTAGTTATAACTTCTTACCGGTAATACTAACTGAATAATACTTTCATCAACTAAAGAATTAATAATAAACTGCTTCATTTCTCCACTGAAGTTAATCTTAACACGGGCATTTCCTAAAGCACGTAAAGCTTCAATGACATAACGACCGCTAAATGATAACTCAATCGGTTCTCCTTGATAGATAGCTCCATCTAATAATTCTTCTGATGATCCTACTTCTTGACTTCTCGATGAAACAATGACTTCTTCCGGACTTGCGGTTAATTTAATAATACTGATTCCTTCATTTTTAATGAAAGAAGCACGGTCAATCGCTTTTAATAATTCATAACCATCTACCTCTAAGAAACGATTAAAGTCTTTTAAAATCAAACGTTCTGCATCCGGATAATCTTCATTGATTAAACGAGTTTGAATGATGGTAGTATCAATAAAGAATTGTGCTTTTTTATTTGATACTGAAACTTGAATGTCTTTTTCTTCATTTAATGATTTTAAAACTTCATTTAAACTCTTTGCCGGAATTGTAATATTAAAAGTATTTGGTGTATCCAAATCTACCGTTTTTAATGCTAAACGATAGCTATCGGTAGCAATACATTTTAATTCATTACCGGAAGCTTTAAAATTTACTCCTGTTAAAGCAGGACGTGTTTCTTTATCTGATGTTGCGAAAGTAGTTTGATTGATAATATCAACTAACGTTTTAGATGGCAAGGTAAAAGATTGTTCACATACGGTAAAATCAATTAATGGATAATCCGTACTTCGAATACCATTGATATTAAATTCAGCATGATCACCACTGATTTTTGTTAATGAACCATCTACAATTTCAATCGTAATTTCACTGCTTTCAATCTTACGAACAATTTCCATGATATATCTTGATTCAATAACAATACTACCTACTTCATTAACAATTAAGTTTAATTGTTCATTAGTATCATTGGATAATCTTGTTTGTATTGAAATATTAGAATCGGAACCTGTTAAAATTAATTCATTGTCTTTTACATCGATTTTGATACCTGTTAAAGAAGGTAATGGAGAATTATGAGAAACTGCACCTGCCACAATTGTAAGCGCATTGTAAAATGCTTTTTTTGAAACAATAAAATTCATAGCGTTACTCCTTTTTATTTTTTATAAAGATTAAATACTATTAGGACTGTGGATACTGTGTATAAGTTATAAAAGTCCTTATATACTAAAACTATTCTATCAAATTTTTATGTTAATTAAAAGTGAATAATTGTGGATAATTATACCTTGATAAGATGTTCAATCTCCATAATAACTTTTTGAAATAATGGATTCTCTTTGATCTGTTTCTCAACTTTTTCACAGGCATTCATTACTGTTGAATGATCACGTTTTCCGAATTCATCCCCTATTTTTAAATATGGCAAATCTAAATGTTTACGTGATAAATACATAGCAATATGGCGTGCTGTGGCTACATTTTTCGTGCGTACCTTAGATGTAAGTTGCTGTTTTGTTAAACCATAGTAATCACAGATAATCTTTTTTATAAAGTTAATGTTTAATTCCGTCTTTGTTTCCACAACTTGTCCTTTAAAAGCATCCATTGCCATGGCTAAATCAATTTTATTACGCACACCTTTAAAATTAATGGAATAGAATAATAAACGAGTTAAAGCTCCTTCTAATGAACGAACATCCTTAGAGAAATTGGTTGCGATATAGGCTAAGGTATCTTCAGTAACGGTTTGTTTTAAATCTGTGTTATTGGTAAGTTTTGATTTTAAAATATTAATACTTGTTTCAAACTCCGGAGATTCAATATTTACATTTAAGCCAGAATTAAAACGTGAAATAATACGATCTTCAAGTCCTTGGATTTCACTAGGAATGCAATCACTTGTTAAACAGATTTGTTTACGGTTATTTACAAGTTCATTAAACACACTAAAAAAGATTTCATGTGTCTTTTCTTTTCCGGCAATAAATTGAATGTCATCTACTAAAAGAAGGTCTAAATCATAGAGTTCTTTTTTAAATTCATCAAGTTTATTGGCTTTTGAGGATTTAACTACACAGTCAACAAATTCTAAACCGGAGATTAATCCAATCTTTTTATCTGGAAACATCTTTTTTACATGATTGCCAATGGCATTGAGTAAGTGTGTTTTTCCAAGACCTGAATTACCATAGATAAACAATGGATTGTAAGTGGTACCTGGATTATTTGCACATGTAAAAGCTGCAACCTGACTTTGTACATTGGAATTACCGATGACGAAATTTTCAAATGTATAATCACTTTTTAATTTATTTTTTAGGAAGTATGTTTTTACTTCGTTTGATTTTTGAATGCCAAAATGTTCAAAATATTGATTTTTAATAAATACTTCACAGTGTATTGTTCCATTTACAATGCGACTGATGTGATCGTTAATACTTGCTAAATAGTTATTAACAATCGCTAAACCCATATTATTTTCAACGATGATAATGGCTTTATTGTTATTGATGCTGTGGATATATGAAGTTTGCAAGTATTGTAGTGAATACGAATCATTGATCTCAAGGTCTAATAATTCTGTTGTTTTATTCCAAATATCCAGCAGGTATCTCTCATTTGTAACCATATAGATTCCCCCCAGTACAACTATAATACATCATATTTATGGACTTGTATGATGAAAATAAATGTAAAAAAGTTTCACACAGTAAATGTGGATAAAATAAGACTATAAAATCAATATTTTATATAGTTATCCACAATTATCCACAACTTTTGAAAAGTGTAAATCTTGTGGATAAATAAATCACAATCACATAATGTGTGGATTACGTGCATAAAATACAGGGTGTGAAAAACTATAAACAACTTATCCACCTAAGAAAAAACGATAGATGAGCAATTTTTTGTAGAAATGAATACTATCCACATTCTGTGGAAAAAAGTAAAAAAGGGATGTTTATAAGTTGTGTATAAGTAGTGGTATAATGTAGAAGATAAAGAGGTAAATTATGAAAAAAGGAATGATTTTATTTATGGTAAGTATCTTAGTGGCTTGTACGTCAAATATAAAGGAAGAAACAACCATGCCTAAGGAAGAAACAATAACGACAATGACAACAACAATACAAACAACCGGTGAAACGACAACTACACAAGAAATCATTGAAACAACAAAAGCTATGCAAAGTGAAAAGGATATTGATGATTACAATAGTATCTATGTCATCATTAATAAACAAAGACCATTGCCGGAAAATTATGAACCAAGTGATTTAGTGATACCCAATGTGAGTTTGATGAAAGAATTGTATTTACGTAAGGAAGCAGCAAAAGCAATTGAAGAAATGTTTGAAGCAGCACTCAATGATGGAATAGAATTAAAAATTGGTAGTGGCTATCGTTCTTATGCATATCAAAGTCGTTTATATAGTAATTATGCAAAGCGTGATGGAGAAGAGGCGGCATCCCGTTATAGTTCTAAGCCGGGTCAATCGGAACATCAAACAGGTTTGGTGGTCGATCTTGCCGCAAGCAATGAGGTATGCTATTTAGAACAGTGTTTTGAAGATACAAAGGAAGCACAATGGCTATTTGAACATAGTTATAAATATGGGTTTGTTCTTCGTTATTTAAAAGATAAAGAAGACATTACGGGTTATATGTATGAACCATGGCATTATCGTTATATCGGAAAAGAAGAAGCTAAGAAGGTCTATGAAAGTGGATTAACGTTAGAGGAGTATTTTGGTTTAGTAGAATAATTCCCTGTTGATTATTTATTAACAGAATTTTTAATTGTATAAAAAAAGTTGAATTTTTAAAAATGAATTTTTATTCATTCTTTATCCAACTATTTATTTTATAAGATTTGTCTTGTTTTTTTATATTTTTGTATCAAATTAGATAACTTGACAATTGTGTTATATTAATATAGAATAAAACAGCAATTGCTCATTATATTAAAAAATAGAACTGGAGGTGGCTCTTTATGAAAAGAACTTATCAACCGAGCAAAAGAAAACACCAAAAAGTCCACGGTTTCAGAGCTAGAATGAAGACGGTCGGAGGCAGAAAAGTATTGGCACGTCGTCGCTTCAAAGGCAGAAAGACATTGTCGGCATAAAAGTCACCGTAAGGTGGCTTTTTTCTACTTTTCATGAAAAAAAAGTATCGAATTAAAAAAAATGAAGAGTTCCAGGCTATTATTCATTTAAGACATTCTGTTGTTAATAAGGCGTATGTCCTTTATTATTCTAAGAAAAAAGAGGAACATGGTCGATTAGGAATAAGTGTTTCAAAGAAGATGGGCAAAGCGAATGTTCGTAATAAAATAAAAAGACAAGTCCGTATGATGGTTCAAGATATTATCAAGCAAGGGTTGTTGATGATGGATGTGATTTTGATTGTTCGTGCTCCATATTTACAACAATCCTATATAGATAATAAAAAAGACTTGGAAAGCTTAATTAAAAAAGTTAAAATAAAGTAGTATTTTATAAGGAGAGAAGAAGATGAATAAAAGAAAGATTATTCTTTTGTTAGTAGTGTTAGGTAGCTTATTCCTACTTTCAGGATGTAGTGTTCCGCAAGAAAATGGAAAAATAATATTAATTACAGATCAAACAACATTTAGCTATATGATTAATAATGAAGGTTGGTTCAGTGCATTATTTGTATACCCATTGTCAAAAGCCATTAACTTTTTAGCACCACTTACAAATGTGGCGATTGCGATTGCAATTGTAACGATTATCATTAATGGTTTAATTTTACTGTTTACATTTAAAGCAACTATGGATCAACAAAAGATGCAGGCGTTACAACCTGAAATCTTAAAGATTCAAAAGAAATATGAAGGAAAAACTGATCAACAAGCTAAGATGATGATGGGTCAAGAGATGCAAGCTGTTTATAATAAACATAATGTAAATCCTCTTGGTTCCATTGCAGTTATGTTTTTACAATTTCCGGTGATTATTGCGATGTATCAATCTGTACAACGTGCAGAGTCAGTAAGTACAGGTACATTCTTAGGCTTATCTTTAGAACAAACTCCACTTAAGGGAATTCAAGGTGGTCAATACATGTATTTAGTAATCTTTATTGTAATGATTTTAACACAATTCATTGCGATGAAATTACCTCAATATTTATCAGAAAAGCGTGCTCGTGAAGTGGCTGAAAAAGCAGGTCGTCGTTATGAAAAACAAAAATTACCTGGTGGTAATATGATGTATGGTATGATGGCAATTATTTCTGTCATTTCCATCAGTTGGCCAGCAGCGATGACGATTTATTGGATTATTTCTTCGGTTGTTAATGCAGGTAAGGCTGTCTTGGTTCAACATTTAATTAATAAGAATAGTTAAGGAGGTTACCATGGAAAAATTCACAGGAAAAACATTGGATGATGTTTTAGCAAGTATTGCAAGAGAAAAGAATTGTGCATTAGAAGATATTACGTATAATATCTTAGAAGAAAAAAAGGGAATTTTAGGAATTGGTAGTTCAGTAACTGTTGAGGCATATTGTAAAGATGATATTAAAGAATTTATCTTTAATTATTTAGGTGAATTTTTTATGGAAATCAATCAACCGGTATCGGTTGAAATCATTGAAGAACCTAGTGGTTATAAAGTATTATTGGATTCAGAAAACAATGCGATTATTATTGGTAAAGCCGGTCAAACGTTACATGCGATTAATTTAGTTGTACGTAGTGCAGTAAATTCAACGTTTAAGAAGCGTGTTTCTATCTTAATTGATGTGAATAATTATAAAGAAGATCGTTATGCTAAGGTGAAACAATTAGCAAAGCGTGTTGCTCGTAATGTGTTAAAGACAAAGATGGATGCTTCATTAGATCCAATGCCAAATGATGAGCGTAAAGTGATTCACCAACTTCTTACAGATTATAAGAATATTAAAACAGAATCTGAAGGAGAAGGTAGTAAACGTCATTTAGTGATTAAATATGTAGAACAAAAATAAGACTTCTTTGAAGTCTTTTTTCAAAAAAGGAGTATTATGAATACATTAATCAAAAAGAAAAATAAACGTTGGATTATAATACATTATTTTTTATCCTTAAACATTGTATTGCCACTTCTATTAGGTCTATTTATTAAAGATTCTCAAGTAGTGTCATATCTATTATATGTTGGATATTTTATATATATTCTAGTGGTTTGTAAGGACTATCTCATTGATTTATTTCGTTACATTTCAAATTATTTTTTAGGGTTATTAGGAAGAAGTGCAATAAGGTATCCTGTCTTGTTTCTTAGTGCGCTTATCTCATCCATTTTAGTAAGTGCATTATTAGATAATCAAGTTGTAAACAATCAAGATGTTATTCAAGATATGATTTACAATAATGCTGTATTTGGATTCTTTCTGGTGTGTATATTTGCCCCATTAGTGGAAGAGATTATCTTTCGTTCGATTATCTTTCAAGGTCTTAAAGACAAATACAATCGTAGTATTGCTTATATTGTTTCCTCGCTATTTTTTGGCTTCTTACACATCGTAGTAATTTTAGTACAAAAAGAGTATTACATTGCATTAGTATCTATGATTCCTTATGCAGCAATGGGCTTTGTCTTGGCTTATTTCTATGAAAAAGAACAACATGTTGCTGGAAGTTATTTGTTACATTTTATACAAAATACAATTGGTTTTTTATTAATATTGAATTTATAAAAATTGATATACTCTCTTTACTGGTAAGCAGAAAAGAGAGTATTTTTCATTGTTTAAACTACATGAAAAGATGCTTGACCTGTCCATTTGGGACCATGTTAGTATTTGGTTAAGGAGGACGATATGTTAAGAAATGAAATACAAGAAAAAACAGGTTTAACAAGAAAAGCACTTGAATACTATGAAGAAAAAGGATTTATCAAACCAGAAAAGATGGAAAATGGCTATCGTAATTATAGTGAAGAGGATTTACATTGTCTAAAAACTATCATGATGTATAAGAAACTTGGCTTATCGATTAAGGATATAGAAACAATACTATATCAACAAACCTCATTAGGCTCTTTACTTAGAAAGAAACAGTTTTATATGCAACAAGAGGAAGAAAGAATTAAGCTTCTGGAACAACTTGTAAAAGATAACAATACAGCAGAGGTTATGAAACAAGTATCCTATCTTACTCAACAAGAAACGATTTATGAAAAGCTAACAGGTATCTTTCCGGGATATTTTGGTCAATTACTATTTTCATCGTATCAACCATTTTTTAATAAACCTTTAAAACAAGAACAAGAAGATGCGTTTTATCGTCTTGTAGAGTATTTAGATGCATTACCATCTTTCAAATTAAGTAAAAAGGAACAAGATTATCTGGAAGAAGTAACTGCATCAATGGATTATTCCATGTTAAAGGAGATTCAAACTTCTAAAATGAATGCCATTCAAGACTATACAACATGGAACAAGAAACATCAAGAAGAAATAAAACAATATGAGACATTTAAAAATAGCGAAGAGTATCAAACAAGTCTTATAAAACAAATACAAGAAAAATTAAAAAAATATATGATAGAGCACAAGTATTATGAAATTGCGATACCACTTATACGTTCCTTTAGCAAAGCGTATGATGACTATTATGAGCAATTACAAAAAGCAAACGAACATTATCTTAATCATTTATCATTAAAAAAGTAAATCTCAGGATTTACTTTTTATTTAGTTATTCTACAATGACAATTCGATAGATTTTATTCAATTGTATAGGGATAGAGGATTCCGGTTGTGTATGTTGCATAGATCCATCAAAATGAACATGAACCTTTTTACCAACTAATGTATGTGAATCGAATTCTTTTTTATCTTCCTTGCTTATTATATAGTCACTTGATAAAGAGATGGGTTTGATATGTTCGATAGAACTAGGAAACAGAAATTGAAAATCTTCAGGCAACTCCGTGATTTTTACAAGCAGGGTATCGTTTGTTGTTTCTAATACTTCGGCTTGAAAGTTGGCGACAAAATCAGGTATTTCTAAGGATTTTTTATCAATTCTTACAAAAGCAACCCATTTATGATCTAGTTTGACATTGATGTAACCATCATTCCAGATTTGATATTCATAGCCTGTACCAAAATTAGATTGATTATCTTTCGTAGGTAATTCATTGAGATTGACGGAGCTGTTAATCATATTATCAGCAGTACCACAAGTAACTAAATTATTGATGTAACCACTGTCTTGATAGAGAGTACCATCAATCATAATGGTAGGGGGATAGGCAGATTCAATTGCTTGGCTAGAAGTTATTGTTTGATGTTTTATGTTACAACCGACAAGGAAACATAAAGGAAGTAGGAAATGTAGAAAACGATTTATCTTATTCATGCAATACCTCCTATCTATTTTCATTATACCTTTTCCTTTCATGTTTGATTCATGTTTCTGTGTTATGTTTTAGTAGATCCTTCTTTTTGATGTAGCTTAAGTTAAGATTTTGGTGTATCGTAAAGTATCGATGGATGACAAATAGGCAAGTCATAAAAAGGATGGTATAATTATTAAATCAATTATATATTTGGTATAATAGTAATGTTTACAAGGAGGTTTCTATGGATTATTTATTAATGTTTTTTGGTTTTTCTTTTACGGTATTTATGGCATATCAAATCTTTACGATGGTTGCCCGTAATAAGAAAAATGTAAGATATATGAAAGTAATTAACAATATGGAAAATGAAGCAGAGTTTTTTCCAACGGTGGATGCGTATATCAGTAGCATTCATGATCATGAGTTTCGTAATAAAGCGTTGATTATTAAGCTTTGGAGTGTTATTTATTTTGATCGCATGGATGATTTTAAAAGTGTATGCAATGAAATTGATTTAAAGCCTTTAATGTATCGTCAAGGTAAGATTGATTATAAAATCATTGCGTATGATGAAGATGCGTATTTCTATTTATTATTTATGAGTAATATTGCTTTATATAGTAAGGGTGATTTTGATTCGTTAAAACGTATTGAAGAGAAAGTAAGTCCATATCATGATGTATTAAAGGATCAATTGTTTCATCAAATTTATATGGAATCATTAAAGTTATATTACAATCAGGATGATTTAGGGAAAGAGTTCTTTGTTAAGGTGTTAAGTGGAGAGTATGAAGGTCGATATTTTAAGCATTACATTGGATTATATAAAAATGTGGTGGCTTGTTTCTTGGCAAAGATTAGTATTCTTACCAATGAGTTTCGTCATGATGAAATGATTAAGTCTCAGCTAACAACGTTTAAGGATTCAAAACTTGGAAATCGTATCATGACGTATCTTGATTTACATGGTCGTTATGGAGATGTTAAGTAGATGAAGTTGATTGTAGGTTTAGGAAATCATGGAGATAAGTATCAACATACTCGTCATAATGCAGGCTTTGATGTGATTGATTTATTGGCTAAAGAATTAGGTGTTTCTATTGATCAAAATAAGTTTAAAGCCTTGATTAAAATGGTGGATGTTGATGGTGAAAAAGTAATCTTGATGAAGCCTATGACATACATGAATTTAAGTGGTGAAGCTGTCAGTGCATGTATACAGTTTTATAAATTAGAGTTAAAGGATGTATTAATTATCCACGATGATTTAGATTTACCGGTAGGGAAACTACGTATTCGTCAGCGTGGTTCTTTTGGTGGGCAAAATGGTATGCGTAGTATTCAGTCGTACTTAAATAGTCAGGAAATCAATCGAATTCGAGTTGGGATTGGTCGTAGTAGTGTTATAGATGTAAGCAGTTGGGTCTTAATGAAGGTATCGAAAGAGGAACAAGAAGAGTATCAGGCTAATTTACAAAGGGCTAGTCAAGCTGCAAGAGCGTTTATTTCTAAAAGTATGGAAGAGATTATGAATAGGTATAATCGATGATACAAGAGTTGGTATTAAGTAAAATTTTAAATAAACAATTTCACAGTGGTTATTCTAATCACTGTTTCTTGTCTTTCAGCAATCTTATGGAAGAGGCTATTTGGTTGAGTTTAAATGTGAAGGACGATGCTTCGTGTATGGTTGTTGTAAAAGAGAATGCTTATACGGCGAGTTTATTGTATGAACGTTTAATTTGTTTCATGAAGAAAGAAGATGTCATTCTTTATATACCGGAAGAATCTTTGCGTGTAGAAGCCATTGCATCCTCCTTTGAAAATAAAGCGATGCGTATGGAAGCGATGTATCAAATGCTTACAAAGAAGTATCGTATCGTTATTACATCAAGCAATGCCATTGTAAAAAGACTACCGAATCCTAAAGAGTTTTTAAGACAGTGTCATACCGTTAAAATCAATGAGGAGTGTAGTTTACAAGACTTTAAACAAAAATTATTACAGGCAGGCTATACTCAAGTACATAGGGTGGAACATCCACTTACCTTTTCCATGCGTGGGGGTATTATTGATGTCTTTTCCATTAATTATGAACAACCGATTCGTATTGAATTCTTTGATACGGTGATCGATAGTCTTCGTTTCTTTGATGTAAATACTCAAAAAACAGTATCCGTTACTAAAGAGGTTGATATTATCTGTGCCAGTGATGTCTTATTTACAAAGGAAGATATACAGGAGTTAAAAGAACAACTTTCATCATTAAAGTTGGAACCGGAATTACAAGAAGTCATTCATGTGGATTTAGACTATCTTGAGCATGCCTTATACAGTAGTAATCAATATCACTATTATCAATACTTAAGTCATTCATATACCATGTTAGATTATGTGGTAAATCCAATCCTCTTACTATCGACAAAAACAAAGATCCATAACCATCTTCATCAATTAACACAAGAGAGTGTCAATTATATTCAAGAGATGTATGAAGCAAAACAAATGCCGTTAAAGTTTGGGGTCTATCTTCCATTACAAGAGGCTTTAGGAAAGCATAAGGTGATTGAAAATGATCCTTTGTATCAAAAAGAATTGGTGATACGAGAGGTTCGTTTGCCAAAAGGTACCTTAGCTTATTTATTAAATATCATTGTGGAGGAAGATGCGTTTACATCCATTGTCTTAGCTTTAAAAGAGGTTGAAGTTAAACCGGTTATTGAGTATTTGATACAACAGGATATTCCTTATACAATGGCAAGTGATACCTTAGAAAAAGGAATTAATATTGTTATTGAAGAATTAAGAGAAGGATTTGAATTGGTTCAAGAGAAGATTATTGTATATTCTTCGTTTGAGTTATTTGATTATAAAGCTCCACTTAGTCGCTATGGTAATAAATATAAAGATGCCGTAGTCTTAACAAGCTACCAGGATTTACAAGTCAAGGACTATGTCGTACACAATCAACATGGAATCGGTCAATATCTGGGTATTGAAACAAAAGAACACAATGGCATTATGCGTGATTATTTAAAAGTGGTCTATAAGGATAATGATGAATTATTGGTTCCACTTGAACAATTTGCTCTTGTGCGTAAGTTTGTATCCAAAGAAGGGGTTGTACCAAAATTACATAAATTGGGAAGCAATAAGTGGGAAAAGACAAAAGCGAAACTGCAAGAAAATGTCAAAGACATTGCTGCACGTTTGGTTGCTCTTTATAGCAATCGTCAAACCAATATCGGCTTTGCCTATGCAAAAGATGTAGCGATGCAGCAAGAGTTTGAACAAGCGTTTAAATATCCACTGACAGATGATCAAATTAAGGCGGTAGCGGAAATCAAAAAAGACATGGAAAGTAGTAAGACGATGGATCGTTTACTATGTGGAGATGTGGGATTTGGAAAGACAGAGGTTGCGATTCGAGCTTCATTTAAAGCGGTCATCAATCATAAACAAGTAGCCTTTTTGTGTCCTACAACCATTTTATCGATTCAACATCATGCCACATTTCAAGAACGTTTCGAGCATTATCCGGTTCGTATTGAAGTGTTAAATCGTTTTGTTTCAGCGAATAAAGTAAAACAAATTCTTGCGGATTTAAAAGCCGGTTTGATTGACATTTTAATTGGGACGCATCGTCTATTAAGCAAAGATGTGCAGTTTAAGGATTTAGGGTTTTTAATCATTGATGAGGAACAACGTTTTGGTGTTGAACATAAAGAGAAGATTAAAGAATTAAAGATGAACATTGATGTATTATCCTTAAGTGCAACACCAATACCACGTACCTTACAGATGTCATTAATCGGAATTCGTCAATTGTCGACCCTAGATACCCCACCGGATAATCGTATGCCGGTACAAACCTTTGTCGTGGAAAAAAGTCGTGGTTTGATAATTGAAGCCATCCAAAGAGAGTTACAACGCAATGGACAAGTGTTTTACTTACACAATAATATTGAAGAAATCTATCAAGTGGCAAATGTAATTGCCAGGGAAATAAAAACAGCCAAGGTTGCTGTGGGACATGGGCAAATGGCAAAAGAAGAGTTGGAAAATGTTATGTTGGCATTTCATCGCAATGAATACAATGTCTTAATTTGCACAACCATTATTGAAACAGGCATTGATATTCCAAATGCCAACACCATTCTGGTAGATAATGCCCATACCTTTGGTTTATCACAGCTTTATCAAATTAAAGGACGTGTGGGTCGTAGTGATCGTATTGCCTATGCCTACTTTATGGTTCCTGCCAAAAAACAAATCAGTGAGCTTGCCGGCAAACGCTTAGCTGCAATCAAAGAGTTTGTTCAACTTGGTTCCGGTTATAAAATTGCCATGCGAGATTTAACCATTCGTGGAGCCGGGGATTTACTTGGTCCGGAACAATCTGGATTTATTGATACGGTTGGGATTGATATGTACTTAGAGATGTTAGATGAAGCCATTCGTAAAGAAAAGGGTGAGTATATCGAATCAAAGCCAATCATAAAAAGAAGCAATGTGAAAGTAAATGGATATATCCCTCAATACTATGCTCCGGAAGAGTTTGAAAAGATTGATTTGTATAAGCGTATTGATAAGATTGCTAGTGTCAAAGCGTTATTGAATCTTCAAAGTGAAGTAAGTGATATGCATGGAAAAATGCCTTGGAATGTGAAGTTGTTATTTGATAAGAAGTATTTGGATTTATTGTTAAATGATGAGTATGTAGATGATTTTAAAGAATTAAAGGATCAGTATATCATTAAATTTTCACAAAGTTATTCTAAAATTGTAAATGGTATCCAATTGTTTGAAAACTTGAATCATTTAAATAAAGATATTACAATAGCCTATATGAATCAACAAATTATTGTAAAAGTTCCACAAGGAAAACAAGGAATTGAATTAGTGATTCAGGTATTACAAGAAAGTAAGGAATGTATCAATGAGATTGGATAAATATTTAAAAGTATCAAGAATTTTAAAGCGTCGTAGTGTTTCAAATCAACTTGCTAAGCATCAACGTGTCCTTGTAAATGACAAGATTGTAAAGCCGGCTTATGAAGTGAAGGTGGATGATGTTGTTACAATTTATTTTGGAAATCGTCGTTTAAAGATTAAGGTATTACAATTAGTCGAACATGTACGTAAAGAAGAATCGACGATGATGTATGAGATTTTAGAAGATGTAAGAGTGGAAGGTGAATAAGATGAAAAAAAGAAAAAAAGCACGTAAGGGAGTAGTGACCTTTGTTTCATTGATTGTGATTGCGGTGTCTATGTATATGATTTCAAATGTTGTTAAGGAAGTATTATCAACGATTGAACTTCAAAAACAATTGAAATTAGTGGAAGCTGAACTGGAAGTCATTGAAAGTGAAAATGCAGAATTGATATCACAAAAGTATAAGTTGGAAGATCCGGGTTATGTAGAATCATATGCAAGAGGATACTACATGTTATCAAAAGAAGGCGAACAAATTTTCTATTTATCACCAAAGGAAAAATAAGAATGAGCAATCATTCTTTTTTTATGCGATATGTTATTGATAAAAATAAATAACTTATCTTTACCGAAAGTACAATATAAAATATTTTGGGCATATGATTAGGACGACACTCATATCTTTGATATACTATAGTCAGAAAGAGAGGTAAACAAAATGAACGATAAAGGATTTTTAGATCAAGCAGCAGGAAAAGTGAAAGAGGTCGTTGGAGAAGTTACCGATAATCAAGAACTAAAAGGTGAAGGTCTTTTAGATCAAGCAGTAGGCAAAGTGAAAGAAGTGGCCGGCAACGTTGCAGAAGCTGGGCAAGAAACATTTGAAAAAGCAAAAGATGTAGTAAGTGATGTAGCACAAAACGTAGTTGGTGCAGGTAAAGCAGCAGTTGAAAAAGTACAAGATGCTTTGGATAAAAACAAAGAAAATAAATAAAATTGAATCGGTAAAAAAAGCCATCGCTAATTAGCGGTGGTTTTTCATTATAGAAAACATCTAAACAAAAATATGTTTAACAAAGTTGAGTTAAATACAAAAACATACTATAATGACCTAGAAGTATAATTGAGTTTAGAAGGGGAAGAAACATGAAAAAAATAGTTGTAATCATGATGCTTGCGTTTACACTTGCATTAAGTGCATGTGGAAAAACAAAAGATAGCAATGGAACTTCAAATGAAACCAACACAACAAAGAATAGCCAAGGCTATAAAATTCTAGAGCAACCTGAGGGGAAATTACCAACGATTTTACTTTATGAGAAAGATGGAGTAACATTGACGTTATCAGAACCTGATCCGGAATTATTGAAGAAGACAGAAGCGGAAAAAGGGAAAAGGTTTGAACGAGCAGGTATGCTTACGTTAGAAAATAAAAAGGATATTACGGTTGGTATTGGGTATGCGGAGTTGTATATCAATCGTATTCAAACGGATGAAAACATTCTGGAGTTAAGTGCAGAAAAAGGAAAGACAGAAACATTGATTTTAGATTTAACACCCTATAAAAATGTAATTTTGAATGAAGAAAAGTCATTATTAGAAAATGGTGAAATTTACTCTATTACATTTCAAACATCCATCGTGGATATCAACGCCGGATGGGTACCATTTGATCGTTTTAATTATTATATTCCAATGAAAGAGGAAGAAAAGCAACAGGCTTTCTTAGATCAATTTACTACAGAAGAAAAACTATGTTTTGAAAATGATGTTTTAGCAATTTATTTCATGGAACGTTATTATGATCCTCAGCGTGACCATGAGTCAGAACGCAAACAAAAGTATTATGAATTTATTATCAAGAATAAAACAGATCAATATCTTTCGTTTGGAGATAATGATGAAACACCAAGCATTGTAGGAACAAAAAATATAAAGAATATGAGATGGCCATTTGGAGGCATTGAGGCTGGTAATTACATGATTGATTACTTGATTTTAGACAAGGTTGATGATAATGATGATCCAATTATGCACTACGATGAAATGAAGCAAGCATACGTCTATGAACTATATGATATGTTTGATGGTGAAGAAGTAACAAGCGGGGAGTTTGAATTTATCTTTAAGCCGGGTGATTTTGGACTTGAAACAACATCTACAAAAGAAGAAACATATTACAAATTATATAAGTAAAAAAGATAATAACCAGATAATAGGTATTTGTACTGTGTCTGGTTTTTATTATGAAGAAAGAATGTAAAGCTTTTAAGGATATAAAAAGAAGGTAAATTATTTTAGGTTATTATGTTAAAATTTAGTCATTAGTTTTACGTAAAAAAGAATATGTAAAAGGGAGCATATAGATGAAGAATATTGTGTGTTTTGGGGATTCCAATACGTTTGGGTTTAAATTATCTAACTTTAAGCGTTATCAAGCAAGTGAACGTTGGACTGGAATATTAAAAGAAAGATTAAAGTTGGAGTATTGTATCAAAGAAGAAGGCTTAAATGGTAGAACGATTGCCATTGAAGATCCTTTTCAAGATGGTTTGTGTGGGATTCAAGATATAGAAGCTTGTTTAATGAAGCATAAGCCTGTTTCTTTGTTGATTGTCATGCTTGGTACAAATGATACAAAAGAGCTATATCAAGCAAGTGTTTCTAGGATTAAAGATAATTTAAGAGAGTTTCTTTTAAACGTAAAACAGATAGATTGTTGGGATAAAGAAGCAAATATTTTAGTAGTAGCACCAAAGGCAATTGATCAAGAGTATCAAACAAAATGTTTTGGTGAATCTATGGGTAGGGGTTGTGATATAAAATCGGCACAACTACCCAAGGAGTTTAAAGAAGTTGCTAAAGAGTTAGGGTGTCATTATTTAGATGCCAATGACTATGTAAGTCAATTAGAAGAATTGGATGGGATACATTTAACTGTGGAGGGTCATCAACAACTGGCAAAAGCTATGGAAGAAAAGGTTAGAGAGATATTTAAATAAAGTTGGTAGAGTTTTAAAAGTTTATTATCAATGTAACAATTATTAATATAATGAAACTTCTTATGGTATAAGGAGTTTTTAGTTGTTTTAAAATGAAAATCAAAAAGTTAAATGTTATCTTTGAAGAAGAGGGTGGAAATCAATAGTTAAATGAATCTAAATGTTTAAATGAATAATATTAAATTCTAGAGGTAATAAACAATTGTTTAAATGATATAATTAAAATAATTTAATAAAAAAGTGAATTTATGGATAAGTTTTGTTTTTGAATGTAGCATTTAAGACTTAGATAAGTAAATACGAGATTTAGGGAAGGGAAATATATGGATAACAATCAAATTAAAACAAATGAAAGTATTCAACGTTCAGAATTACATCGAAAAATATGGGCAATTGCAGATAATGTACGTGGAACTGTAGATGGATGGGATTTTAAACAATACATACTAGGTATTTTATTCTATCGTTTTATTTCTGAAAATATGAAAGAATATTTTAATAAGGCAGAACATGAAGCAGGAGATTTGAAGTTTGATTATGCACGTATTTCTGATGAAGAAGCAGAACAATACTTCAAACCCAATACAGTAGAAGATAAGGGTTATTTCATTCTTCCAAGTCAATTATTTGAAAACGTTGTAGAAAAAGCGAGAGTGAATTCAAATTTAAATGTTGAATTAGATACAATTTTTAAAAATATTGAATCAAGTGCAGTTGGTTTTGCATCTGAAGATGATATTAAAGGATTATTTGAAGATATTGATGTGCGTAGCAGTCGTTTAGGAAACACAGTTGAAGAAAAAAATAAGCGTTTAGCTGATATTTTAATTGGTATTTCAGAAATAAATTTTGGTCGCTTTGAAGAAAATCAAATTGATGCTTTCGGGGATGCGTATGAATATTTAATTTCTAACTATGCAAGTAATGCAGGAAAATCGGGTGGAGAGTACTTTACTCCACAAACCGTTTCTAAATTATTAGCTAGATTAGTTATGGAAGGAAAGAAAAAAATTAATAAAGTATATGATCCAACATGTGGCAGTGGTTCTTTACTTTTACAAATGAAAAAACAATTCGAAGAACATATTATCGAAGATGGTTTTTTTGGTCAAGAAAGTAATATGACAAACTATAACTTATCAAGAATGAATATGTTTTTACATAATATAAACTATAATAAGTTTTCAATTAAACATGGTGATACCTTATTAAAACCAATGCATAATGATGAAAAACCATTTGATGCAATTGTATCAAATCCTCCTTATTCAATTAAATGGGTAGGAGATGGAGATCCTACATTAATTAATGATGTACGTTTTGCTCCAGCTGGAAAACTTGCACCAAAAAAAAAAGCAGATTATGCATTTATTATGCATTCCTTAAATTATTTATCTAGTCAAGGACGAGCAGCAATTGTTTGTTTCCCCGGAATCTTTTATCGAAAGAGTGCTGAAAAAACTATAAGACAATATCTAGTGGATAATAACTTTATTGATTGTGTTATTCAGTTACCAGAAAACTTATTCTTTGGAACTTCCATTGCAACTTGTGTTTTAGTTATGTCAAAAAATAAAACTGAAAATAAAATATTATTTATTGATGCAAGTAAAGAATTTAAAAAAGAAACAAACAATTATATTTTAGAAGAAAAAAATATTGAAGTAATCGTAGAGGGATTTAAAAACAGATCAGATAAACAATATTTTTCAAGATATGTAGATAAAAGTGAAATAGAAGAAAACGATTATAATTTATCTGTTTCAACATATGTAGAAAAAGAAGATACAAGAGAAGTTATTGATATTAAAGCTTTAAATAAAGAAATCGAAGAAACTGTAAGAAAAATTAATGAATTAAGAGATTCTATTAATGAAATAGTAAAGGAGTTAGAAACAGATGCTTAACAGTCAATGCAACTATCAACTAATAGTTGACAGTTCAAAAATTGTTAAATAATTGGGAAAAATAATATGAAAAAAATAGATAATTTATTACAAAATGAACATGTTGAATGGAAGAAATTAGGAGAAGTATGTGAGATTTTGAATGGGTATTCTTTTAAAAGTGAAAGCTATTCCTTTAGTGGAATACGTGTAATTAGAATTTCTGATGTTCAAAATGGATTTATTTCCAATAAAGAACTCAAGTATTATTCGTCAAATAATATCAAAGAAATAGAAAGGTATTTATTATATGAAGATGATTTAGTAATTTCTTTAACTGGTAATGTAGGTCGCGTAGCACTAATTGATAAGTCTATTTTGCCTGCGGCTCTTAACCAAAGGGTTGCTTGTATTCGTTGTCCTAATCAAATAACATCAAAATATTTATTTCATTTTCTCAATCAAAATTTATTTGAAAAGATGGCAATTCAAAATTCAAGTGGAGGAGGTCAAAAAAATTTAAGTACAATTTGGTTGAATAATTACGAAATCCCAATTCCTTCGTTAAAAACTCAAGAAAAAATAGTAAAAACACTTGACAAATTTACAAATTGTGTTACTGAACTACAGGCTGAACTACAGGCAAGAAATAAACAATATAATTACTATAGAGATAAATTACTAAGTGAAGAATATCTAGGCAAAATCTCAAAGAAAATAGATAAGTTGGAAAATAAAAAGTATCAATTAAGAAGTACAACTCTTGGTGACGTAGGAGAATTCACAAGAGGGAATGGATTACAAAAAAGTGATTTTACTTATAAAGGAAAACCAGCAATTCATTACGGTCAAATATATACCAAGTATGGATTTTCCACAGATAAAACAATTTCATATGTAAGTGATGCGACTTATTCTAAATTAAGAAAAGCAAAAACAAATGATATTTTGATAGCTACAACCTCTGAAAACATAGAGGATGTTGGTAAAAGTACAGTTTGGCTTGGAAAGGAAGAAATAGGATTTTCAGGAGATATGTATAGCTATAGCACAAATGAAAATTCTAAGTATATTGCTTATTATTTTCAAACTGAAGAATTTCATAAACAAAAAGCTAGAAAAATATCTGGAACAAAATTAATTCGTATTCACGGAGATGATATGAAAAAATTTTGCATAACTCTTCCATCACTAGAAATTCAAGAAAAAATTGTGGAAATTTTAGATAAATTTCAATCTATGCTTTCCGATACTCAAGGACTGTTGCCAAAAGAAATTGAGCAAAGAAAAAAACAATATGAATATTATCGTGAAAAACTATTGACATTCAATACGATATGTGATAGCAAGCAAGCAAGCAAGATAATACCTACTAATTATTTTACTATATTAAAAGAAGCAGCAAATATTGTAGATGTAGAACTATATGCAGTTAAATGGAAAAGCCTTGGTGAAATAGGGAAATTTGAAAATGGAACAGGTATGCCAAAAACAATGTTTAGTATGTCTGAAACTATTGGTGCAATACATTATGGTCATATTTATACAAAATACAACATGTTTGTTTACAATCCGATTGTTAATGTGAGCACAGAAAATGCAAAGAAATTAAAAAAAGTAAATCAAGGAGATTTAGTTATTGCTAAAACTTCTGAAAATGTAGAAGATATTATGAAAACAGTGGCATATTTAGGTGAAGGTCAGGTGGTAACCGGAGGACATGCTGCAATATTTAGCCATCAAGAAAATCCAAAATATTTGTCTTATGTGTTTAATGGTGCAAGTTATCTTATAAGTCAAAAAAATAAATTAGCAAAAGGAGTTAAAGTGATAGAATTATCTATCTCTGATATGGAAAAAATAAAAATTCCATTACCTTCTCTTCCTGTTCAAGAATACATTGTTTCTATTTTGGATAAGTTTGACATGCTTGTAAATGATATTTCTCAAGGGCTTCCAAAAGAAATTGAATTAAGAAAAAAACAATATGAATATTATAGAGAAAAACTATTTAGCTTTAATAAATGAGTAAGGAGGGATTCGTGTGGAAGAGGTTAAAAGTCTGTATTGTACATCTTCAATTGCTGAGATGACAAATGGGATTATTTTAGCTAATTATGAAAAAGTTTTAAGTGTACAAGAGTCGTATCAAACAGAAGCACAGTTGGAGAGTTATTTAATTGATAATTTAGAATCACAAGGCTATGAAAGGTTTGTAGCACATACTAGTGAAGATTTATATAATAACTTAAAGATTCAAATGGAGCGTTTAAATAAAGTAACATTTACTTCTTCAGAGTGGAATCGCTTTTTAAATGAATTTTTGGATTGTCCAAATGATGGAATGATTGAAAAGACACGAAAAATTCAAGAAAATCACTTGTATGATTTTATTTTTGATGATGGTAGCCTTGTTAATCTTAAAATCATAGATAAGCTAAATATACACAATAACTTCTTACAGGTTACAAATCAAATTGTACAATTTGGTAAACATAAAAATCGTTATGATGTAACGATATTAATTAATGGATTACCTTTGGTTCATATTGAATTAAAGAGTCGTGGTGTAAGATTGCGTGAAGCATTTGATCAAATACATCGATATAGCAAAGAGAGTTTTAATGCAAACCATTCTTTATACAAATATGTACAAATTTTTGTCATATCTAATGGTACGCATACACGTTATTTTGCAAATACAACTGCTCAAAATAAAAATAATTATGAGTTTACATGTGAATGGGCAGATGCAAAAAACAAAGCCATTAAAGATTTAGAAGATTTTACTAAAACATTTTTTGAAAAACGTGTATTACTAGAGGTATTAACAAAATATTGTGTATTTGATGTTAAGGATACATTATTAATATTACGACCTTATCAAATTGCAGCAACTGAGCGTATTTTATGGAAAATTAAATCAAGTTATGAAAGTAAAAGATCGGGAAAAGTAGAAGCTGGGGGATATATTTGGCATACAACAGGTTCTGGGAAGACATTAACTTCTTTTAAAACTGCCCGCTTAGCAACATCTCTATCGATTATCGATAAAGTATTTTTTGTAGTTGATCGTAAAGACTTGGACTATCAAACTATGAAAGAATATCAAAGATATCAAAAAGATAGTGTAAATGGTAGTAAAGATACAAAAGCGCTAAAAAAAGTTATAGAGCTAAATGATAATAAAATTATTGTGACTACAATTCAAAAGTTAAATGAATTTGTAAAGAGAAATCAAAATCATGAAATATATCAAAAACATTGTGTTTTAATTTTTGATGAATGTCACCGTTCTCAATTTGGAGAAGCACAAAAAAATATAAAAAAAGCGTTTAAAAAATATTATCAGTTTGGTTTTACAGGAACGCCAATTTTTCCAGAAAATGCGATTGGAACAGATACAACATCAAGTATTTTTGGTGCACAGCTACATAGTTATGTTATTACTGATGCGATTCGTGATGGTAAGGTTTTGAAGTTCAAAGTAGATTATCATAATGTAAATGCTAAGTTTAAATCCGAAGAAAAAGAAACAGATTTAATGAAATTAAAGAGCTATGAAAAAAAGGTTTTAGCTTTACCAGAAAGAATTTCAAGTATTACAAAACATATTTTAAAGGTATTTGATGATAAAACACGTCGTAATGAGTATTATGATTTGAAAAAGCGTCGATTAAATGGGTTTAATGCAATGTTTGCGGTTTCTAGTATAGAAGCAGCTAAATTATATTATGAAGAGTTTCAAAGACAACAAAAAGAACTTCCAGAAGAAAAAAGGCTTAAGGTAGCTACAATTTATAGCTTTTCTGCAAATGAAGAGCAAAATGCAATAGGAGATATTGTAGAAGAAACATTTGAGCCTACTGCACTTGATTCTTCTTCAAAAGAATTTTTAAGTAAAGTGATTAAAGATTATAATGGATACTTTAAAACAAATTATTCTCTTGATGGAAATGAATTTCAAAACTACTACAAAGATTTATCGGCAAGAGTTGCGAATCGTGAAGTTGATCTTTTAATTGTGGTTGGAATGTTTCTGACAGGATTTAATGCAGAAACGTTAAATACGTTGTTTGTAGATAAGAATTTAAGATATCATGGTCTAATACAAGCCTTTTCAAGAACTAATCGTATTTTAAATAAAGTGAAAACTTTTGGTAATATTGTATGTTTTCGTGATTTAGAAAAAGCAACTCAAGAAGCAATTAAAGTGTTTGGTGATGAAAATAGTGTAAATATTATTTTAGAGAAAAGTTATACAGAATATATTAATGGATTTGAAGATCAAGAAAGTGGAAGTGCATTTAAAGGTTATGAAAAAATATGTAAAGAAATCCTTGCCAAATTTCCTGATCCAACAGAAATTATTTTAGATGAAGACAAAAAAGAGTTTGTAAAATTGTTTGGTGAGCTTTTGAAAGCAGAGAATATTCTTAAGAATTTTGATGAATTTGAAAGTTATGATAATGGTATTTCTGAACGTCAAATGCAAGATATGAAGAGTGTTTATGTAGATATTCGAGAAGAAATATTAAATCAAAAACAACAAGAGAAAAACGAAAATGCAGGCATTGATTTTTCTGACATCGAGTTTCAAATAGATTTATTAAAAACAGATGAAATAAATTTAGATTATATTTTAGCTTTAATTTATGAAAAATCAAAAGAGCATAAAGATATTGAAGTATTGAAGTATGAAATTAGTCGCATCATACGTTCAAGTTTAGAAACGAGAGCAAAAGAAAAGCTTGTTATGGACTTTATTAATCATACTCGCATTTCAGAGCTTAAAACAAGCAAAGATATTATTAAATCATTCTATGAGTTTGCGAATAGAGAAAAGAAAAAAGAAGTCGAAAGATTAATTCAAGAAGAACATTTAAAAGAAGAAGCGGTTCGTTTTATTGAAAAGTCAATTGAAAAAGGATGGGTAGAAAATGCAGGCATTGAGCTGGATAGTGTTTTACCTCCTGTATCAAGAAGACAAGGTGCACGTGAAGCGAAAAAGCAACAAGTACTAGATAAAATTCGTAAGTTGGTAGAAGTATTTGTGGGGGTATAAAAATTAGTATATATTTAGATGAGGGGAGATAATAATACTGTGAAAAAGCATATATTGTTGAAGTATCTAGATGAATACTTTGAAGTTAACATAACTTTAGATTCAAAGTATACTATTGGAGATAATATTAATAAAATTTGCACACTTTCAGAATATCAAGAAATAGTTCAAAATAATTTGATTTTTTGGGAAAAAAACTTTAAAAATGAAACAATTAGTTATTTTTCGTTTTGGGAAGAAAAACAAAAAAAATTAAATCAAATATATGGTATGATGCAACAAATAAAAAAAGAAGAATTTATATCTAAATTAAATGAAATTTGTGATTTTCTTAGTGTTGGACGGTTTAACGATAGTGGAATAGAAAATAAAATAAAAAAACAAATAAATATCAAAATAGAATCTCTTTTGATTGGGTGCTGTCAATTTGAAAGGTGTATACATTTTATAAAATTAATATATGATAATGATGATAAAAGTCTAAGAACTGAACAAATTTTACACAATTATATATATTTAATAAAGAATCCTTATATGATAGGGTCATATTTTTCATCAAACTACAAAGAACAAAGTTTTCCAGCTTATGTGTTGTTATCAGAAAATATAAAATCGGAAAATAAAAATTGGACTTTGATTTCAAAAAATATTGAAGAAGATTTGGCTCATGAAAAAGAAAATTTGGAGAAAAGTTTTCAAGAAAAGTATAGCGATGCAATTCAAGAAATACACGATATAGAAAAAGAAATAAGAGAATTTTCAGAAAAATATCATGAGGAAAAAAATAAGAGACTGAAAGAATTAGAAGAACAAAATCAAAAATTAGTAAATAATTTATCAGTTTTAGAGACAACATATAAAGAAAAACTAAAATTAGAAGCTCCAGAACAACTATGGATTGAAAAAGCTAAACAGCAGAAAAAATCAGTAGTAATTTGGCTTTTAATTACTATCTGTACCGCTATTTTGTTGATTTACTCATTGGGTTGGCTCATTCCAACAATCTATGAATCTAATTTGAAAGAGAATATAATTTTAAATAAAAGTTTTTTCTTGATTGCAATTATAACATTTTTTGTCTATATCATTAGGATAGAAGTTAAAGTTTTGCTTTCTTCAAGGCACCTTCAGTTAGTATATGAAGAAAAAGCTGCATTAACTAGATTTTATCAAGCATTAATATATGCTGGAAATCATATAGATGAAAATCAACTACTTTTAATTTATAGTATGTTATTTAAGGATACGGATACTGGGTTGGTGAAATCAAGTGATGGCACAGATATTGAAAGTATTGTTTCCACAATAATTCGAAAATAAAATAGTTTATAATCGTTGAATAATTACTTACAATTCTTAAATATAAAAAGAAGTTTAGCTTTAACTAAACTTCTTTCTGTTTTCATAAGGTAACAGCTCATCTACAACACCTTTTAGTAAAGGGTGATAGTCGTATATGAATTTTTCTATTTGATTAAATTTAATGACATTCCTTATATCTGTTTTCAGCCTTGTTCGATTGGCAAAAACAACCACCGAAACCAATGAGTCATGATCAACACCTGTAAAGGCTGAAATAGTCTTTGTATGTGCATAGTTTTGACGTAGTGGATTTTGAAAGCGATACTTTTGTTTACCAAGATAATGTGTCCATTGACTACTAAACGATGTGCCATACACACTTCCTGCATAGTTTTTAATTTCTGCAACAAACGTACTTCCGTTAAATTCAAACACACAATCTATTTCAATTTCTTTTTCATCATTTTCCAACACTACATTCATTACAATATCTTCAACCCCCATAGCAACTAATTGATTATAAAAATGAATTTCGGCACGTTTTCCTTTGTTTAAAAAGTAGATATAAAATGGTGTTTGATATCTAATATAATAAGGAGTTTTATGATAATTTAATCTCTGAAACCAAAAAAATGCAAAAACAAATAAAATAATGAGTAACATAATAATCCCCTTCACATTCCATCCTCAATAAGACTATTATATAATAAAACTAAAGAAGGCAATAAAGGATTTTAAAACCCTTTTAGAAAGGTCATCTATGAAAACACTCTTAATTGGAAATGGATTAAATCGTTGTCTAAATACAAACATAGACTGGGGAAACCTTTTAAACAGCATGAAAGAACACTATCATCTAAAAGATAAAATACATCCTGACATCAGTTTTCCTATGCAGTTTGAATGCATTGCCAATCATGTAAGTAAGCAAAAACACCACAAAAACGTATATACTCTTCTTAAAGAAGAAATCGCATCTAAGGTAAAGGAAATCAAAGCCATAGATGATAAGGAAATGGTACCACATAGTTACTTTTTAAAAGACAAACGATATAAACGCATTCTAACAACCAACTACGACTATGTAATAGAAGACTACTTAAAACATACCTACAACCTTGCTGATGAAGACCTTACATCCAATCAAAAAGAAATTAAGTATAGTTTAAGACGTTATCGTAAACTTCAAGATACTTACATCTTTCATATTCATGGAGAAGCCGATAAACCTGAAACCTTATGTTTGGGCTATGAACATTATGCAGGCACTATTCAATATCTACGTGGTAAACTTGCGTTGAAGGAAACATCACCACTATTGCATGTTTTAAAAAATAAACAAGTTACTCCAGACATCATTGAAACTTATTCTTGGGCAATTTTATTCTTGATTGATGATATTGAGATTATAGGATTAGGACTGGATGAATCCGAGATTGATTTATGGTGGCTGATTAGTTATCGTGCTTATTTAAAGAATATGCATCCAGAAGCTTCTAGGTATATTCATAACACCATTACTTATCATGAAATAATTAGTGAACATAGTGATTTACAATATATTAAAAAACGTAAAAGTCTGTTTGACAGTATGGACATTCAATACACAATGCATGAAGTAAAACATTCTAATTATCTAGAAGGCTACTACGACATTGCAAAGACAATCGAATAAGGTAGTATATATTAAAATTAGATGCTAGAAATATGATACAGTATAGTAAAACATTAGGGGGTTATCATGCAAAAACTAAAGGTTTTCTTTCTTAAAAATATTACATGGATTTATACACTGGAATACATTGCGTTTTCGATTGTTTTATTGTTTGTAGTTTCCTTGATTGATTTGCGAATTTTACCAATCAAAGACTTTCTTCCGGATATTATTAAACTTCGTGTGGATTTTTCACAAGGAATTTTAACATCTTTAGCAGCAGCCTTTTTAACAATCACAACCTTTACCTTTTCAACCATTTTAACGGTATTAAATACCTATGCTTCCAGTTTTACACCAAGAGTAGTAGAAAACTTTATTAATCGAAAGATTACTTTAAAAGTAGTTGGTATCTTCATTGGTGGATTCTTTTATTGCATAGGATCCTTAATCTTTACACGAGAAGTGTTGCATAATGAAGCGGTAATTTCAGGCTTTGTAGCGATTATTTATTCGATTATTTGTATTATTTATTTCATTATTTTTGTACAAGAAGTCATCACGAAGTTTCAAGGCGTGAATGTCATTTTAGATGTTGCGGATATGGCACAGAAAGTCATTGATGAAGAAGTAGCGATTCGTAAACAAAGCCAAGCCATTCAACGTAAGGAGCATTATGTAACCCATCAAATTCAAGCCAAACAATCCGGTTATTTTAGCTTAGTTGATTTGGATGCGATTTTAAGCATGATGAAAGATCAGGAAGGCTACTTAAGCATAGATTGTAAGATTGGACAATACGTTGCCAAGGGAATGGACATCGCAACAGTGTCATTAAAAGATGTTTTTGAAGAAGAACTGGAAGAAAAGATTTTAGATACTTTTGTGTTTCAAGATCAAAAACTGGCAGCCACAGATTATCGTTATAACATTACTAAGTTACTGGAGATTGCTTTGCGTGCGATTTCTCCGGGTATCAACGACCCAAATACCGCAATTCACTGTATTAATAAATTAGGGGTTTTATTATCACCGATGGCAAGCATCGATACCTATCACATCCAAAAGGCAGAAAATAGACAATTTCGTATTTACTATAGTTCTTATGGCTTTCAAGATGATTTAGAAACCTTTTATTTACCATTAATGCAATATGGCAAAGAAGATTTACAAGTTGTAGTAGCAATCTTACAAAGTTTAACGTTATTGTATCAAAATGCAACACAAATCAATCAAAGACATATTCAAACTGTGATACAACATGTAGAAGAAAAAGTCAAACCATGTTTTACCACTTCTTTAGAGACTTCGATTCTATCACAACATCTGCAAGGTTTCAAAGATACTAGCCAAGAAGGATAAAATCGTATAGAATAAGGCTACAGTTACAGTAGGAGGATTTATGAGTTTTATTGGAAATCTGATTTGGTTTATTTTTGGTGGAGTTTGGTTAGCGCTTGGTTGGTTTGTAGTGGGAGTATTATGGTGTATTACGATTATCGGTATTCCTGTTGGTGTACAGTGTTTTAAGTTTGCAAGATTAGCCCTTTCTCCGTTTGGAAAAGATGTCGTATATGGATATGGAGCATTTTCATTTATTATAAACGTCTTTTGGATTATCTTTGGTGGGATTCAATTAGCCTTAGGGTTTTCTATCTTAGGCTTTCTATTGTGTTTAACAATTATTGGGATTCCATTTGGCTTACAATGCTTCAAGTTTGCAAAACTAGCACTATTTCCTTTAGGAGCTAGAATTGTTCGTATTTAAAATCATAAAAGTATTGTGAAACAGTGCAAAGGGTAGCGAAAAGCTACCCTTTAAAATATCGGTTTGTCTTTTATATAAAAAACACTTCTAAGCAGAAGTGTTTTATTTTTTATTCGTTTGTAGTTAAGATTTTTTTACTGATAATTTCTAGCTTATCTGATAATTCAAATACAATTGGTTGACCGGTTGCAATTTCTAAGTCTGTAATTACATCATCAGAGATGTTTTCTAAGTATTTGCATAATGCACGTAATGAGTTACCATGTGCAGCTACTAAAACGTTTTTACCTTGTTTTAAGCTTGGTGCAATGTGGTCTTCATAAAATGGCATTACACGTTCTAATGTAATTTCTAAGTTTTCAGTAAGAGGTACTAACTTTTCATCTAACATTGCATATCTACGATCTGCACGGAAGGCTTTCCCTTGTTCTACATCCATTTCCGGTGGAGATACGTTGTAACTTCTACGCCATACATGTACTTGGTCTTTACCATATTTTTCAGCTGTTTCCGCTTTGTTTAAGCCTTGTAATGCACCATAGTGACGTTCATTTAATCTCCAGCTTTTTTCCATTGGAACCCATAATTGATCTGATTCTTCTAAGATGAATTGGCAAGTTTTGATTGCACGTTTTAATACAGATGTATAAGCAATATCAAATTCAATACCTGCTTCTTTGATTAATTTTCCAGCTTGTTTTGCTTCGCTAACACCTGTTTCACTTAAATCAACATCTGTCCATCCGGTAAATAGGTTTGCTAAGTTCCATTCACTTTGTCCATGTCTTACTAACACTAACTTCATTTAAATATCCTCTTTCTTTCTAATATTTATTAAAATAGCTCAAATACATTTAACCATATTTAAGTACTTTTTACAACCAAAAAGAAAGGACACGATGTGTCCTTTTTTATATAGAAAAACCACGCCATAGTGGCGTGGGTAAAGATGAGCTTAAGCGATGAACAAAAAAGTCCTTCTTATGCTAAACTTTGAATAAGCC
>RQZE01000009.1 GCA_003858585.1 Erysipelotrichaceae bacterium OH741_COT-311
CTGGCAGGCGATAAAAGCACACGTGTGTGCAGCCAGTGATAGTAGGGCTAAGCCCGAAAATGAAAAACCACCCGCTAGGCGGGTGGATATTTATTATTGGGAAAATGAAAGGAATAAAAAATAATTATGGAATTAGGGTATTTTAAAAAATTACTCAAAAACAATAACGCGATCAAGATGAATGAAGAGTTCATTCTATTCAATGATTTAGAGCTTTACAGCTTTGATACGGAACAATCCATCAAGTTTGAAAGCTTTGAAGAGTTATTAAAACACAAAATACAAAATGAAACGATTGGAGCTTTAGTTTTAAGGACTGAAGCTTTTTTTAATCATTATAACGGAGGACGAGGTGCCACAGGACCAACAGCGTTAGGCGGAGGATTCTCCCATGCGCGAGATCGAGGAAATCCTTTGTCTGAGGTAAAGTTTCCAGCAGAATTCAATGTCGGCGGTAAGAATAGATCCTATGACAAAACGCTAGAATTGTTTAAAAAGAAATATGCCAGTGCTGACGTTGAATACGGTGTAGTCGTTGATCGCGATGGCTTTGTGCATAAACACATCAAAGGAAGCAGGTCGTCGGTTGCTATTTCAGGAGGAAAAGGACAAGTAATTCTTCATAATCACCCAGGCGGTGGTAATTTCAGTGATGCCGATTTAATTTCGGTATCATCAACTAGAGAAAATGGAATTGTGGCAGTTGGAACTAAGAAAACATACAGCTTTTTCAAGACGAAAAACTTCAAAAGCAAGGAGTTTATCAAAGCCGTTAAAAAAGCAAAGTGGCCAGCTAATTTGAATTATGACAAAGGTGCTGATTGGTGGCTTAAGAAGAACGCTAAGACGTACGGATATAAGTATTCAGTGAGCTAGATTTGATTAAACATAATGGAGGTGATGTCCGTGGCCAATAGCAAGAATCTAATCAAAACCACTGACATGCCAAAAGCAAAACACTTGAAAATGAGTGCTAAAGGTGGAAAGAAGTCAGCAGAAGAAAAGAAAAAGAAAAAATCGATTGAAGAATCAATGCGACTTCTTTTGTCAATGCCTGCTAATGAAAAAATTCAAGAGAAGATAAAGAAATCTCTTGGAGTAGATGAAGAAGTGGACAATGCCATGGCGATCGCTGTAAGCACGTATCAGCAAGCATTAAAAGGAAACACTAAAGCGATTGAGCTTTGTCAGAGGTTTAATGGTATTGAAAGCGACAAACAGCTTTTAGACATTAAAAAAGCAGAGCTGAAGATTAAGCAAGAGCAGCACAACGTTGAAATGGCAGAGTATAACAAACGCAATAACGTTCAAGAGGATACGTACAAAGGTATACCTGCATTAAATATTGCACCATCTTTTGCTTCAGTATTACATGACATGCATGAACATAATCATCTAGAATACGTTTTAGAAGGCGGTCGTGGTTCGACTAAGTCATCTTTTATTTCACTTACAATCATTGATTTGATGATGAAGTATGAAAATCTAAACGCTTTAGTTATGCGTCAAGTAAGTAACACTTTGAAAGATTCTGTATACAACCAGCTAATATGGGCAATTGACCAATTAGGATTAAATTCAGAATTTCACGCGACAAAAAATCCAGTAGAAATCACTAGGATACGAACAGGACAAAAGATTTTCTTTAGGGGTGCGGATGATCCAAACAAAGTAAAATCTATTAAAGTTCCTTTTGGGTACATTGGTATTTTATGGTTTGAAGAATTGGACCAGTTTCTAGGCCCTGAATCAATCAGAAAGATTGAACAATCAGCAATTCGCGGTGGTGACTTAGCATGGATATTTAAAAGTTTTAACCCACCTAAAAGTGCTATTAACTGGGCAAACAAATACACTAAATTATCAAAAGCAAACCGTTTAGTTCACAAAATCGATTATCGAAGCGTTCCTGCTAAGTGGTTAGGAGTTCCTTTCATCGAAGAAGCGGAGTTTTTAAAAGAGATAAATCCGATCGCGTATGAGCACGAGTACCTTGGTGAGGCAAACGGAACAGGCGGAAATGTGTTTGAAAACATCGTTATTCGAAAAATAACGGATGAGGAAATAAAAGAATTTGACAGAATTGGGAACGGTGTTGACTGGGGTTGGTATCCTGACCCGTTCGCATATAACAGAGCTCATTATGATAGCGCTAGATTAACTTTATATATTTTCAAAGAGTTCAGAGCTAATAAAATGAGTAATGAAAAAACAGCGCAAGAACTAAAAGAGAAATACATTGAAGAAGGTGAAATCGTCATCTGTGATAGCGCTGAAAATAAATCTATTGGTGATTATAGAACGTATGGTATTGCAGCAAGAGCTGCAGAAAAAGGACCAGGCAGTGTTGATTATAGTATGAAGTGGTTGCAATCTTTAAAAGCAATTGTAATTGATGATGAACGTTGCCCACATACAGCAACCGAATTTATTGAGTACGAATATGAAAGAGACAAAGAAGGTAATATAATCACTGGATATCCTGATAAGAATAATCACCATATCGATGCAGTGAGATATGCTACAAATCCTATTTGGAAACGAAGGGGGCAATAATGATGTATGTTAAGAAAGTTTATTGAATTTTTGAAAGGAGTATGGAATAGGATGTTTTCAAGAGAAATTTTAAAGAAAAGTGTTGGCCATGAAATTTCAATCAGTCAATTTATGGTAAGAAAGATTGAAGAGTGGGATTTGATGCTTAAGGGTGAAGCTGAGTGGTGTACTGATGACATTAAAAGCTTAAAATTAGAATCTGAAATTTGTAAAGAATTCGCTAATGTTACATTATCTGAAATGGAAGTAAAAATTGATAATGAAAAACTGGATAAAGTATTTAACGATTCTATTAAGGGTTTAAATGAAGCTTTTCAAAACGCTTTAGGTTTAGGTAGTTTTGTTATTAAGCCTTTAGGTGAAAATAAGGTGGAGTATATTAATGCAGATAATATTATTCCAATTGAATTTAGCGCTTCTGGAAGACTAATTAAATGTGCCTTTATTCAAACTAAAATTATTGGGGAGGATTATTATTACCGTATAGAATCACACTTTTTAAATAAAGGTGGATTAACTATAACTAACAAAGCTTTTAAAGGTAAAAAAGGCCAATTAGGTGGTGAAACATTATTAAACAATATAGAAGAGTGGGCTAACCTTCCGAAAGAAATTACATATCCTAAAATGGATAGAGTTGCTTTTGGTTATTATAGAAATCCAATTCCTAATAGAATTGATAAATCATTTAATGGTGTATCAATTTTTGAAAATGCAATTGAACATATTAAAAAAGCTGATATTCAAAATGCTAGGCTTGATTATGAATATGATAGTGCAGAAAGAGCAGTATTTGCTGATTGGACAACAGTTCGAAAGGATAAAGATAATAAATTGTCTTTACCAACAAGAAGAAAAAAATTATTTATTGGGGTTGAAAAAGAAGATGCTATTGATACATTTAATCCTGAAATAAGAGACAGTAACTTTATACAAGGGTTAAATGAGTATTTAAGAAGAGTTGAATTTAATTGTTCTCTAGCTTATGGTGATTTATCTAAAAATGAAGTGGTTGATAAAACAGCTACAGAAATTAAAGCTAGCAAAAAGCGTAAATATGATATGGTCAATGCCATTCAAAATAATTTGAAAGACTGTTTAGAAGATTTATGCTATGCACTAGCTTTTTATAATGGGTTATATACTAGCAATTTTAATTTTACTTGCAATTTTAAAGACAGCATTTTAACTGATGAAGAGGTCGAAAGAGCTCAAGACAGACAAGATGTTGCTATGGGGGTTATGTCTTTAGTTGAGTATCGTATGAAGTGGTATGGTGAAGATGAAGCAACGGCAGCTAAAAAAATTCCTGAACCTGTAAATGAGGTGCTTGAATAGTGTATAAACATGATGAGCTTGAGGTCATTCCTAACAAGATAGTTAAAATCTTCAATGATCTTCAGGAAAAACTAATGCTGGATATTGTTAGAAAGCTTAAATTAGCAAACGAGATTGGATCTAGCACAGATTATCAGATTGAGAAGTTGCGAAAGCTGGGCGTAAGCCAAAAAGAAATCAATCAGTATCTAAAGAAAGCACTAGACATCACAGATAAAGAGTTAAATGAACTTTACAACAAAGTGATTGAAAAGGGCTATGTTCGAGATAAAGAGCTTTATACTAAAACGGGAGTCGATTTTATTGAGTTTAAAGACAATACAGAATTGCAGCAACTCATTAAGTCGGTAAGTGACATCACTAATGGCGAAATCGATAACATAACAAAGTCACTAGGATTCGTAACAGGCATAACAGGTAATAGAGTTGTTGAGTTAAGTGATTATTATACAAAGAAATTGAACCAGGCAGTGCTAGAGTTAGCGACTGGTTCTTTTAATTACAGCCAAACCATCACTTATACAGTAAACGAGATGGTAAAAAGTGGTATTCGATACATCGATTATGAAAGTGGATATCACAATCGTATCGATGTTGCCGTTCGTCGAGCTGTTATGTCAGGTTTGAATCAGATAACAAATAAAACAGCTGAAGATAACATGGCTAGGTTAAAAACGGATTTTGTTGAGGTTAGTTATCATTCGACGGCTAGACCAACGCATCAGGTATGGCAAGGACGCGTATATACGAAAGATGAACTTGTGACAGTGTGTGGTTTAGGAACTGTTACTGGACTTCTCGGTGCTAATTGTTATCACCACTACGATGCTTTTATTCCTGGTGTATCTAAACGTAATTACACCGATGAGGAATTAGATCTCCTTAACCATGAAGCAAACAAAAAGGTATCTTTCGAAAAGAATTCATATACTAAGTACGAGGCTACACAAAAGCAAAGACAGCTTGAAAGAAATCTAAAAGCCATGCAGGTAAAGATGAAACTATTGAAAGAAGCTGGAGAGAAAGAAACATACACCGAGTTGAAGGTTAAGTACAAAAAGACGTTCAACTACTATAAAGATTTTTCAGAGGCAACAGGATTGAAGCTTCAAATGGAACGAGTATTGGCAGGTGCTATCTAATGGGTGTGTGGAGAACGGTAGGCGGAAGAAGAATTTTTATTAAAGATGGTCAAGACTTAGAAAGTGCCATGATTGAGAGTGGAAAGTTCGATAAAATTATTAATAAGAACAAATTAAAAAAAGAACTGAAAGAAGCTCTAGAATATAATCCAATTCATTATAAAATTAAAAATGTTGCTAAAGAGTATTTTGATAAAGCGAAACCTAATCAAGGCAAAATAACAAAGGATGACAATTTTAAAGACAATGAGCATAAGCATGAAAAAGATGTAATTCAATTTATTCATTCAAAGTTTGGTGGGGATTTTCATCATATACAAGAAATTGATCAAACTGAAGGAAAAAAATATCCAGATTTTAAGTGGAATGATAAAAAATGGGAAATAAAAAAGGCATCATCAAAGTCAACAATTGATAGTAATTTGCGAAAAGCTATTAATCAAGTAAATAAAAACGGTGGAGTTGTTTTAGAAATACAAAAAAATATTCTTGATGCAGATATATTAACAATGGTTGAATATAGGATGTTAAGAAGCGGTAAGAATATTGACTGTATTATTATAGTTAATAATCATATTATCGGTATTTTAAGAAAATAAAAAAGATAGGTTGAAACCACATGCCATGCGGGGCTCGTGACAACAACCTATCCGTACTTATATGATACCATAATTTTTAAAAAAGTAAATAATTTAGGTAATTAGGGCGGATAAAATCCGTTCTTTTTATATTCTCGTGAGGCATAGCAACGATAGGACTAGCACTTAATGAAATCTCGCGTGGTCGTGCCACGAAAAACAAACGAAGGAGGAAATTATGGATTTAATGAAATTATTACTTACTACTCTAACTGTTGTGTTAGGGTTTCTAATCTCATATTTAAAAACGAAGTCAAAACTTAAAGATTTAGTGCTTCGTTATATCGTTCAAGCTGAAGATAGTTTCAAGGATATGAAAGTAGGATCTAAGAAGTTTGAATATGTTGTATCGAGAATTTACAATCTTATCCCTGTATTTTTAAAGCCTATTTTTACAAAGGATGTTGAAAAATTGTACAAAATTCATTTGACTACATGCAAAACTATGCTAGACAGCAACTAGACAAAGCTATTGATACAAAAATCAAAGTTTTAGACAAATAAAATAACCTACTCACTTCAATTGAAGTGCACCTCCATAATCTATGTCCAAATTATGGGGGGCATTTCATAAATGTGGGTAGGTCTTTTTTATTTTCAGTATAAAATATATTTCGGGACAATTTCGGGACAAATATATGATTATTTGCCATATATTTATGATATATAACCTAAAATAAGAAATAAAAAAGTCCTTTATTTATAAGGACTTTTGAGTGTTTTGAAGATTAATTCATTCTATTAAATGGTCCCTAGAATCGGACTTGAACCGATATGGATTTCTCCGAACGAGTTTGAGTCGTTTGCGTCTACCAATTCCGCCATCCAGGGATGAATTTATTTTATAACATAATGAGTTATTTGTAAATTAAAATTACAAATAATTTTATTTAATTTTTATATAAAATTATTTAAAAAATGTAAAAAAGCCCTAAAAATAGGCTTTAAATTAATAATAGTATTTTACATTATAAAACAATTATAATAGAATATTTATATAGAATAACAAAAATAGTGGAGGAATTTCTATGAAAAAAGCAACAAACAAAGGGGCTGTTGAGAAAAAACCAGTTACGAAAAAAACGGTCGTGAAAAAAGAAGCACCTACTAAAAAATCAGTTGTAAAGAAAGACGCTGTTAAGAAGGTGCCTGTTAAAAAAGTAGCTGAAAAGAAAACGGCTGTGAAAAAAGAAGCACCTGCGAAAAAAGTAGTTGCGAAGAAAGAAGTTGTGAAGAAAACTACAACTAAAAAAGCAGTTACTCCTAAAAAAGAAGTAACAAAAAAACCGGTTGCAAAAAAGACAGAAACAAAAAAAGTTGCTGTAAAGAAAGAAACAGTTAAAAAAACACCTACTAAAAAAGTAGCTTCAAAGAAATCTGTGGCAAAAAAAGAACCAGTAGAAAAAAAGATAGTTACAAAAAAAGCTACAACAAAGAAAACGGTAACGAAAAGAGTAACTGCACCAAAGAAGACAGTTACAAAGAAAGCTACAACAAAGAGTAAGTAATATAAGGTCTATTTAGACCTTTTTATTATTATGAATAGTAAAGTATTGATTAAAATGGTGTAGGATACTTGAAATAGGGTGTTAATTGCTCCATAATGTAGCACTTCAGTTCCGAGAATAAAAGCGATACCTATATACAGTGATAAATAATTTTTTTCAAAATAAAAAAGTGTGTAAATGATGTGTAGATTTAAAAGTATAAAGCTTAAATAACCGGCTAGGACGTGAAGATTGCTTATGATGGGATATTTTGTTAAATGGTAGGGTGTCAAAATTGTTAAACAGGAAGCAATAACAATGGGAAAGTAATATTGTAATTTAAAATTAGGATTCAATTTTTTAAAAGCTATAAAATAGTAAAGAAGGTTAATGACTAACCAAATAAGTACACTGAGAAATTGTTGTTTATGATTTACCAGGTGAGTAAAATTAGTTGTAAAGGGATTACTGCTTTTTAATAAAAGAAGGGTATATAAAATGGATATTCCATAAAGTATGTGTGTGTTATATTTTTTCATGTTTATATTTTATCATAAACTTGTTGTTTTATTATGTGTTTAGTTGTAAGATAGTTATAAATTTAGGAGGTAGTATGAAAAAATTTTTAATCCTATTAATGGCACTGTGGATGATGGTTGGATGTAATCAAGTAACAAAAGAGCACAGTAATCAAGATGGTCCTTGTGATATAGAAGTTCCATGTCAAGAGTTTGACTATCGTTTAAAAGATGTCAAGCAAGTATATGCAGATATGAGTGCATATAAAGATTTTGATGCCAAACAGCATGTGTTTGTAGAAATTAGCTTGGAAAGAGCGATTGCTGTTTTCAAACAGAAAGAATCCGCATTCTTATATTTTGGTTTTCCGAAATGTCCTTGGTGTGTAGATGCACTTCCGATTTTGAATCAAGTGGCTCTTGATCACAAGGTTGAAGTTATCTATTATATTGATATGCGTAAAGAAGATAATATGAAGGAAGAGTTAAAGAATGAAATTGTGGAGATCATGAAGGAAGATTTATGGTTAGATAAAGAGACAAATAAGCCTCGATTGTATGTTCCGGATGTTGCGGTGGTAAAGGATGGGGTGCTTGTAAAGAATCATGTTGCTACGGTTGAAGGACACAATGCGAAAGAACGTAAAATGAATGAAGAAGAATCAAAAGAGTTATATCGTATTTATGAGGAAATGCTAACACTAAAGTAAAAAATAAACGCTACTTACAGTTGTGATAAGTAGCGTTTTGTTTTCTTTAGAGCTTAATTTATACAGCTTGATCTTGTTTGATTAATGTACGAATCGCATCAATCGCTATTTTAATGGCGATATCGGTATCGTGATGTTGGATGTTTTCAAGACCTAATTTTTCTCTTTCCTGATTGGCAACGACTAAGAAAATAGATCCACAACGTACTTTTAAATAAGAGGCAACAACAAATAAGGCAGCAGATTCCATTTCACTGGCTTTCGTGCCTAAGCGAATCCAAGCATCCCATTTGCGATTTAGTTCGATATGGTTTGGTAACTCATCCGGTTTATGTTGTCCGTAAAAAGCATCTTTACATTGCACAACACCAGCATGATAAGCTGCATTTGCTTTTTTGCAACTTTGCACTAATGCATTTGTGATGTCTAAATCAGCGATTGCCGGGAATTCAATAGGAGCATATTCTTTGCTTGTTCCTTCAAATCGAATAGCTCCTGTTGCCACTACGACATCGCCACCTTTGACATCAATGCCAATACCACCACATGTACCCACACGAATAAATGTCTTAGCTCCACATTTCACCAATTCTTCCATTGCGATGGAAGCACTGGGACCACCAATTCCGGTAGAGGTTACACTGACTTTTACACCATCTAAATAACCAGTGTAGGTTACATATTCTCTGCTATCCGCAATTAAGACCGGATTATCGAAATATTGAGCAATTTTAGCGCATCGTTTTGGATCTCCTGGAAGCAATACATATTCTCCAATTTCACCTTGACCTACTTGAATGTGATATTGTTTTCCTGACCCTTGAGTATAATCTATCATTTTCTAATCTCCTTATATAATTATATTTATTATAGCGTATTTATAATGAATCGAAAATAAATTTTAGATCTTTATAAATCACGCAGTTTAACACATGGATTTCCTCCGTAAAGACCATCCTGTTCTAAGCTTTGTTGGACAAAGGTATTTGCTAATACAACAACATTATTACCAATACATACTCCGGGATGAATGGTAACATTGGCTCCAATCCATACATTATTTCCAATCGTGACCGGAGCTTTAAATTCATAGCCTGTATTACGAATGTTAAAATCAAATGGATGACTTCCACAACGTATACAACAATTTTCATCAATAAAAACATAGTTACCGATTGTTACTTTTTCATTATCCATAATCTGTAGATTATGTTTACTTGAAAAGTGATGTCCTATATAGATGTTGCTTCCGTAATTACAATAAAAAGGTGGTTCGATGTGAAAGGTTTCTTCAATATGCAGGATTTGTTTTAATAGCGTTTCTTGTTCTAGGATTTGACTTGGTTTTAACTGATTGTATTGAAAACATAATTCTTGGCATTGTAAGCGTTTTTTTAGCTGTTCTTTGGTATTTGGGTTATACATGATTTGTTCTTTATTTTTCATAAAATCGCCTCTATAATTATTATAACAAAGGAATAAAGAGATGTTTATGAAATATACCGTAATTACAGGTGCTAGCAGTGGACTTGGTTATCATTTTGCTTATGTAGCAGCAAAACATAATCATAATTTAATTTTAATTGCACGCAATTTTGAACAATTGAAAAAGATCCAAAAAGATATAATGCATCAGTATAATATCGATGTAGTATGTATAAAGTGTGATTTGATTTAACAAAATGAAAGAAATGCTATCTTAAAAGAATTAGAAGCTTATGATATTGATGTCTTAATCAATAATGCCGGTAAAGGATTTTATGGTTGCTTTGTTGAGGGGAGTGCTTTTGATATATTGGATATGATTGATTTAAATATCAAGGCATTGGTTCATCTAACACATACACTAGCAAAAGAAATGGTCAAGAAGAAACAGGGTTATATTTTAAATGTTGCTTCAGTAGCATCCTTTATGCCAGGACCTTTTATGAGTGTGTATTATGCCAGCAAATCCTTCGTGTTATCTTTTTCATTGGCTTTACAAAAAGAATTACAAGGAAGTGGTGTCTTTGTTACAACACTATGTCCTGGACCAACGAAAACATCATTTGCAACGAATGCCAATATTCATAATCATTTTTTAGCTAGCAAATTTCAAGATGATGGATATAAAGTAGCTTCTTATGGATTTTTGGCTATGTTAAAAAGAAAAAAAGTATGCACGTATGGTTGGAAAAATAAAATATACGTAGCTTTAGGGCGTATATTACCAATACGCTTTGTTACCAATATGGTGTATTATTTACAAAAATATCGATAAAAAGAAAAAAGCCCAACAAGGCTTTAAAATTTTATATGGCAGGGGTGGAGAGGATCGAACTCCCGTCTGTGGTTTTGGAGACCATCATACTACCATTGTACTACACCCCTAAATTGGTGACTCGTACGGGATTCGAACCCGTGAATGACGCCGTGAAAGGGCGCTGTGTTAAACCACTTCACCAACGAGCCATCAATTGCTTAAAAATAATAACACAATATAGGAATGAATTCAACTAGAAAATAAAAAGTATTTTCTATATAATGAATGCATGAAAAAAATATATTTAATACTCATACTATTTTTCTTGGTTGCATGTAGTGAAGACACTATCTTTTTTAAGGTACAAAAAAATCCTGAAGTTTTAGGAATACGGATGGAAATAGAAAATTCGAATTGTTTTTACAAGGTTCAACAAGAGGATGTAAAAGCGTTACTGCAGGATGGATATGGACCATTATTAATTTTTGATAAAGATTTTATGTATTATCATGTGTTAAATGATGTTTGTAGTGATTATAAGCATGATATTTATGTTTATGAAAATGATCAACAACTCAATGCATACTTTTATCGTTTTTTAAATCAAAATCAGTTAGACACACCGGTTTTATTTATGATTCATCAGGGTCATGTAGTGGGTCATATGTATTTTGATAATCAAACGGATAAAGAAATCTACAAAACTTATGTACAATTGTTGAGGCATATTAAGGAGGATTTCTAATGTATTTCAAATTATTTGTAGCGTTTTTTAAAATAGGTTTATTTACCTTTGGTGGTGGTTATGCTATGTTACCGATGATTCAAAAAGAACTGATTGAAAAAAGAGGTTGGGCAAGCGAAGAAGAAATTTTAAATTACTATGCCATAGGACAGTGTACACCAGGGGTCATTGCGGTGAATACGGCTACTTTAATCGGTTATAAATTTAAGGGAGTTTTAGGTGGTGTAATTGCTACCTTGGGAGTAATTACACCTTCACTTATCATCATTATGCTTTTTGCGGTAACATTAACTAATATTCAAGATGTTTTCATTGTAAAACATGCTTTAGGGGGTATTAAAATTGCAGTTTGTGTTTTGATGGCTGTTTCTATCTATAAGTTATATAAGAGTGCTGTTAAAAATTATATAGGTTTCATGATGTTTTTCGCTTCTTTTATATGTGTGTATGTTTTTAAAGTTTCACAAGTTGCTATTATCATAGCGACTTCTTTGCTAACAATAGGTTATCTTTATTTTCATAAGGAGGCATAAGCATGTACGTTATTTTGGATTTGTTTCTAGCTTTTTTTAAAACAGGACTATTTGCCATTGGTGGTGGACTTGCGACCATTTCTTTTATTTCAGAAATAGGAAGGACCTATCAATGGTTTGATACTGATGTTTTAACAATGATGATTGCCGTAAGTGAATCAACACCGGGTCCTTTAGGAATTAATATGGCAACGTATGTTGGTTATCGTGTATATGGTGTAGTGGGAGCGTTGGTTGCTACTGGTTCTTTGGTGTTACCTAGCATCATTATTATCAGTATGATTGGTAAAATGTTAGATCGATTTCAAAACAGCATGTATGTACAAGGTATCTTTCGTATGATTAAGCCAATCGTCTTAGGTTTTATTTTTTCAGCTTGTTTAAATATTTTTTTGATAGCTTTTTTTAATCATGAGGCATACAATACAAGTAGAAATATATTTGAGGCAATTCATATTAAATCTATTGTTTTGTTTGCAATAGGTGTATTTGTTTATCAAAAATATAAAAAAATGCACCCTATTGTTGTCATTATTAGTTTTGCATTGCTAGGTATTATATTTAAATTATAGGAGGTTGTTATGACAAGTTTAGTACTAGAAGGTGGTTCATTAAGAGGTATTTTTACTGCGGGTGTTTTAGATGCATTTTTAGAGAATGATATTGAATTTGATTATGTCATTGGTGTAAGTGCAGGAATTAGTAATGCTGCATCATATATTTCAAAACAAAAAGGGCGTAATATGGAAATTTTACGTCGTTATCGTAACGATGCTCGTTATGTTAGTTTAAATAATATCATCAAAGATCGTAGTATCTTTGGGATTGATTTTGTATTTAAACAAATTCCTCATGAGTTATTACCTTTTGATTATGAAACGTTTAAGGCTTTTCCGGGTAAATTTCTAGCTGGAGCGACGAATGCACATACCGGTGAAATAGAATATTTCGAATGTAGTGAACTAGAAGATCCAACGGCTCCTTTTATTGCCACATGTTCAATACCGGGAATGTTTCCACCGGTTAAAATCAATGATGAGTTTTATTTTGATGGTGGAGTTAGTGATTCTATACCTATTTTAAAAGCGATTGAAGATGGCAATAAAAAGCATGTCATTATTTTGACACAACCGCTTCATTTCCAAAAGAAACTAGATTCTAAAACAAAATTAATTATGAAAGGGTTAAAACGTAAGTATCCTAAAATCTCATTTCGTTTAAGTAGAAGACATTTAGTTTATAATGAAATTATTAAATTCATTCATAAATTAGAAGCTTTGAATCATGCGATTGTTTTACAACCATCTTTTGCGATTGATTCTATGGAAAAAGACATCAATAAGTTAGAAGCTGCTTATTTTGAGGGTAAGAAGGTTGCTTATGAAAATATGAGTAAAATTAAAGCGTTTATGAAGGAGTAAGTCATGGAATATAAATTAATTATTAGTGATATGGATGGAACATTACTGCATGATGATAAGACATTGCCTTTAAGATTTTATTCTATGCTGCAAGCTTTAAAAGAAAAGGGTGTATGTTTTGCCATAGCAAGCGGGCGTAGTTTAAGTGCGATTAAAAATGTGTTTGATACAGACTTAGACATCGATTATATCTGTGAAAACGGCAATTATGTAGTCAGTAATCATCAAACGCTGTATCAATCCATTATTCATCCTGACTTAGTGAAAAAAGTTATTGATTTTACAGATGGATTAGAGGATGTCGATATCTTTTTATGCAGTAAAGATAAAACCTATTCTCGTAAAGAAAAGGACATTCATCCAGATAATTTAGCTGAATCCATGCATTATATTCATAATAAAATTGAAGTGGATGATCTGCGATTGGTAAAGGATGACATCATTAAAATTTGTTTATGTAATACCAATGGTATTGCAAAACACTATGAATCTTTATCGTTGTTAAAAGGGGAATTGGAAGTGGTGATTTCTGCTTTTCAATGGATTGATGTGTTTAATGTAGGAAATAGTAAGGGGCATGGTGTTAAACGATTATTAAAACATTATCAAATGAAACCGGAAGAAGTGGTATGTTTTGGTGATTATTCAAATGATATAGAGATGTTTGAATTAATACCACAAAGTTATGCTACAAAGAATGCTGTTGAGGAGTTAAAGGTCTTGGCTACTCAAGTTATTGGAAGCAATAATGAAGAGGCAGTGATTGATAAGATTATTGAATTGTTTGAATTAAAGATTGGCTAACCAATCTTTTTTCGTGTTTTTTAATTTTGTAACTATAATGGTTTGGAGGTTATATGAATTATCAAATAAAAGAAATACCATTGCAAGAGCGTCCAAGAGAAAAAGCGATGGCTTATGGTGTAAAAACATTGAGTAATCGAGAGTTGCTTGCAATTATTATTCGTAGTGGTTATAGCGGAGTGAGCTCTTTGCAATTAGCAGATCAAATTTTGGTTTTGGCACAAGGAAGTAAGGGGTTAAAACGACTTCAAATGCAAGATTTAATGAAAGTGAAAGGCATAAAACAAGCCAAGGCTATAGAGATTTTAGCTTGCTTTGAATTGTCAAAACGTATTACATATGAACATTTAAGGAATACAGATGTGATTGGATGTCCTGATGATTTAGTTCGTTGGTTGAATCATCAAATTGGACATGAATTTCAAGAACATTTTGTTGTGGTGTATTTAGATGTAAAGAATCAAATTATTGATTTTTCGATGCTGTTTAAAGGAACGTTAGATCGTACTTTAATACATCCAAGGGAAATTTTTAAAGAAGCGGTTTTAAAAAGTGCTGCTTCCATTATTGTAGCTCACAACCATCCAAGTGGAAGCTTAACACCATCTAAGGCAGATATTTCAATTACAGAACAGTTGGAAAAAGTTGGAAAGTTAATGAATATTCATTTACAAGACCATATAATTGTTAATGGAACTTCTTTTTTCTCATTTAGGCAACAATCGTTATTGTAATTGTAAAATCATGGGTTGATGGTATAATTATATTGGTGATAAGTTTGAAATTAAATACTTTTCAAAAGATATTATTATCCTTGATTGCAAGTGTGCTTTCATTATCTTTACTCTTAAATATTGTAAAAATAACAACACCGATGAATCATATAAATCGTAAAGGTTATGGTTTGTTTTCAATGTTAAAATATACATTAATTGATGCCCCATTTCAAGCTGTGTTGGAATTTGGGTCATCTTTTTCCAATTTATGGACGGTTCATCAAGAAAATCAACAACTTCGTAAACAAATTGCAAATATTGCTAGTATGCAAGCAAGTATCAAAGAAGCTCAAAATCAAATCTCAGAACTAAAATCAATGTTAGATTTAAAAACCATTAATAACGAGTATTATTATGTTTCGGCAACTGTCTTAAGTCGTTCACCTGAAACATATAATAACTTATTGACACTTGATGTTGGAACAAAAGATGGTGTTTTAGATAATCAAGCTGTGATTACGGCTTCCGGTTTGATTGGTAAGATTATAAATGTATCAGAACATACTAGTGTAGTAAAGTTACTAACGACATCAGATGGTAAAAATAAAGTTTCTGTTAAGATTTTAATTAATGATAGTAATACGGCTGATGCGATTTTAGAGAAATACGATGCCAATGAAAAAGCATACTATGTAGTTTTGTTAAATGCCAATACAACTATTACAGAAGGCATGCAAGTAGTAACAAGTGGTATGGGTGGGGTATTTCCAAGCGGATTATTAGTTGGTACGGTGGCAAAGATTGAAGAAATACCAAATGCAATCAGTATGAAAATTTTTGTAAAACCTAGTGCCGATTTTAATGATATTAATTATGTTAAAGTAGTTACAAAGGGGACTCAGCAATGATTAACGTTATATTCTTAATTATTTGCTTCCTTATAGATGCATTACTAGGGATTATTTTTAAAAATGATTTTGCCTTAAGATCGTTTACCTTTATCCCAAGTTGTTTGTTTCTTTCTTTTATGTTGATTGTCAAAGAGAAAAACTTGTTTGAAACAATTATTTTTACTTTTTTATGTGGTATGTTTATGGACCTTATTCATGGGGATCATTTCTTACTATATGCTTTATTATGTTTATTGTGTGGAATTATCTATCATTTATGGGCGAAACATCTTTCTGAATCCATCTTTGAACAAATTCTAATTTTAGAAGTAATTTTATTTATTAAAGAAATTCTATTATTTATGTATTTTTCTATAAGTAAACTTATTGTCTTGTCGTTTGTCAATTTCATTGAAAGTCGTTTGTTTATTACTTTATTAGGAAATATTATTGTTATTTTGTTTTTAATTTTTGCAAATCATATACGTAAGTATTTAAATCATGATTTAGAACGTAAAAAACGACGTAATGAAGATCTGTTCGGTACACAATTTAAGTAGGAGGTTTTATGAAAAGAATCTTAATCATACTGTTGTGTTTTATACTATCCGCTTGCCATAGTGCAAAGGATTTAAAAAGTAATTTAGATGCATCCTTACAACATTTAGAGAACATACAGTATAAAACATCAGTTAGTCATCGTAAGCCGTTGTATAGTTATTATTTACAAAAAGGTGTTGGGAGTGTAGATAGTTATCAATTTGGCAGTCTGTTGAAGTATCAAGATGCCTACTTTGTTATGAACTTAAATGCGCAATCCATTATTAATGAAAAGTTTTATAAGAATACACTGGTAGAACAGCAAGTGGATCACAAAAAGCGTATCTATCAACGTGAAAGTGAATACGTTGATTATAATGGGAAATCCAATGCATATAAACTCGAAGTGTTTGATATGGATGGTGAGTGTTTCATATATTTAACTACAGATTTATTTGAGTTTTATGCTCAAGTTGCAAATGTTGATGTAGAACCAATTAGTTATCAGATGTTGAAGATTGCTAAAACGGTGAAGGTTGATAAAGAAAAAGTAATTAGTTTATATTCCAATAAAGAATCCATTGAATACGTAAAACAACAAGTGAAATTGTTTGAAGTTGCGATTCCGGAAAGTGGACGTTTGGATGAAATGGTAAAGGGAAATAAACAAGTTCAAGAAGGCGAAGAAGAGCCAAGTGTAGATGATTTTGGAAATGATGGAGATTACTAGGAGGACGTATGAAAAAATTATTTAATTTATTATTTGAAGATGAAAAGACGGAAGATGTATTGGTTCCGGAAGAGCCACCGGTGGTAGAAACAAAAACAGAATTTAAAAAGGTTGATTTGGATGAAGCTCCTACAACTAAAGTGGAAGCCGAGAAACCAAAGGTTGTGGAAAAACCAAAAACGGAAATGAAGAATCGTATTGATTATGATGATATTTCAGGAGTTTCTAAACCCAAAATGACTCGTGTTAAACCACAACAACCTACTATAGAATATGAATTTCGTGCGCCAATATCTCCTATTTTTGGTATTTTAGATTCTAAAAGTGAACAACATCAAACAAAGGTAGCAACGCATGCTCCACAAAAACCTACAAGTAAAACAAGTGCGGTTATTTCACCGATTTATGGATTGGGAAATAATACAGAACAGTTAGTTGTAAAAAATATTAGTAAAAAGGAATCTGTAGAAAATAAAGTTGAAGAAGACTTTGATAACATTTCCATTGATGAAATTTTAAGCCAGCATCAATCAAGTCCTTTGGAAGAAAAAACAATGAAAAACATTGAAGATGAAGTGATCATGAATAAGAACATTAGTCTATTTGATGAAGAAGTGTAGGTAACGTTATGATTTTTTTTATAGGAATTAAGGGTACTGGAATGGCTGCATTGGCTTGTATGTTGCATGATTTAGGGTATGAAGTGGCTGGTAGTGACTTAAGCAAGCATTTTTTTACAGAAGAACCTCTTGTAGAGCGCAATATCGCTATTTATGACTTTAGTGCAAATAATATTAAAGATGATATGACGGTTATTATAGGGAATGCATTTTTAGATGACTTTGAAGAAGTTGTAGCAGCACATCAAAATAACACAGTGAAAACCTATCGATATCATGAATACTTGGGGAAACTTATGCGTGAGTATACCTCTTTTAGTGTAGCTGGAAGTCATGGTAAAACTACAACAACTGGAATGCTTTCATCGGTCATGAATCAACATATACCTACTGGCTATTTAGTTGGAGATGGCACAGGATTTCTAACGAAAGAGTGTCAGAATTTAATTGTAGAATCTTGTGAATTTCGTCGTCATTTTCTAAAGTATTATCCTGAATATGCGATCATTACAAATATTGAAATTGATCATATTGATTATTTTAAAGATGAAGAAGATTACCGCATGGCTTATCAAGAGTTTGTTGAAAATGTTGGTAAACTTGTTGTACTATTTGGAGATGATCCAGAGTGTCGAAAACTTAATATTAAGAAAGAGCATTACTTTTATGGTTTAAAGGAAGACAATGATTTTCAAGCGGTTAATCTTGTTGAAACGGAAGTGGATATGAGTTTTGATGTAGTATTCCATAAAGAACATATCGGTCATTTTCAAGTTCCTTTTGTTGGAACGCACTTGCTTTGGAATGCTTTAGGAGTGATTGCTTTGGCACATTTAGTTGGCTTATCTTGTAAACAAATTGAAGAAGGATTACATGCATTTAAAGGTGTTAAGCGTCGTTATGTAATGGAAAAACATCAAGACAATGTTTTTGTTGATGATTATGCTCATCATCCAACAGAGGTTAAAGTTACCATTTTAGCCACTAAAAAACGTTTCCCAAATAAAAAAATTATTGCTATTTTTAAGCCACATCGTGCAAGTAGGGTTTATCATTTTGCAAAAGAGTTTAAAGAGGCTTTAGAACTTGCTGATGAGGTATATTTATGTGATTTTACAAGCATTGATGATAAACAAGATGGTATTGATATTGATATTACTTATCTTCAAAATAAGATAGAAAACTCAAAAATTTTAAGTGAGGATGAAGAAGGTGCTAAAGTGTTAGCACAATACCATAATGTGGTGTATTTATTTATGTCGAGTAAAGATATTTATCATTTAGCTCATTTAGTAAAGCGTTATCAACTATCTTGAAAATGTTTTCATTTTTAGTATAATTAATATTGAGGTGATAGTTGTGCTAGATGAATTATTGTTATCTGCCTATGAAGTATCTAAGTTATTACTACCTATTCTTGGAGTAATTGTATTGTTCTTTTTGGCAGTTTTTTTTAGGAAACTTATTAAACTTATTGAATTAATTATGTTAGACATTAAAGGATTGGATAAGACGGTTGATTTAGTGAATCAAAGTATTGAAAAAGCTCAAAAGCCGTTAGATACAGCTGTTAAATTTTCAGGCTCTTTAGATAATATGCATGATAAAAGTGTAACAGCGTTAAAAAATGTAGTCGATTATGCATCAAATAATGTGGATAATATCAAAGATTATATTAGTGGTGTAAAAAAAGAAAGTAAGGAGTAATACATGGAAGACAACGTTGATAAAATTGTACAAGAAGTAAAAGAAAAAGTTGATAAAATCAATGAAGAATTTAATGAAAAATCACAAGTAGAACAGAAAATTGATGACATAAAAGCATCAACTTCGAAAGTGATTGATCAATCTATTCAAAAAATTAATGAATTAAAAGATCATGAGAAGACGAAAGAATTCGTTGAAGGAGCAAAATCGAAAACAAAAGAAGTGGTTTCAGGTGTTAAAGATTTAACAGAGAAAACAGTCACGAAACTTCAAGCTGGTTTTCAAGAGTTAAAAGAAAATGAAACAGTAAAACAGGTTGTAGATAAAGTAGTAACAACAACATCAAATCTTGTAAGTGAAACATCAAAAAAAGTAAATGAATTAAAAAAATCAATGGATAAAAAACCGGAGAATGCTATTGTGGAAGAAGTAAAAGATACAGTGGAAACAATGCAGGAAGATGTTGTGACTTATGATGAAGCAAAAGAAAAACTTGAAGAAGCCAAAGAAGTTGTTGAAGATGTAAAACAAGAGGTTGCAGAAGAAATGAAGGATGCTGTAGAAGCTTCACAGGAAGTTGTACAAGACATTAAAGAAGAAGTTAAAAAAGTGGATTCTAAAGATGTGATTGAACATGTAAAAGACTTTACTGAAAAAGCGATTCATAAGATTCAAGAAAATGTTTCTGATTTCGCTTCCAATGAACATGTCAAACAGGCTGTAGATAAAGCTTCCACTATGACATCAAATGTTGTAAAAGTAACTAGCAAGAAAATAAATGAAATTGCACATGATCCAACGGTTGTTAAAACGGTAAAACAGGTTCAAACAGTCAGTAAACAAGTTGCAGATAAAACGGTAGAAACAGTAAAAGAATTATTTGATACGAAAAAAAATAATCAATAGAAAGAGGTAAGTGATGAAAAGAGTAACTATATATGATGTTGCAAAAGATTCAGGTGTATCACTTGCTACGGTTTCACGTGTTATTAATGGATCAGAAGTTGTAAAAGAAGCTACAAGATTAAAAGTGGAAGAATCTATTGAACGCTTAGGTTATAAGCCAAATGCCATTGCTCAAGGATTAGCATTACAAAAGACAACGACAATTGGTTTGGTTATTCCGGAAGCAAGCTTTACGTATGTGGGACAAATTATTAATGGGCTATTGGATGTATCTCGTATCTATAACTATAATATTATGTTACACACGACTACAGAAGGAATTGTTGATGTTAGTGAAATTGTAGATGTTATTATTAAATCAAGAGTAGATGGTGTCATCATTTATAATGACAAATTGTTAAAAGATGAATTAGATATGCTAACAAAATACAATATTCCAATTGTGATTATCGGTAATAAAGTATCCAAGGAGGGGATTTGTTCTGTCTATGTGGATATTGAAAAAGCAATCGATGAATTGATTAAACAATATTTACAAAAAGGAATTAAAGATATTGCGGTTTTAGAAGATCGTAAAAATAAGTACGCAACGAGTCAAATGGTAGCAGGGGCTAAAAAAGCCTTTGAAGAATATGGAATGACATTTAAGAATATAATTGAGATACCAAATGAATATCGTACTTCTTATAAGTTTTTAAAAGAGTATTTAAAAGACCATAAACATCAATTAATTATTGCAAATCGTGATTCACAGGTTATGGCAATTTGTAATGCTGCTAATGAAAATGGTGTTTCAGTTCCGGATGAAATGGAAGTGGTATGTGTAATTGATACAAAATATAACTCAATGGTACGTCCACAAATATCTTCCTTTGTTATACCATCGTATGATTTAGGTGCAGTTTCTATGCGTGTAATGACAAAGATGTTACAAGATGAAACAATTGAATCAAAGGAAAAGAAATTAACTTATGTTTTTAAGTCAAGACAATCTACAAAAGTTGTATAGTTGACTTTACATAGCTGTTGTGGTTATAATTTTAAAAAGCAATGCGAAGAAATAGTAACTAAGGAAATGCTGTTTAGAGAGATTATGGTTGGTGAAAATAATCAGGCAACGTAGTGAATACAACTTCAAGCTTCTTATTGAAAAGATAAGACGGAAACCCCGTTACGGTTTAAGGCATGATATGCAAATTAAGGTGGTACCACGCAAGAGCGTCCTTTTAGGACGTTTTTTATTTAAGAAGGAGAAGAGTATGAATTTATTTGAAGAATTAACATGGCGCGGTTTAGTAAAAGACATTAGTGATGAAGCTTTAATTGACAAGTTAAATCAAGGTGGTTTGACATTTTATATTGGAACAGATCCTACTGCTGATTCATTACACATTGGACATTATTCTTCGTTTTTAATTTCGAAACGATTAGCTAAGGCAGGACATCATCCAATTTTATTGGTTGGTGGAGCAACAGGATTAATTGGTGATCCAAAACCAGATAGTGAAAGACCAATGATTACCAAAGAAGAAGTGTTACATAACTTTTATGGATTAAAGGCACAAGCTGAAAAGGTGTTTGGTTTTGAAGTTGTAAATAACTTTGATTGGATTAAAGATATTTCAACTATTGATTTTCTACGTGATTATGGCAAATACTTTAATGTAAACTATATGCTTGCCAAAGATAAAGTGAAATCTCGTTTGGAATCAGGCATTACTTATGCTGAATTTTCTTATATGATTTTACAAGCTTTAGATTTCTTACATTTATATCAAACACGTAATTGTGTCTTGCAAGTTGCAGGAAGTGATCAATGGGGAAATATTACATCTGGAATTGAATTGATTAAAAAGAAATTGAATAAAACAGCTTATGGTATGGTTATGCCACTTGTCACAGATTCTGCCGGTGTTAAGTTTGGTAAAACAGAAGGTAATGCATTATGGATTGATGAAAATAAAACATCAAGTTATGAATTATATCAATATCTAATTAATCTTGAGGATTCTATGATTATTGAATATTTAAAGAAATTAACATTTTTATCAAAAGAAGAGATTGAAACAATAGAACAAGATCATTTGGATCATCCTGAACTTCGTAATGCTCATAAAGCGTTAGCTAAAGAAGTCATTACAGATTTACATGGAGCTATGGCTTATGAAAAAGCTTTATCCATTTCAACGTTATTATTCAAAGGTGATATTAAACAAATTGCTTCGAAAGATTTAAAGACAGGCTTAGCTGCTAGTCCTAAATCAAATATTAAAGATCAATCATTGTTAATTGATGTATTAGTTGAAATACAAGCTTGCAAGAGTAAACGCGAGGCAAGAGAATTGATACAAGGATCAAGTATTATGGTGAATGGTGACAAGGTAACAGACTTAAATTATGTAATTAAAAAAGAGGATGCCTTTGATCAAGAATTTACGATTATACGCAAAGGGAAGAAACATTATTTTGTATGTAATTTCAATTAAGGATTTATTTATGGATAAATCCTTTTTATAAAAGGTATCAACTTTCATAGTTATGCTTATAAATTTGTGCTAGAATGATAGGGAGGAAAATGGAATGAAGAAATTACTGTTATTATGCTTATCCCTATTTTTGTTTGGTTGTGGTAGTGTAAAAGAAAAAGAGCAGCCAGCAAATATACGATATAAAGATATATATAAATTAATTATTGATAACGATAAATTCCTTGATACATCTATGTATTATGATTTTTCAGTTGATATAGTGGCTTTAAAAGATGGTACTTATCGTTATTATGTGTTTATTGATAATCCACAAGTGGCGATGTATGATATTGAGGTTTTGATGATTGATCAAGATATTCATACATTGGATATGGAAACAATGTCTCCATCCATTGGTATTTATGAAAATAAAGAATATAACATGATTCCATATCAAGTAAATATAGAGGATAACTTTGTAAAAGGGTTAGTGTTGAGTGGTATTACAACAAAAAAAGATATTACTTTAAAAGGTGTTATACAATGGAAAAATAGTAATCGTTCCATTACATATAAGGAATATATTACTACTAAGAAACATATGATAAAAGAACCTGAAGTAGAAGAGACAACAACACCAGAAAACAATAGCGAAGAAAAAGAGACAGAAAAGAAGACTAATGAATAGTGCTATGAAGGGTTTATGACGAATAAAAAACAATCATTGATTAAAGGAGCTTTAACGGGTTCTGCGGGAATTTTCTTTACAAAATTATTAGGACTACTATATGTAGTTCCTTTAAATGCCATGGCCACAACAACAAACATGGCTTTTTATTCTGCTGCATACACATATTATGACTTATTGCTGAATGTTTGTATTGCAGGAATTCCCTTTGCAGTAGCTACGATGGTAGCTAAGTATTTAAATCGTAAAGATTATCAAACTGTTTTGATGATTCGTAAATTATCCTCAATGGTGTTATTTATATCCGGTATTATTGTTGGCTTGATTTTTTTTGCTTTAGCACATCCTTTGGCATATTGGGTAATGGGTGCTAAAAATGCTCTGGAAAATGATGTAAAAATTCTAACGGATTTATATCGTATATTATCGTTAGCGATTGTTGCGGTTTCCTCTTTAAGTGCCATTCGAGGTTTTTATCAAGGACTTAAGGATATGAAGGTGTATGCTTTTTCACAGGTAATTGAGCAAGTCGTACGTATCTCTTTTATGTTGGTTATGGGCTTTGTTGTGGTGTATTTCTTTAAGATGGATCGCATCTATGTTATTTATATGTGTATTTTAGCAGCTTTTGTTGCGGCATTTGTAACGATTATTTATATGTTTCGCTACGACCGTATCCATAGTAAACCAATCAAAAAATTAGCGTTAGCTCAAACGTTTAAAAGTCATTTATCTGCAAAAGATATTATTAAAGAACTATATTATTTTGGCTTACCTTTTTTACTTGTTGTAATTTTAGGAAGTAGTATGAATATTGTAAATACCAACTTTTTCTTTATCACAACTACTGATATTTTAACCAAAAATCAAGCAAAAGAGGTATATGGTATCATACAAGTTAATGCCAATAAGTTAACTTCTATTCCTCAAACCTTAGCATTAGGTTTTTCGACTGGATTAGTACCTTATATTACAGAAGCTTTTGAAAATAAAAATTATCAAGAACTTCGTAAAAATATTTTAGATATTTTTGATACCGTTATCTATATATGTTTTCCACTTAGTTTTTGTTTACTAATCATGGCAGGAGAAATCTATTATGTGATGTATGGGGTTAGTATTTATGGTCAAGAACTTGTCGCTTGGTCAAGCTTACTTGCCATTACCGGTACCATATCTCCAATATGTTCTTCTTTAATGATGACGTTACGATTGCGTAAAGCGAATCTGATTTATATTTTTGTTGGCTTTATCGTAAAGCTGGTAAGTTTCTTTATTCTAATTAAATTTACCGGTTATACTGGAGCCATTACTTCCAGTGTTCTTAGCTCATTGGTTGTTATTGTTTTATGTTTAAGACACTTAAGCCATGAATATCATATTTCCTATAAGCGTATTGCACGAAGATTTTTAGTTGTCGCAATTGGTTTATTAAGTATGAATGGACTATTATTTTGTTTAAAGAGTTTTGGTTTTATCGTAAATTACCAATCAAAGTTACAAGGATTAGTTGTTTTAGCTATTTATGGGATTTTACTTATGATTACGTATCTGTTGGTTACTTCCACATTTAATCTACCGCAAAGAATATTTAAAGTGAAATCTCTTTCTAGTATATTAAGAGGCAGAAGAAGATGAGAATTGACAAATTATTGGCAAGTTCAGGCTATGGTAGTCGAAAAGATGTTAAGAAGTTAATTAAGGATAAAAAAGTATATGTAAATGATGTACTTGTGACAAAAGAAGATGTTAAGGTTGATGAAGTACATGATTGTATTATGGTAGAACAACAAAGAGTCATCTTTCAAAAATATATTTATTTAATGATGAATAAACCGTCCGGCTATCTTTGTGCAAATGAAGATACGGAAGCAACTGTATTTGATTTAATAAAAGAACCATATAAAAATATCTTTACAGTCGGTCGTTTAGATAAAGATACAGAAGGTTTATTATTAATCAGTAATGATGGACAATTTGCACATAATTTAATGTCTCCTAAAAAAAATATTGATAAGACTTATTATGTAGAAGTAAAAAATATATTAAAAGATGAGGATATAGAGTTGTTAAAGAGTGGTTCAATTCGTTTAGATCATGAAGGTATTAAGGAAGCTAAGGTAGATAAGATTGATGATTATCATATATATTTAACCATTCAAGAAGGAAAATATCATCAAGTAAAGCGGATGATTAAAAACTGTAATAATGAAGTAGTGTATTTAAAGCGTGTAAGGATTAAGGACTTACAGCTTGATCCAAACTTAAGTTTAGGAGAATATCGAAGTTTAAAAGAAGAAGAATTAAAAAAATTAAAGGATGACTGAGTCATCCTTCTTTATTTATAGGTTTTCTAATAAATTAGTAAGTAAGTGATATGTTTTTACAGAAGAAGCTACATCTAATTTCTCATTTGGACTATGTACATCATAGATATTTGGTCCCATTGTAATAATATCTAAACTAGGTTTTTTATTTTTGAAAATACCACATTCTAATCCGGCGTGGATTGGAACGATATGCATTTTTTCGTTATTTAGTTGGAAATATACTTTTTCTAAGGTATCTCTTAAAGGACTGTGTTCTAAGTAGTCCCAAGCCGGATACCAGTTGTCTTCTTTAAAATTGAAAGAAAGAATATTCGCTAATGTTTCAATTTCTAAAGCTAAGTTTACAACTAAGCTATTTAAGCTACCTCTTAATGCAGCTGAAATTTTAACTTCTTCCTGCATTGTAAGAATTCCAACATTTTCACTTGCACTTGTTAAACCATCTAATTGTAAACTACGATTACGCATACCATTAGGGAATAAATAAAGTAATTTTAGTAAGTCATTACTTTCAGAAAGGGCAATAACATCTTTTGATGGAGTTTCTTCAAGATGGAATGTAAAATTAGGTTCTGTATATTCGATTTCCTTTTTAATGTCTGCAAATAAATGAGTTACTTTTTCTTTTATGATTTCAAACGGTTCATTACTTCCAAATGATGCAACTGCACTTCGAGGAATGGCATTGACTTTACTACCACCTTGGAAGTTACTTAAGCAAATCTCATAAGATCTTGATAGATAATATAAGATACGTGCTGTAAGTTTTAATGAATTTCCTTTTTCTTTATGAATATCTGCACCAGAATGACCACCGCTTAATCCATCAATACTTAATGTAAAATGATGTTCATAAGGATTTGTACGATAATGTAAAGTACGAGTAACAAAGACATCCGTACCTCCGGCACTTGCACAAGTAGAAGTGTCATCTTCTTCGGAGTCTAAATTGATTAATTGTTCTGCTTCGATAAGCGATGCATCTAACTCAAATGCCCCTAACATTGTTGTTTCTTCTTCAACAGTAAAGATACAAGTTAATTTAGGATGTTTTAAAGATGTATCTGCAAGAATGGCGAGCATATAACTTACACCTACACCATTATCTGCTCCTAAAGTTGTATCTTTCGCTTTTAAAAAGCCATCTTCAATATAAAGTTGAAGTTCATCTTTATCGAAGTCAAAAGTACTTGAAGCTGTTTTTTCATTTACCATGTCAATGTGAGCTTGCAAAGCGACAGGCTTATGCGTTTCATATCCTGCAGAAGCTTCTTTGTAAATGACTACATTCAAGGTTTTATCTTGTACATAACGTAAATTATGTTTCTTCGCAAATGTCACAAGATAATCAGATACTGCTTGTTCATTACCTGAACCACGAGGGATTTTACATAAATCTTTAAAATAGTTTTGAAACGGCAAGTTAAAATTTTCCATAAATTCCTCCTATAATATTTTTGAAAGTTCTATTTCAGGTACTTCTAGTATACCATCTTTTGCATATTTTTCTAAAACTTGTATTACTTGATTTGTAAGATAAGTAGGAGTACTTGCTCCAGCTGTAATACCAACGGTTTCTACGTTCAAATCTTCAAGTTTGATTTCTTTTGCTGTTTCAATTAAACGTACATTTTTTGTTCCATGTAAAGTAGCAATATCTCTAAGCTTATTGGAGTTATTGCTACTAGGATCACCTACAACATATAATAAATCTAAATCCTTATTTTTAATGAGTGCTTGTTGTCTCAATCGGGTTGCACTGCATAGTTCTTCTTCGATGTAGACTTGTGGATATTTTTCTTCAATGTGTTTAAAGATAACACCAATTTCGATAAAGGACATGGTTGTTTGATTGGTTACATAAATAAGGGGATTCGAAAGATGTAATGCATCTACTTCGGTAGGTTTTGTAATTAAATGAACTTTATCACTAATCGATGTAATGGCTTCTGCTTCAGGATGATTTAATGAACCAATATAGATAACATCATAGCCTTCCTGTAGTTTTTCTTGGACTTTTTCTTGGGTAGTTTGCACATCAATACATGAAGCATCTACACATCTTAAACCTTTACTTAACGCCTTGTCTTTGACTTGTTGACTAATGCCATGGGCAGTAAAAATAACAATTCCTTCATCAATGAGATCAAGTAACTCTAGACGGGTTTTTCCCTTGGATTCAACGGTTTTTATATTATATAAATTTAAGGCTTCTGTTACATATTTATTATGTACAATCATACCTAAAATATAAATTTTTTCATTTGGATGTTCCATCGCTGTTTTCTTGGCAATGTTTATGGCATTTACAACACCTTTACAATAACCACGAGGACTAATTTTAATAATCTGCATAACAAACCTCCTTATTTATTCTAACATAATTTTTCATTTTTAAGGTTTTCAAGTATAATAGTAATGAGGTAAATAGAATGAAATTTAAACAATATCCATTATCAGAGACTACCCTTAAATTTATTGCGTTAAATGATTTTGTAGAAGCTACACCAATACAGCATGCAACAATTAAAATGGCGTTGAAACAGAAAGACATCATCGCTATTTCAAATACAGGTACCGGTAAGACTCATGCTTTTTTAATACCATTAATGGAAAAAATTGATCCGATTGTACAAAAGGTCCAAGCGGTTATTACAGCACCAACGCGTGAGTTAGCTATGCAGATTTATCAGCGTGCAAAGTTAATGGAGAAAGCAGATAGTCGCTTAAACATTAAGTTAATCACAGGTGGTATTGCTCGTGATAAGATGAGTGAGTCTATAAAAAAACAACCGCATATTGTCATTGGAACACCGGGGAGAATTAAAGACTTATTTTTAGATCAAGATGTATTGCGTGTAGATACTGCGAATATTTTAGTTGTCGATGAAGCAGATATGACATTGGAATATGGCTTTTTGAAGGATGTTGATGCGATTGCATCAAGAATGAAAGATTTAACGATGATGTGTTTTTCAGCAACCATACCACAAGAATTAAAGCCATTTTTAAAGAAATATATGACACATCCACAAACCATTAAAATTGAAGATTCTAAAGATATGAATCCAAATATTGAACATCGTTTAATTAACTGTAAACACAAATCATATCAAGAAACATTATTAAGTATCGTAGATGGCTTTATTCCTTATGTATGTTTAGTTTTCGCAAATACACGTCAACAAGCTAGTGAGTGTGCAAGTTTATTAAGAAGTAATGGATTGCCTGTCTTGGAACTACATGGTGGGCTTTCAGCCAGAGCTCGTAAACAAGCGATGAAACAACTTCAAAACAATCAACATAGCTATATTATTGCCAGTGATATTGCTTCACGTGGTATTGATATTGAAGCGATTACGCATGTAGTATCGTTAGGTTTTCCAAACAATTTAGAATTTTATATTCATCGTGCCGGTCGTTGTGGTCGAGCAGGGAAGCATGGTGTTTGTTTTGCTTTATATAAAGAACAAGATGATGCATCAATCAAAGAATTGATGAAACAAGGAATAGAGTTTCTACATTATAGTTATAAAAATGAAGTATGGACAAAATTGAAACCTTATGGATTTAAAAAGGTAGTAAAGAAAGATGTCTTAGAGAAAGAAATAGCTAAAAAGATTACTCGTAAAAATGAAAAAGTAAAACCTGGTTATAAAAAGAAAAAAGCGGAAGAAGTTAAGCGTATTAAACAAAAACAGCGTCAACAAGAAATTCGTAGTAAAATCAAGGCACAGCGTAAAGAGATGTACAAACAAAAACAAAGAGAACTAAATAAAAACGGTTAACTAATAACCGTTTTATTTTGTAGCTAAATAACGTTTTTCAACTTCATCCCAATTGATTACATTCCAGAATGCTTCTACATAACTTGGACGTAAGTTTTGGTATTTTAAGTAATAAGCATGTTCCCAAACATCTAAACCTAAAATTGGTGTACGACCACTTGAAAGTGGAGTATCTTGGTTTGGTGTAGATTCTACTTTTAAAGTACCGTTATCGACTGTTAACCAAGCCCATCCTGAACCAAATCTTGTTTTTGCAGCATTATTGAATGCTTCTTTAAATGCATCAAATGATCCAAATGTTTTTTCAATGTCTTCTTTTAACTGACCTTTTGGTAAACCACCACCATTTGGACTCATAATACTCCAAAATAAAGTGTGATTTGCATGTCCTCCACCATTATTTCTAACAGCTTGACGAATATCTTCTGGTAATACATCTAAGTTGCTTACTAATTCTTCAATTGTTTTTTCAAAGAATTCAGGGTGTTTTTCAATCGCAGTATTTAAGTTGTTTACATAAGCATTGTGATGTTTACCATGATGAATTTTCATTGTCATTTCATCAATGTGTGGTTCTAATGCATTAAATGCATAAGTTAATTCTGGTAATATATATGTCATAATAATCTCCTCCTAGATTGTAAAATAACTGTAACATGTTTAAAAACAGAATAAAAGTTATATGCTCAATCGATTACATTAAGCGGTTTTCTGATTGGTAGCAGTCATTTTTAAGATTTCTTCTTTTAAGGTTTCAACAATGTGATCTTGTGCAACACGTTTTACTAATTTACCTTTTTTAAATAATAATCCTTCGTTTTTACCACCTGCAATTCCAATATCCGCTCTTGATGCTTCTTGAGGACCATTGACCGGACAACCCATAATCGCAACGGAAATGTTTGCAGAAATTGTATTTAAAAAAGCTTCTACTTCGTTTACTAATGGAATCATATCATATTGGATACGTCCGCAAGTTGGACAACTGATTAAGTTAGGGATGTTATCATATAGGTCAAAACACTTTAATAATTGTTTAGCAATTTTAAGTTCTTCTACAGGGTCAGCACTTACAGAAATACGCATCGTATCTCCAATGCCTTCATGTAGCAAGGTACCTAAGGCTGCACTTGATTTAATGGCACTTCCGGTAAAAGAGCCGGCTTCGGTTACACCCAAGTGCAGAGGATAATTAAATGTTTCGCTTGCTAATTTATATACATCAATACATAGTTGCACTTCACTAGATTTAAACGATAGACAGATATCATAAAAATCTAAATCTTCTAAGATCTTGACATGTTTCATGGCACTTTCAATCATACCTTGGGCTGTTGGTTTTCCATACTTTGCCAAAATTTCTTTTTCTAATGATCCAGAATTGATACCAATACGAATTGGGATTTTATATTCTTTACATTTATTTACAACAGCCTCTACTTTTTCTCTACTTCCAACATTTCCGGGATTTAAGCGTATTTTATCAATGCCCATTTCAATCGCAATGAGTGCATATTCAGTGTTGAAATGAATATCAGCAACCAAAGGGATATTGGTGCGTTCTCTAATTTCTTTAATTGCATAGGCATCCTCTTTATCTAAGACAGCCATACGAACAATTTGACAACCCGCTTGCTGAAGCTCATTGATTTGCTTTACCGTAGCCTCTACATGTTTTGTTTTAGTATTTGTCATTGACTGTATAATCACTTGATTTTGTCCACCAATTTGGATATCTCTACAAAAAATAGGTCTTGTTTTTTCTCTTTTCATTTTTATCACCCAATTGATTATAACACAGATATATTTATAGCACTTGAAATTTAAATAGTTTATAATTATCTTATTGGAAGGAGACAGATCTTCTTGTTTAAGTTTAAAAATAACAAATATCAAGGTTCTAGTGAATATTTAAAAAAAGCACTGGATTTAAGTAAACTTATTAATACACGTTATTATTACTTGATTGTAATAATTTTAATATTGATGATTGTTATTATTGGTCGTTTATATTATGTACAAATTATTAAAAGTAAAGATTATCAATTAAAGTTAGAAGCCTATGCTTCAAGATATCAAACAATTACAACACCAAGAGGAGAAATCATTGATCGCAATGGACTATCAGTTGTATCCAATGAACAACGATTAATTATTACTTATTTTCCATCACGTACTATTACAGATACTAAAGAGTGGTTGCTAGCTTATAATTTTTCCAAGGATTTTTATGTTGATGATTCCGTATTAAAATCAAGAGATTTAAAAGATTTATTTATTACTACACAAAGTCAAGCATTTAAAAACTTTGTCAAAGAGAATCAAATTGAAGAATTTAATTATATTCTTACAGATGAGTATAAAAGTATAAATGAAAGCTTATTAACCGAAGAAGAACATCGTCTCGTTTTAAAAGGAAAACTTTCAAATCAAGATGCATATTATTTAAAACTTTCAAGAATTGATGATCATCTTTTGAAACAATTAACACCGGAGTTAAAAAAAGTTTGGGTTGTAAAACAGAGCATGGATATGCCTAGTAGTGGACAAACAAAAATCATTAAAGAAGATGCCACTTTTAGTGAAACTGCGTTTTTAATGGAGCATAGTGAGGCCTATCCCGGCTTTGATGTACAAATTGATTGGCAAAGGGTATATCCATTCCAGAGTTCTTTTAAGGCAGTTTTAGGGAGTGTTACAAATTCTAAACAAGGATTACCAAAGGAAGACTTAGATTATTATTTAGCTTTAGGATATTCACGTAATGATAAAATAGGAAAATCTGGTATTGAGAAACAATATGAAGAATTATTAAATGGTTCAAAAGCGAAATATTCTCTTCTCTATGATGAAAATGAACAGGGTTATTTAAAAGAAGTTCAACAAGGTTCAAAGGGATATGATTTACAATTAGCTGTAGATATGCAGTTACAGCAGTATATCGAAAAGAAAAGCACAGATATTTTAAATGAATTTAAAGAAGATAAAAATCGTGCGTACTTTGATCGTGTTAATGTAGTGGTTCTTAAACCTAAAACAGGAGAAGTTTTAAGTATGGTTTCCATGGTTGAAATGGAAGATGGCAGTGTTGTAGATGATCCGGTTGATACCTATACCGGTGCTTATATTCCAGGGTCTATTGTAAAGGGAGCAACGTTGTATATGGGCATTAATGAAGGTGTAGTAAAACCGGGTGAAGTGATTTTGGATGCACCGGTAAAACTAAAAGGCACACCGACAAAATCCAGTTGGAGTAACTTAGGATTAATCAATGATTTAACTGCTTTATCTCGTTCAAGTAATATTTATATGCTTCATATTGCAATTCGCATGTCGGGAGGACAATATGTGTTTGATGGTCCATTATATGTGAAAGATGGTATTTTTCAAACCTTTAGAAATTACTATTCACTATTTGGTTTAGGTGTTTTAACAGGGTTGGATGTTCCTAATGAAGCCATTGGTTATATGGGGCTTGCCAAAGAAGCCGGAAACGCTTTGGATTATGTCATTGGACAATACGACAACTATACAACATTAATGTTGGCACAATATATCGGTACTATAGCGAATAATGGTATCAAAATGAAACCGAGATTAGTAACCAAAGCATATGAGCCTAAAACAAGAGAAGTCATTTATGAAAATCCTGCAACTATCCTAAATGAAGTCGAAAATAAAGAAGCACTAAAAAGAGTACAGGAAGGATTTTACCAATGTGTCAATGCAAGTAATGGATTATGTTATGGATATCATCCAGATTTAAAACAAATAATTGCCGCTAAAACAGGAACTGCACAGGCTTATTTTACAGAAGAAATTGATGGGCAACCAATCCGAGTAGAAGCTTACAATCATTCAACCATTACGTATGCACCTTATGATAATCCAGAATACGCCATAGCTTGTGTCATGCCAAATGGATACAATGGTAGTCAAGGACAAAGTAACTTATGCTTAAGATTAACAAATGAAATATATCTTTATTTATTTGGCTTAGCTGAAGATACTATAAATCCATAATTTTTTAAATGATTCATAATGTTTAAAAGCTTGCTTATTATACTGATTTTGGTGTATGATGGTACAGTATAAAAGGAGATATACAATGAAAAACACATTAAAAAAATTTACATTATTGCTTGTTGCAGTTGCTCTTGTTGGGTGTACAAATCAGAAGAAAGCAGAATTGACAACAGTAGCGAATACACAAGTAGAAACAACAACGACAACAGCTGAAACAACAACTACGACAGAAGCGACAATGTCAAATGTAAATTTAGGTGATAAATATGTTGATTTAGATAAACGCAGTTTTGCAATTAATGATAAAATATATGTTCTTGGAGAACATACATTACAAGACTTGATTGATGATGGTGTGCCTTTTAATCAAGACGATTTGGCGAATGTTGGAAATAACCTGAATGACAGTACTATTTCAGAAGCGTTTCGTGTTACTGTTTCGGATGGGAATTCTGTATATATTTCCGTTGTTAACACAACAGGAAGCAATCAAAAAATAGCAGATTGTAAAATTGCCAATGTTTATGTACCGGCTGTTCAAAATATAGCGGGAAGTATGTTTTCATTTGCATTCCCTCATGATTTAACAGAAGAAGCATTACGTCAACAAGCTGGTGAACCTACAAAATACAATGAATATGTAGATGGTGATTTTGTATTACATACATTGGAGTATAAAGTATCTTCTGAAAAATATTTAAAAGATACAGGATATTCTTTTGAATTTGTTAAAGGAAAATTAAATAGCGTTACAATTAACTGGATTGATTAGTATTATTATTTTGTATAAATGATAAAAGTGACTAAATTACTGTTTTTATTTAGTTGCTTTTTTATTTTCTAATATATTATAATCACTATAGTTGGAATATATATTAGGTAAAAGCTATAGCATTTTCAACAATAATATGATATTATAGTTAAGCTATTATAGGAGGAATTATCAATGAGAGACGATATTACATTTAAATGTACTGAATGTGGTGAAGAAAACTATATTGGTACTCGTAACAAACGTAAACATCCAGAAAAAATGGAAATCAAAAAATATTGCCCAAGATGTAACAAGAAAACTGTTCATAAGGAGAAAAAATAAGCCCAAAAAGGCTTTTTTAAATTATGGAAATAAAATCATTAGTTAGTGGGAGTTTTCAAACAAACACCTATATTTTAGTAAAAGACCAGCAAGCTATTTTAATTGATCCAACTGGTAAAAAAGAAAAAATTATTGAAGCTTTACATGGAGTTAAAGCCATAGCGATTTTATTAACACATGGTCATTTTGATCATATTGGATGTGTGGATGATTTAAGCACTTTTTATCAATGTGATGTGTATTTACATGATAACGATAAAGAATTGGCTCGTAGTAGTCATTTAAATCGTTTAGGGAATATTTCTGCTTCTATTTCTGTAGCGACTAAACGTTTAAAAGAAGGTCCTCTTACGATTGGTCCATTTCACTTTGATGTATACTTTACTCCAGGTCATACAGCAGGCTCTGTGTTATTTGCGATTGATGAACATCTTTTTGTTGGAGATGTAATCTTTCAAGGATCAATTGGTCGTACTGATTTATATAGTGGAAATGCTTCATTAATGAAACAAAGCTTAAAATTTATAAAGACATTAAATGAAGACTACATTTTATATCCTGGACATGGTCCAACGACTACTTTGAAAGAAGAATTACAATATAATCCATTTTTAAGATAACATTTGTTATCTTTTTTTTTAGATTTTTTCAATGAATTCTCTATAAAAGGATGTAGGGAGAAAGATATGATAAATCGACTTGAAGAATTATTGGAATTAGCTCTAGATGCTAAGGCAAGTGATGTTCATTTTACAATTAAAGATGAAGAAATGACTATTGAATTACGTGTCAATGACAAAATGAAATCCATACCAACAAAGAAAGAGGATAGTAGGTTATTAAGATATTTACAATATCGTGCCAATCTTGATATTGGAGATAATATTAAGCCACAAACAGGGAGTTTTCATATGTTTGTAAACGATCATCATTTATCTTTAAGATTTGCATTAATTAAAAGTTTGTATATCACAAGTGGTGTGTTAAGAATCTTAAATCGAAACTTAAAACTCAACATTGATCATTTAATTAAGTTTAAAGAACAAAAGATACAAATGAAAAAAATGATGAATAGTCGTAGTGGATTAATTATTTTTTCAGGGCCAACAGGCAGTGGAAAGACAACTACCCTTTATACGTTATTAAATGGTATCTGTCATAAAAAAATTTATACCATTGAAGATCCTATTGAAATCTATACCCATAAGTTTGTACAACTTCAAGTGAATGAAGGAATTAATTTTACTTATGATGTAGGGATAAAACAAGTATTAAGACATGATCCGGATATTATTATGATAGGTGAAATCCGCGATGAGGTAGCTGCCAATATGGCAATTAGGTGTGCATTGACGGGTCATTTGGTTGTTACTAGTCTTCATGCTTCTAGCTGTAGTAGTGCGATACAACGTATGTTGGAGTTAAATGTAAATCCTACTCAGTTAAAAGATGTACTCATTGGGATTACAAATCAAAGATTATATTCTGGAATAGATGCTACCAAGAAAATAAATGTATATGAAATTATGGAAAGAAAGGATATCGAGTATTATTTTGAGAATCAAAAACTTCCTGATGAATACAAAAATTTACAATATTATATTCAAAAGTCCATTCATCAAAAATATATTAGTGTTAAAAAAGCCAAACAAGATCTTTCTTGATTTAGATGATCTTAAAGAAATCAACGAATTATTGGAAAGTGGTTTTAGTTTTAAAGATACACTTGATTTATTAAAAACAGTAAAGACAAGTAACATTATTCATGAGATGGAAGAAAAGATTAATGAAGGAAAATCATTAGATCAATTTTTCGGAGGGTATTGTAAACGATATATTCAGAGTTATTTTAATAGTTTTGCTAAATATTTACCTTTTAAGCAAGCCTTATCCATCACCATTAAGGTTATTGATCACCAACGTAAGCAAATACATACTTTTATTAAAACGCTCGCTTATCCATTAAGTATGTTTCTTTTGTCAATCATTGGTTTATATATATTTAATTTATACTTTTTTCCAAGTTTGATTAGGATGTTAAAAGGGTTTCAAGTTTCTTCTAAAAACTATCTTTTACTTTCTAGTGTCATTCATGGTGTGATTACGTTCTTCTTTCTTTGTTTATTAGCTATTCTTATTTTTCTTATCTATGTTGTAAAACAGAAAAAAGTAGTCTTTATGTATGTTGTGTTATGCACATATACGAAAAATAAATTGCTAAAACGATATTTATCAAATGAGTTTGTAATCTTTTTTAAAGAATGTTTACATCAAGGCTTAAAATCCAAACAAGCGCTTGATGTGTTAAAAAGCTGTCATATGAAGCCTTTATTAGTCTTTCAAAGTTATCATATTGATAAGATGTTACTGGAAGGCTTTCACTTACAAGAAGCCCTGAGTAATAAATTTCTTGATCAAGATTTAAGCCGATTTATGAATATAGCCATTTACTCGAATGACATTGTTAAAATGTTAGAGGGATACTTACTAAGTAATTCCATGAAATTGCAAAAGTCATTTAAACATATCGCTAATACAATGCAGATTGTATCCTACGCTACGGTAATATTGTTAATTATTTTTGTATTCCAAATACTATTATTACCACTTAAAATTATGGGACAAATACAATAATATGAAATTAAAAAAAGGATTTACTTTACTTGAAATGATTATTGTCATAAGTGTATTATCCATCTTGTTTTTACTGACTGTTCCCAATATACAAAAAGTACTAAATGTTGTTGAACATAAAGGATGTAAAGCTCTTTTAAAGGTGGTCGATGCAGCTATTTTGCAATTTAAGTTAGATTATAATGAATATCCAAATGATATTAGTGATTTAGTAAATGCCAATTATCTAAGTGAAGATCAAATTGAGTGTGCTAATGATCAATCCATTTACATTGTCGACAATCAAGCATCCATTAAATAAAGGATATGCCTTAATGGAATTGTTGATAGGTATATTCATCATTACAACACTACAGGTAATCATACTTATCAAAATTCCAAAGATGAATATGGATCATTATTACTTTAAATATGACTATTTATTAAAACAAAGTATAGTGTTAAATGATAAACAAGAAGTAAGCATTCCATTGGATGCTTATACCATATCAGCAGAAAATATGCACTTTAATAAGATGGGGAACATTAATAGTGCCAACACATTACATTTTATGCAAAAAGACTTAGTAATACATCTTGGAGGTGGAAGAATTGAGATTAAATAAAGGTTACATTGTTATGGATACACTGTTGTTTGTTATGATTGCCATGATTATGGTTTCTTTAGTAGTCAATACAGTAACATCAAACATGACAACAACAAATGTAATTCAAACACATAAAGAACAAATAAATGTTGAATTATATGAAGCATTAAATCATGAAGTAACATGTTTAGAAAAAAAGGAATTATCATAAAAGATTTATTGTTAGCAATCGCTATGTTAAGTTTCTTTCTTCCTATTGCTGTTGAAAGTTTCAAGGTGATACATAAAGTTAATGTGGATGAGCAGTTAATACAGGATGAAATTGTTTCTATACAATTAAGAAGACTACTAGCATTGTCAAGTGATCTTACAGTTTCAAATGAATTAGTGCAATTTCATTATAGTGATAAAGATTGGAAACTATATCATGTCAATGACCATGTTATTTTAACACCAGGTGTACAGATACAATATATCGATTGTCAAGATGCTTACTTTACTGTAGAAAATAAAGTGTTACATATTCACATTTTAAGACAAGGGAATTATTATTCTTATGCTTTATCCAGAATATAAAAAAGGATTTATAAGTACTACAGCATTAGTTATGTTGTTATTTACCACAAGTTTGTTATCCCTTATTTTATTTAAAGATATGCAAAACCTAAAAGCGATGAATTCGATTTTGCAGGCAAACAAAAAATTTCTGGTAGAAGAAAAAATGATTCAAACATTTCGGTGTGCTTTAAAGCAAGAAGAAATACCAAAGGAATATACATTAGAAGATATTGAGATTTCTATTGAACAAAATCAAGATGAATTTACGGTTTGGTCTTCCTTATTACCGTATAAATTGTATTTTATAGTTAAGGATCAAAAGATTATAGATTTTTATTATTAATTGACAAAAATAAGGATTGCTATAAAATAGTAAAGTAGGATGGTGAAGAGATGATAATTGTAAATGATTTAAAACCAGGGACAACATTTGAACATGAAGGAAATATTTTCGTTGTTCTGGATATTGCACACAATAAGACAGCAATGCGTCAAATGATTGTTAAGGTAAAAGTAAGAAACTTACGATCTGGAGTGATTAATGAATTGTCTTTTACAGGTGGAGACAAAGTTGATCAAGCAATGGTGGAAAAGAAAGAAATGCAATATTTATATGATTCTGGAGATGCGTTAGTATTTATGGATACAAGTACATACGATCAAATAGAAATCAATAAAGATAAACTAGCATGGGAAATTAATTTCTTAAAAGAAAATTCAATGGTAAATATTTCAATGTATGAACAAGAAATCTTAGGTGTTATTTTACCAGATAAAGTGGAATTACAAGTAGTAGAATGTGAACCTGCTGTGAAGGGTGATACTGCAACAAGTGCTAGTAAAATGGCTAAACTAGAAACAGGATTAGAGTTAAAAGTACCATTGTTTATTAATCAAGATGAAATGATTTTAGTTTCAACAGCTGATGGTAAATATTCAAGTAGAGCATAAAGGTCAATTTTGACCTTTTTGTTTACAATTTTATGAATATTGATTATAATAATTTACAATAAAACTTTTAGGGCAGGGTGTAATTCCCGACCGGTGGTAAACTCCACGAGCCATATTTATGGTTGAACTTGTGAAATTCAAGTAGCGACAGTAAAGTCTGGATGAAAGAAAGGTTTTTCTTTTGTTTTTAATCCTAAGGTTTTGATAACCTTTTTTTATTGGTTATTTAAAAGGAGAAGAAAATGAACACAAAACAACTATTTACAACAAAGAAGATGGCAATTGTAGCGATTTTAGCATCTATGAGTGCGGTATTAATGTTAATCAGTTTTCCACTACCATTTTTCCCATCGTTTTATCGTTTGGATTTTAGTGAAGTGCCTGTTTTAATTGGTGCCTTTGCCTTAGGACCTATTTATGGAATTATGATTGAGGTCATTAAAATTTTATTAAATACCATTTTAAATGGAACTATTACTGCTTATGTAGGAGAAATTGCAAATCTATTAATCGGTATTTCTTTTGTGGTTCCAGCAAGTATTATTTATCGTGCAAATAAGACGAAGAAAGGTGCATTAATCGCATTGCTTTCTTCGATGATGATTATGACTACATGTGCAGTTGTGTTGAACTATTTTGTATTAATACCTGCCTATAGTGCAATTGCCAATTTCCCGTTAGAAGCAATTTTATCTATGGGTTCCAAGATTAATCCATTGGTTGTTAATAAGCTATCATTTGTCTTATTTATGACATTACCATTCAACGTATTAAAAGGAGTATTAGTTTCAATTATTCTTATTATGATTTATAAAAATATTTCCACGCTGATTAAGCGTGTAATAGCGTAAGATTATGTATAAAAACGATTGGGATACATTTTTGAAAACGGAGTTTGAACAAGTATATTTTAAGCAATTAGCTTCTTTTTTAAAAAAAGAATATCAAGAGAAAACTGTTTATCCACCTAAAAAAGAAGTATTTCGTATTTTTCAGCTTTGTCCATATCATAAGGTAAAAGTTGTTATTTTAGGTCAAGATCCATACCATCAACCGAATCAAGCTTGTGGTATGAGTTTTGCAGTAAATAAAGGTGTAAAACTTCCACCAAGTCTAGTTAATATTTACAAAGAAATTCGTAATGATTTGGGGATTTCAACCTTTCATCATGGATATTTATATGATTGGGCAACACAAGGAGTCTTTCTTTTAAATGCGATTTTAACAGTCGAAGCCAATAAAGCTGCATCACATCGCAATAAAGGATGGGAAATTTTTACAGATCATGTGATTGAACATTTAAACAATCGAAGCGATCCAATTGTTTTTATGCTTTGGGGGAATTTTGCTAAAGAAAAGGCTAAATTAATTTCCAATCCACAGCACTTAGTATTAACAAGTGCACATCCATCTCCATTATCTGCGCATCAAGGTTTTTTTAACAATCATCATTTTTCAAGATGCAATACTTTTTTAAATAAGCACTATAACAAATCTATCCATTGGGAAGTTTTGTAATAACCACTGCGGTGGTTATTATTTATTTTTAAGCTTAATTTTGTTATAATTACAAAAGCGGAGGAATATTATGGAAAAGTTATCACGTACTAAAAAATATGCCGATTTAAGAGAGAAAATTCAACATGATCGTGAAGAATTAATACATACAAATGAATTATCAACATTTAAAAATAAGTTAAATACGATTGATAGTAATCATTTTGAAAAGGCTGAGGATATTAGTGACACCAGTCATGATCCAATTCATCGTCGTAGAGAAGAGTATTTCAATACTCAAGAATCTACGGATACTTTAGAAGTTCCACAAGTGCATAGTGAGTACTTGGATGACTATATTAATGAAGTGAAAGAATATAATCGACAAAAAGGGTTATTAACTGTAGAAGATACTCAGACTAATATCTTAAGTGAGATTCGTAATCCTGAAAATAAAGTGATTCGTCCTTTTGGGGAGATTGATTTAAATCAAAATCACAATCTAGGATCTTTTAAACGAATTGATGTTGATGAAACGATGGGAAAAGATTATCAAGAATCAAATTCACTTACAGATGATACTGTACAAATTCCATTTATGTCTAATGAAGAGTTAAATAATACAATATCTTTAGAAATTAAGAATTTATTAAATCAAGGGAATATTGAATATCAAAAACAGGAAAATCCAGAACCACAAGAAGAAGTGCCTTTTACATTTAATCGAAGCAAAGAAAGTGAGGCTTTATTAAATGAAACAGTTCAAATGGTTGTAGATCCATCATTAAGAAAAGAAATACCTGTTGAACATGAAGAAAAAGAGACAAAGATTTCAACAGAAGACTTCTATAAAAGAAAGACAATTGAAGTAGAAGAAAGTGATGAGTTTGAAGATGACTATGAAGGTAATAGTCGTATTATTAATTTCGTTTTAGTATTACTTATTCTTATTTTTATAGTTATATTGGCTTTTGTAGGATATTGGATTTTATTACAAAAGGGGATTATATAGTGCATGAAAATTAATATTGCGATTGATGGTCCAAGTGCTGCCGGTAAAAGTACGATTGCAAAAGAGTTATGCAAGCGTTTAGGGTATCGACACATTGATACAGGAGCGATGTATCGATGTGTGGCGTATAAAGCTTTAAAAAACAATATATCGTTAGATGATGAAATGCGTATTGTAGCTATGATGGATGAAACCCAAATTCGTATTAATAAAAATGGAGAAATCTTATTGGATGGTGTCTTTGTTGAACAATACATCCGTAGTAATGAAGTATCTATGGCTGCATCCGCTGTATCGAAATTAGAGCAAGTAAGAGAACGTTTAGTAGCTCAGCAGCAAGAAATGGCAAAGGATTATGGTTATGTCATGGATGGTCGTGATATTGGTACGGTGGTATTAAAAGATTTAGCAGAAGTAAAAATTTTCTTAACAGCATCGGCACAAGCACGTGGAGAAAGACGTCACTTACAGAATCTACAGTTGGGTATTGAAAGTGATTTGCAGTCTATTATTGAAGATATTAAACAACGTGATTTACAGGATAGTAATCGTAAGTATTCGCCTTTAAGGAAGGCAGAAGATGCGATAGAAATCGATAGCAGCCATCTATCGATTGAAGAAGTAGTAGATGCGATTATTGAAATTGTTAATAAGTATATAAAATAGCGGAAAGGAGGTAGAGGTATGATTGATGGTGTAGTAGCAATCGTGGGTCGTCCCAATGTAGGGAAATCAACTATTTTTAATCGAATGATTAATGAGAGACTTTCCATTGTGGAAGATAGTCCCGGTGTTACAAGAGATCGTATTTATGGAAAAGGAAATTGGCTTACAAAGGAATTTCGTGTAATTGATACAGGTGGAATACAGTTGCAAGACCAAGTGTTTCAAAAACAAATTAAAATGCAAGTAGATATTGCGATTGAAGAAGCGGATGTTATTGTTTTTGTTTGTAGTGGGAAAGAAGGTCTTACGCAAGATGATGAATATGTTGGTCGTATGCTGCTCAAGAATAAAAAACCAGTCATCTTAGCCATCAATAAAATTGATGATGGGCAATTAATTGATAATATCTATGAGTTTTATAGTCTTGGGTTAGGTGATCCTATTGCAGTAAGTGGTATCCATGGTATTGGAATGGGTGATTTGCTAGATCAAGTGATTGTACATTTTCCTGAAAAGAAACATAAAGATTATTTAGGTATGATTAAGTTTTCTTTAATTGGTCGTCCTAATGTGGGGAAATCTTCTTTAGTTAATGCCATTTTAAATGAAGAAAGAGTTATTGTAAGTGACATTGAAGGCACAACCAGAGATGCTATCGATACTCCGTTTAAAGCAGATGGACAAGAATATGTTGTTATCGATACGGCAGGGATACGTAAACGTGGTAAGATTTATGAAAACATAGAAAAATACTCTGTGTTACGTGCCATGAGTGCCATTGAGCGTAGTGATGTTGTATTATTTTTAATTGATGGTGAAAAAGGTATTCTAGAGCAAGATAAGCATGTAGCTGGTTATGCCCATGAAGCAGGTAAACCAATTATTATTGTATATAATAAATGGGATGCGGTTGAAAAAGATGAAAAGACGATGAATCAAGTGATTGAGAAAATTAGAGCAGAATTTCTATATTTAGCTTATGCTCCTATCATCTTTGTTTCAGCAAAAACTAAACAACGTGTAAATGATTTACTACCTTTAATTAATGAGGTATATCATTACTCTAATTTGCGTATTGCAACCAATATCTTAAATGAAGTGATATTAGACGCACAATTGGTTACACCTGCACCGACACACAACGGGAAGCGTTTAAAAATCTATTATGCTTCTCAAGTTTCCACAGCTCCTCCAACCATCGTTTTATTTGTCAATGATCCGGAATTAATGCATTTTTCATATCAAAGATATATTGAAAATCGTCTAAGAGAAGCATTTGGATTTGTTGGCACAATGATTAAAATATTAGCCAGAAGGAAAGAAGGATAATGAAAATTCGTGTTATAGGTAGTGGTAGTTGGGGGTGTGCATTAGCTCAAGTACTACAAGATAATCAACAAGAAGTATTAATTTATGGAATTGATCCGCAACAAGTTGAAGATATTAATGTAAATCATAAGAATAGTAAATTTTTTGAACATGTTATATTAAATAAAGATTTAAAGGCTACATCAAATTTTGATGATGTACTAGATGCAGATATTGTGTTACTAGCTGTACCTGTTATGGCAATCGAACACGTATGTTTGCAGTTAAAAGAAAAGCTTCAACATCCAGTTATTGTTATTAATGTTGCAAAAGGGTTCCATCCAGAAAATCATCTGCGCTTGAGTGTTGTTATTAAATCTATTTTACAGGGTAAAGTGAAAGAGGTAGTTTCTTTAATTGGTCCCTCACATGCGGAAGAAACGGTTCTAAGAATGCTTACATGCATCAATGCGGTATGTGAAAATGAAGAAGTTAGCAAAGAAATTCAACAGTTATTTTCAAATGATTACTTTAGAGTGTATCGTCAAAGTGATGTAGTTGGAGCTGAAATTGGTGTAGCTATAAAAAATGTCATGGCAATTGCAAGTGGTATTATTGAAGGTCTTGGTGAAGGTGATAATGCTAAGGCGGCTTTAATGACAAGAGGTTTAGCTGAAATTACACGTTATGGATTAGCGCACGGAGCAAAAAGTGAGACTTATCTTGGATTGACAGGAGTAGGAGACTTAATTGTTACATGTACATCAAAACATTCTCGTAATTTTCAAGCCGGCTATCAAATTGGAAAAGAAGACAGTGCTGAAAACTTTATAAAAAATAACACTAAAACGGTCGAAGGTATTAAAAGCGCAAAAGCAGTTTATGAAGAAGCAAAAAAATTAAATATTTCAATGCCAATTACCGAGCAGGTATATCGTGTATTGTATGAAAATGAAAAACCGTCAAATACAATTAAATTACTGATGAAACGTGATTTAAAGGCTGAATAAATTAAAAAGAACTTGTAGAATTACAAGTTCTTTTATTTATCGAATTTTTGTACACTTTTCACCGCTTGTTGCACCATTATCATAGTAGAAGTACCCACAAACTTTTAAGTTCGATGTGCCTAATGATGGATCATACCAACCATAGAAGGAAGCAGAATCTGAAGTGAAGTCTTGTACAACTCCTCCATTGACATAAAGACGTCCAACAAAATGTGGTGTTCCTAATGCCCATGAATAATCAAACAGTACATTTCCAACAGCAGTGACTGTTTTTCCATCTACAGTTAAACTTAAGTCTTTTACTAATTGACCATTTTCATTATAGTAAGGGAATCCAGCCCAATTGACTGTAAAATTACCTTCATCATCTGCCCAACCACTAATACCATCTAAAGATGTTTTAGGAGTAGCAGCATACACACTTTCTGTTTTATTAAATTCATCTTTTACAAGACCACTTACTTGTGTTCCAACATCACCATGTGCATAAGGGAATGTTCCTTGGATATGGTTAATGGTAGATAGACCTTCAGGACGCTCAACGGCTTTTGGCTTTTCTTTTCCTTCATGTATTTTATCTAAAAGTAATTTAATGATACGACCTTTAAGATTATAGTTTAAATCAGAAAGTAGTAAATATGTTTGTTGATCTTTAATGCCTCGATCAAACCCTAGCCATACCGTTGCGGTATATTGGCTAGAAGAAGCGGTCATCCATGTATCTTTGGCTTGTCCTATTGGGATGTTGTATGGTTCTCCGTCTTTTGCCCAATCGGTTGTGCCGGTTTTTCCATAGATCGGATAATCACGCTTTAATAACTGCATATAGTTTCTAAATGGACCACTTACTGCATATTCGGTAGTAATATCTGTAAGATATGCAGCAGCTGGACTAATAACTTGACGAGATGCATATTCAGGAGTCAAAATATCTCCATTTGAAAGTTTAATATATTTAATGGTATGAGGTTCATTATATGTACCAAGATTAATCATTGTAGCATGTGCATTAGCAAGTTCTAGTGGACTAACTAAGAAACTAGAACCTCCAATGGCATAGGATATATCAAATAAATCTGTTGTTACTTTGGAAAATCCTAAGTTATTTAAGTATTTAACAACTTCTTCTTTTCCAATTTCACTAATAACATCTTGTAATGTTAAAATAGCAGGAGTATTTAAAGATTTCCCAATGGCATCTTTTAAGGTTAAGTCACCTTCATATCGTCCACTAAAGTTTTTAATAATCTTATTGGTACCACGATAGTGGATTGGTTTATCCGTTACGACATGACTTGTTGCATAACCTAAGTGTTCAAACGCTAAAGCATAAGATAATATTGGTTTTACACTTGAACCGGGTTGAATGAATGATTGTGTAGCTCGATTAAATAAACGTTCACCTTCTTGATAACGACCACCACCTAAGGCAACAATTTCACCTGTTTGATTGTTTAAAACAACGGTTGCAACTTGCATTAAGTCGTTAGTAAATTCAGCTTCTTCTACCACATTATTTTGAATTTGATGAATGAGCTCTTGAGTAGGTAGATCTAAATGCGTATAGATTTTCATAGGTGTATCGTATGGATTCATACCTGTTTTCGTTTTTACTTCTTCAATGACTGCATCAATATAGGATTGATATGCATCATTGGCAATTTTTAAAGAAGTAGAATTGTTACTCAATAAATCTTCAACTTTAATACTTTTAGCAAGTTCACATTGTTTATCGTCGATATAACCATGATAGTTCATTAAATCTAATACTTTATTTCTTCGTTTTGTAGCTTCATCTAAACGATTATAAGGGTTATATACATTTGGTAAATTTACGATACCAGCAAGCATTGCGGATTCTGATAATGTTAATTCTTTAACACTTTTATTAAAATAATATTGCGCAGCCTTTTCAATGCCTCGAATATTTGCGCCAAAATTCACTTTATTTAAGTAAAGCATTAAAATTTCTTCTTTATTTGAAATTTTTTCTAAATGATAAGCTAAATAAATTTCTTGTACTTTGCGATCAATGGATTTGATGGCAATAGTTGATTTTCCATCGTTATCAACTTGGAAGTATGTATTTTTTACAAGTTGCATGGTGAAGGTGGAACCACCTTGTCCAAAACTTCTTGTTTTAATATTGGATAAAAAAGCTTTGAAGAAACGTGGAATATCAAATCCATTATGTTCAAAAAAACGAGAATCTTCAATGGAAATAAATGCATCAATTAAACTTTGTGGTAATTGATCATACGTAACGTTTTCTCTAAGATATAATCCAAGTTCAGTTATGACATTGCCTTGAGAATCATAAATAATGGAAGAATCTCCAGAATAGAAATCGACAATACTTAATGCAGGTGCTTGTTTGATAATATCAAGCCCTTTTTTCACTACAATTGTTGAAATAATAATGCCGACTATAATGATACCCCAAACAATAGATAAAATAATTTTAGAAAGTATGGATTTATACTTTTTATTCTTTTTTCTAGTCATAAAAAATCCTTTCTATAACATTAATATTTTATCACATAAATGAAAAAAATGAGAGAAATCTCTCACTTTGCTGGTTTAAAATATTGAATACCAATACATCCAATTCCGGTATGCACAGCAATTGGAGCATATAGTTCTATGATTTCTACTTTTAAGTCATGGAACATATGTAATATTTTTTCTTTTAATATGATTGCACTTTCCATAGCATCAACATGTGCAATAAATACTTTATAACTTTTATCCACAAAGTCTTTTTTCATCTTTTCTACAGCAAGATCCATCGCTTTTGAAAGAGTACGCACCTTATCTACTACATCGACTTTTCCAAGAGTACTTTTATTTAGACTAAGGATAGGTTTAATTTTTAAAAAAGATGCTAGAGTAGCTGCAAATGTTGTTAATCGTCCACTACGTTTTAAATGACTTAAATCATCAGGGATTAAAATGGTATTGCAACTTTCAATGGTGCTTTGAATATTTGAAAGTGCCTCATCTAAGCTACCGCCTTGATCTGTAAATTGTTTTAAATATAAAATGATATGTTCTTGTACATAAGCAGCTACATAAGTATCAATCATTGTAATAGGCATTTCAAGTTGATTTGCAATCATTTCAATCGCATCATAAGTACCCGATAAGCCTTTTGACATTGGAACTGCCACAATATGTGTATAGCCTTCTTCTTTTATATGTGAAATGGTTTCTTCAATGATTCCAAGAGGTGGAAGTGAAGTTTTGATGACTTTTTCCTTTTTTAAGTTTGTTAAAATATCGTTGATAGAACATTCTTCGATGTCTAGATAATTTTGATTTTCAATCATGATTTGAAGCGGCAAAGAGAAAATTCCGTGGTCTTTCATTTCTTGGATTGATTTACCAGTCCCACTGTCTGTTAAAAACGCAATTTTCATAAATATGTCCTCCGAGTCTAATTTTAGTATATTATTAAATTAAAGTAAACAAATTATGTTAAAATAAAACTGAAAGGCAGAGTATATGACAGTACATTTACATACAAGATCTTCTTATTCTTTACTGCAAAGTCCAATTAAAATTGATGATTTAATAGCGTTTGCAAATGCACATGAAATCAAGACTTTGGCTTTAACTGATTACAAATCGATGCATGGTGTCATGCATTTTAATAAAGAATGTTTAAAACATGGTATTAAACCTATTTTTGGGTTGGAATTAGATATTGAAATTGATCAATTGCTATCTAAAGTACTTTTGATCGCGAAAGATGTTAAAGGATATTTTAACTTGGTTGCCTTATCTTCTATTATTAGTGTACAACAACAAGTTCTTACTATAGAAGCGTTAAAAAAACATTTGGATGGATGTTTTTTCATTGTGTATGGAGAAGGTGGATATTTTGAACATTTTTTTCATAATTATCAGTATGAAAAGGGACTTAAGCAGCTACAAAGTCAAATTCAAGATTTTATTGTAGCTATTTCTTATAATGATGCTTCTTATTTTAAAAATCATAACCAAGCTTTAAAAAAAGTATGTCAAAGTTATGATGTTAAGACAGTTGCTTTATCAAAAGTATATTATTTACAGGAAGAAGACTATTCGTTATATCATGTATTAAATGCTTTAAGAAATAATAAAACCATTCACGATCAAACCCTAACAAGTGAAAAGGGACGTTATTTTCGTTTGGATAAAGAAATGGAGCTTTTATATGATAAAGATGATTTATTATACAGTGACTATTTAGCAAGTCAGTGTCATGTAGAGTTGCCAAAACATATTACACAGCTACCGAAATTTCCTACAAAAAATCATAATAGTAAAGAATATTTAATTGAACTATGCAAAGTTGGATTAAGAAAACGATTAGATAATCAATTACGTAAAGACTATGTTACTAGATTAAAAAAAGAATTAGATGTTATTTGTTCCATGGGTTTTGAAGATTATTTTTTAATTGTATATGATTTTATCCGTTATGCAAGAAGTCAGAAAATCTATGTAGGCCCAGGTCGAGGGAGTGCAGCTGGATCATTGGTTGCTTATTGCTTGGGCATTACACATATTGATCCTATAAAATATCATTTACTTTTTGAACGTTTTTTAAATCCAAAACGTATTAGTATGCCTGATATTGATGTTGATTTTCCGGATAATCGTAGAGAAGAAGTCATACAGTATGTCATTGATAAGTATGGATACGAACACATAGGTCATATTGTTACATTTAATACATTAGCTTGTAAACAAGCTTTAAAAGATGTAGGACGTGTCTTAGAAATACCATTAAGAGAAATGGAAAGTATTACAAGAGTAGTTCCAAATACACTAAAAGTAACTTTAACCGGTGCTTATCAAGAATCATCAAAATTTAAACAACTGATTGATTCTAATAAAAAATATCAAGAATTATTTCGTATTGCTTTAAAATTAGAAGGTCTGCCACGTCATGTTTCTACGCATGCTGCGGGTATTGTTATCAGTATGAAACCGCTTGACCAAGTGATACCAATTATGAAGTATGACAATATGATTACAACTCAATATACGATGGAATATTTAGAAGAGTTGGGCTTGATTAAAATGGATTTTTTAGGCTTAAGAAACTTAACAATTATTGATGAAATTGTAGGTAATATTCAAAAACATCATCCATTTGATTTGTTCCACATTGATTTACATGATAAAAAAACATATGAAATGATACAAAAAGGAGATACTTTGGGTGTTTTTCAATTGGAAAGTGATGGAATGGTTGCCTTACTTAAAAAGTTAAAGCCAGAAGTATTTGAAGATATTGCCTGTACAATAGCGTTATTCCGTCCAGGTCCAATGCAAAATATACCTTTATATTTACAACACCGTCAAAATAAAAAAGACATTGAATACTTACACAAAGATTTAATACCTATTTTAAAAGAAACATACGGCATTATCGTGTATCAAGAACAAATTATGCAAATATCAGTGAAAATGGCTAATTTTTCACTTGCGAAAGCCGATATTTTAAGAAAAGCTATGAGTAAAAAGAATTATCAAGAAATTGAATCTATGAAAGGTTCTTTCATTGAAGGTTGTGTTGACAATGGCTATCCACTTGAATTAGCGCAGGAACTTTTCGATTTAATTTTAAGATTTGCAGAATATGGTTTTAATAAATCGCATTCGGTTGCCTACGGTTTAATTTCTTATCAAATGGCTTATTTGAAGGCAAATTATCCATTGTTTTTCTATCAATCTTTATTAAATAGTGTGATTGGATCAGATATTAAGACCAGTGAATACATTTTCCAATTTAAAGCGAATGGGTATCAAATGTTACCTCCATCAATCAATGATAGTCAAGCTGTTTATATCATAGAACAACATGCATTGCGTTTTCCGTTATTGGCGATAAAAAATGTTGGAAATGCTGTTGTTACAACATTAGTGACACATCGTAAAGAGTATGGAGTATTTAAAGATTACTTTGATTTTGTTGTTCGAGCATCCAGTTTGAAAATAAATCGTAAAATCATAGAGTCTTTGATTGATGCCGGAGCACTTGATGAGTTTAAAATTGCACGTTGTGATATGTTAGCTTCTTTAGAAGAGGCTTTAAAATATGCTGATTTAGTTAAAATACAGGTCGATGGACAAATTCAAATCAATATGAATTTAGTATCGAAACCCTTACTTACAAAAGGTGTATATGATGAAGTAAAAACATTAAATCGAGAAAAAGAGGTTTTAGGATTTTATTTTTCGGTTCATCCTATTAAGAAATTACGTGATAAACATCATATTCAATATCCGCTTCTAGCTACTTTGAGCACTCATTTTGGATATGTAAATGGGTTTGGTCATATTGTAAAGGTTAAACAACATCGTACTAAAAAAGGTGATTTAATGGCTTTTGTTGGTATTAATGATGAATCGTATGAAATGGATTTAGTGATTATGCCAAATATATACCAAAAGTATAGTGATTGTATTCAAAAAGGAAATTATATCGTATTTAGTGGTAAAATAGAAAAAGAAGCATCATGCTTAGTGAATAAATTGTTGCGAATAGAATAGGAGTAAGTATGTATAAATTGTTAATTGTGGATGATGAAGATAAAATTAGAGAAGTTGTTTCAGAATATGCCTTAATCAACAACTATGAAATTTTTGAAGCTAGTGATGGTTTACAAGCGATTAATATGGTAACGGAACATGACTTTGATTGTGTGATTTTAGATATTATGATGCCTAAGTTGGATGGTTTTAGTGCTTGTAAACAAATTAAAAAGATTAAGAATGTTCCTATTATTATGCTTAGTGCCCGTCAAGAAGAATATGATAAACTCTTTGGATTTGAGCTTGGAGTTGATGATTATGTGGTGAAACCATTTTCGCCAAAAGAATTAATGGCTCGAGTAAAAGTTGTGATTGATCGTTTTAAAGGTCCGGAAAGTCAAATTTTAAAGTTTAAAGGATTAACCATTGATGTTGATGGGCGTAGTGTTTATGTCGATGGGGAAAAAGCACAATTAACACCGAAGGAAATTGATTTACTGTTATATATGGTAAAAAACAAAAATATAGCTTTGTCACGTGATAAGTTACTACAAGAAGTATGGGATTATAATTATTATGGTGATGATCGTACAGTTGATACACATATTAAAATGTTACGTCATAACTTAAAAGAATATCGTGATTTCATTGTTACAGTAAGAGCGGTGGGTTACAAATTTGAAGTTTAATTTTAAAGGAGTTCGTTTTAAAATATTTATATCCTTTTTTCTATTTTCCTTGGGAATTGTTTTTCTATTAGGGGTTCTTCAAGTGTTTTTAATTCGCCCTTATTATCGCAATAATAAATTAGAATCCATTAAAACACTTAGTTATTCTTTAGAGAAATATATTATAGACAATGATTATATTGTGGATGCAGATTTAGAAAAAGCTTTACAGATTACGATAAATAATAATGCATGTAGTGTATTATTTAATCAACATGGTCATGTTATTTATTCTTCCGATTCAATCGGTGCTCAGTGTTTATTGAAACGTAGTATTAAACTTGATGATGTAGATGTAGTACCAATGAAAAATGGTTCTTATATGATTGAAAAACTAGCGAATGCATCCGAGTATGAAGTGATTGTAAGTAGCCAAATTAATGATTTGGAAAGTATTATTTATGGTCAAAAAATTGATTCCAATTTAGGTACATATTATTTATTTGTAAATAGTCCCTTAGAGCCTATTGAATCTGTGGTACGTTTTGTTTTAAATCAATATTATTTATTTACAAGTTTTATTTTAATCTTATCATTAGCTATTTCATTATATTTGGCTTCTAAGATTTCACATCCGTTAATCAAAATGAAAAATGAGGCTGTTAAATTAGCGCATGGTAATTATGATACAACTTTTGTGGGTAGTGGTTATAGTGAAGTGAATGAATTAGCGAATACCTTAAATGATGCGAAAGATAAGTTGAGTAAAATTGATGAGTTACGTCGAGATTTAATTGCGAATGTATCGCATGATTTAAAAACACCTTTAACGATGATTAAAGCTTATGCAGAGATGATTTTAGATATTTCAGGTGATAAAAAAGAAAAGCGTGAAGAACATCTCAATGTCATTATTAAAGAAGTAAATTATTTAGACAATTTAATCAAGGATATGCAAGAATTATCTAAGATGCAGGCTGGGTATATTGTATTAAATAAATATAATTTTGATCTAAGTTCTAAAGTTCTGGAAGTTATTCACCTTTTTGATGTTATGATTCATGAAAAGTCATTTGAAGTCGAACTAAATGTTCAGCCAGATGTCTTTGTGTATGCAGATGAAGTAAAAATTGGGCAAGTTATTTATAATTTTATTTCAAATGCATTTAAAAATTCAGATGATCATACCAAGGTAATCATTAACTTAACTGCTAATGAAGATTTTACTCGTTTTGAGGTTGTGGACCAAGGAAGTGGTATCAAAGAAGAAGATTTACCTTATATTTGGGATCGTTACTATAAAATAGAAAAGAAGTTTATTCGTAATCATCAAGGTACAGGGTTAGGTTTGGCGATTGTGAAAGCCATTCTTGATGCACATAACATCGCTTATGGAGTAGAAAGTGAATATGGAAAAGGATCTATTTTTTACTTTAAAATATCTAACTATTATGATGAAAATGATTTATAATAAAATTAAATTAGGAGGTATATTATGATTGTCACAACAACAAATACCATTGAACATTATGAGATTGTAGAATACATTGATGTTGTCTTTGGTGAAGTCGTATCAGGAGTAAATTATTTAAAGGATATTGGAGCGTCATTTAGAAATTTGGTTGGAGGTCGAAGTGAGGGTTACGAAGAAGAATTGATTACTGCCCGTTCTCTTGCGATTAAAGAAATGAAAAAGCGTGCCAGTGAACTTCAAGCGGATGCCATTGTAGGTGTAAAAGTAGATTGTGAGGTTTTGGGAAGAGATGGTACAATGTTGATGGTTACGTGTATGGGAACAGCGGTTAGATTACAAAAGAAATAATTGAGGAACGTAAATAAGGATAGGAGGTGTTTTATGACAATTAATATGATTAATAAGGTAAAAGGAAATCGCTTAATTCAAACATATCGTAAAGATTATGAATTTTTAATGCATAAGACATTAGATTATCTTAATTTACATCAAGACTATATGATATCGATTATTTTTGTAAATGATCGTTTTATTCAAAACATTAACAAACAATATCGTAATAAGGATATGCCAACCGATGTAATAAGCTTTGCTTTGGTAGATGATTCTTTAGTGGAGCTAGAAGTTATGGAAGAGCTTGGGGATGTATTTATTAATTATGATGCAGCATTACGACAAGCAAAGGAGTATCAGCATTCTTTAAGACGTGAAATGTGTTTTCTATTTGTTCATGGATTATTACATTGTTTAGGTTATGATCATATCAATAAAGAAGAGGAAAAAGAAATGTTCGAACTACAAACTAAGATTTTAGATGATTACATTTCTAGAGAAAATGATGCGTAAATTTCAAGTAGCTATCTTAGGTTTAAAGCATATTGTTAAAGATTCATCCATTTTGATTCAAATAGTGATTGGTATGGTTGTGCTTGTTGTATCGGTTTGGTTAGGCTTAAGTAAATTCGACTTGATGTTTGTCGGTGTGTTAATTGTATTGGTGATAGTCTGTGAAATCATTAATACTGCAATAGAGCGTCTTTGTGATTTATACACTACACAAGTCAATCCTCAGGTAAAGTATATTAAGGACCTAATGGCGGGTTGTGTACTATTTGTAAGTGTATTTGCTCTAATCATGGGGCTTGTTATTTTTATTCCATATATTTAAATAGGAGGAAGTTATGAAAGATAAAGTATTAGATTTAGCGTTTGAAGCAATGGGCAATGCTTATGCTCCATATTCAAACTATCATGTAGGAAGTTGTGTTTTATGTAAAGATGGAACTACATTTTTAGGGGCCAATGTAGAAAATGCTTCTTATGGGGCAACGAATTGTGGAGAACGTAGTGCTATTTTCGCGGCTTATTCACATGGATATCGTAAGAAAGATATAGAAATGATTGCTATCGTATCGGATGGAAACACTTTAGCTGCACCTTGTGGTGTTTGTCGACAAGTTTTAAATGAATTGTTGGATAAAGATACTCCAATTATCTTATCAAATAAAAAAGAGTATAAGGAAACAACAATAAGTGAACTTTTACCAATGAGTTTTTCTGGTGAAGATTTGCAATGAAATCCGGATTTGTAGCTTTAATAGGACGACCAAATGCCGGGAAAAGTACACTGTTGAATGCTTTATTACAGACCAAATTAGCGATTGTTTCAGATAAACCTCAAACAACAAGAAATGCAATACGAGGTATTTTTAACGATGAAGAAAGCCAAATCATCTTCATTGATACTCCAGGGATTCATAAGCCCATTCATACCTTAGGTAGTCAAATGAATAAGCAGGCTTATGCTCAAATGAGTGGGGTAGATATTGTATATTACATTGTAGATGCAACATCTCCATATGGAAGTGGAGATGAGTTTGTACTTAACTTAATTCAAGAAGTTGGTTGTAAAGTGTTCTTGGTGTTAAATAAAATTGATGGTTTAACAAAAGAAGAAATTACAAATGTATTGTTACAGTGGAACAAGCGTGGAAACTTTAGTGAAATTATACCGATTTCAGCTTTAACACAAGAGAACTTACAGGAATTACTCTTAACGACAAAACAACATCTAGAGGATGGAGTTATGTATTATCCTAAAGATCAGAAAAGTGATTATCCGGAGCAGTTTATTATTAGCGAGATTATAAGAGAAAAAATAATATATTTAACATATGATGAGGTTCCTCATAGCATCGCTGTTGTGATTGAGAAGATGGGACGTAAAAAAGGTGTACTATGGATGAGCTGTTTAATTCTAGTAGATCGTGATTCCTTAAAAGGCATTATCATTGGTCATAGTGGGAATATGATTAAAAAGATTGGACAATTATCACGTCAAGAGTTAGAGGGTATCTTTGGGGAAAAAATCTTTTTAGAATTATTTGTTCGTGTCGAAAAAGATTGGCGTAACAAAAAGGCAAAGCTTCAACAGCTTGGTTATATCGCTTTAGAGGTTGATGATGAATGATGTTATACAAGCGATAGTCTTAAAGACAAGTGAATATAAAGAGAATGATTTATTGGTCTATGTTTTAGCGAAACAATATGGTAAGTTAACACTTATTTGTAAAGGTGCTAGAAAAATGGGAAGTAAATTAAATGCGATTGTACAAGTTTCTAATTGCAGTGAATTTATCATAGATTACGCATTTCATAAATCAATGTTTATGATTAAAAGTGGTAAAGTCATAGAAACCTATAAAAAATTTAGTAACGATTTAGAGTTATCTTTAATGATGCAGTTAATGGTAGAAATTGTTTACAAATTAGAGGTTGATGAATGGAATGATGAACTTTATGAGCTATTACTTACCGTTTTTCAAAAAATTACAAAAGAAAATCAATATTTACTAGGTTGTTATTTCATGGCTCAATTACTATCCTATTTAGGAATCAAGCCTTATGTAGATAGTTGTGTAAAGTGTAAAAATGTGAAAATCAAATCTATTTCAATGATACATGGCGGTTTTATTTGCACTCGATGTTTTAATGAAAGTGAATATCGTAATCTTACTATCAATCAGTTAAGAAAATTTCGTTTTATCAATAAAGTAACTTGGAAAAACGTTTTAAGCTTAGCGTCTGAATGGTATGATATGGAGGATTTTAAGTTATTGATAGAATTTCTGATTCATAATTATCATCTATCCCTCAATACGTGGGACTTTTTGCTTTCTTTAAACATTGACTAATTGTTTGAAATTCGTTATATTTATTATTGATATTTGAAAGGAATAGTGGGTGATAATATGGTTGCTAAAACATTTGAAAAAGTAGTAAATCATGCAAAAAATACAGGTTTTGTGTATCAAGGTTCTGAAATCTATGGAGGATTAAGTAATACATGGGATTTTGGTCCGTTAGGAGTAGAATTAAAAAATAATATTAAGAATGCATGGTGGAAAAAATTTATTCAAGAAGATCCTAATAATGTTGGTATCCAATCAGCAATTTTAATGAATCCTAAGGTATGGCAAGCAACAGGTCACTTAGCTGGATTTTCAGATCCTCTTATGGATTGTAAGCAATGTAAAACAAGACATCGTGCTGATCATTTAATTGAGATGCAAAGTGAAGGGAAAGTTGTTCCGGAAGGTTGGAGTAATGAAGAAATGGTTCGTTATATTCAGGAGCATAATGTTGCATGTCCGGATTGTGGAGGACATAACTTTACCGATATTCGTCAATTTAATTTAATGTTTAAAACATTTATTGGAACATTAGAAGATAACAAGAGTGCAGTTTATTTAAGACCGGAAACAGCCCAAGGGATGTTTGTAAACTTTAAAAATGTTCAACGTACAATGCGTAAGAAATTACCATTTGGAATTGGGCAAATTGGTAAATCGTTTCGCAATGAAATCACACCAGGTAATTTCATCTTTAGAACACGTGAATTTGAACAAATGGAATTAGAATTTTTCACACAACCAGGAACAGATTTACAATGGTATGAATATTGGAAAAATTACTGCATGGATTGGATTTTATCATTAAATGGAAATCGTAAAGAGAATTTACGTTTTCGTGATCATACACCGGAAGAATTAAGCTTCTACTCAAAAGCAACTTGTGACATTGAGTATTTATTCCCATTTGGTTGGGGTGAAATCTGGGGGATTGCAGATCGTACGGATTATGATTTAAAACAACATGCTGAATTTGCAAATGTGAATATGGAATATTTAGATCCAACTACAAATGAGAAATATATTCCATATTGTGTAGAACCAGCTGTAGGGGTAGAACGTTTATTTTTAATGTTTTTGACAGAAGCGTATGATGAAGAAGTTATAGATGAAAAAGATACACGTATTGTTATGCGTTTTTCTCCATATTTAGCTCCAGTGAAAGCTGCTATTTTACCTCTTTCAAAACAACTTTCGCCACAAGCAAAAGAGTTATTTACAACATTAGCAAGTGAATTTAATATTGATTTTGATGAAACAGGAAGTATTGGAAAACGTTATCGTAGACAAGATATGATTGGTACGCCATTCTGTATTACATATGACTTTGATAGTTTAGAAGATCAAAGTGTAACAATTCGTTATCGTGATTCGATGGAACAAGTTCGTCTTCCAATCAGTGAAGTGAAAGACTTTTTAATGAAACAATGTAAGTTTTAGGAGGATTAGATTTGCGTATAGATGAAAATTTAATTCAAGAAATCAGAAATAGTGCAGACATTGTTGAAGTAATTAGCAATTACATACCTTTAATCCGTAAGGGAAAAGCAGTTACAGCAGTTTGTCCTTTTCATGATGACCATTCTCCTTCATTATCTATTTCATCTGATAAGCAAATATATAAATGTTTTGTTTGTAATAATGGTGGTAATGTCTTTACATTCGTAAAGAATTTTGAATCGATTTCATTTCAGGAAGCTGTTGTTAAGGTCGCTAAAATAATAGGTAAGGACATTACTTTTGAGTATAGCACAAAAGAAGTAAAGGACTTACCTTTTCAAGCTAGGTATGATGCTTTAGAAGAAATGATTAAGTTTACTCAATTTAATTTAAATACTGTTGATGGAAAAATTGCAAGTGAGTATTTAAAGAAGCGTAAGCTTGATGATAGTATTATTGATACTTTTCAAATTGGATACAATGGATTGAATAATCAGGTGTATCACTATTTAAAAGCGAAAGGTTATCCAGATAGTGTGTTAGTGGAAAGTGATATTGTACGAATTAATGAATATGGTGTAAAAGATGTATTTGAACATCGTATTTTATTTCCTATTCATGATGTATATGGGTTACCAATCGGCTTTACCGCAAGAGCATTAGATTCTAGTCAAAGTAAATATATCAATACGAAAGAAACAGAGATCTATAAAAAGGGAGACGTTATCTATAATTATCATCGTGCCAAAACAATGGCTAAAAAAGAAGATAAGGTGTATTTACTGGAAGGGGTTATTGATGTTATTGCGATGTATAAGGCAGGTTATCATAATGCTGTGTGTAGTCTTGGAACTTCGTTAACTACAAATCAATTAAAAGAGATTAAAAGATTATCCAATCATTTAGTGTTTTTCTATGATGGAGATGAAGCCGGATTAAATGCTACATACAAGGCAGCGATGTTAGCGAAAGAAAAAGGCTTTCACATTTCTGTCATTGATAATGATACCCAACTTGATCCAGATGAAATTCTTCATCAATATTCTATTGATAAGTTAAAAAAAATCATACGGAAAGAAATACCTTGGATTCAGTTTTTAATGAAATATTTAAAGACACATCTAAATCTGGAAAATTATAGTGATAAAAAGATGTTTACGCAGCGTATTCAGCATGAAATACAACAGTTAGATGATGACTATGATCGACAGAACTTTGCTCAGCAACTATATGTTTTAACTGGCTATCAAGCAAACAGTTATCCGTTAACTAAAAAATCCACAAAGATAAAGCGGATGATTGAAGATGAAAGTAATATAGATAATGGTATTATTTTAGCTGAGTATGAAATTATAAATCAATTGTTAATAAGTAAGAAAGCCAGTCTTATATTTAAAGAACAATTAGGTTTTTTAGTCAATCAAGAAGCTAATTTAATAGCGATGTTAATTTTAGATTATTATCGTACACATAATGAAATACAATTAAATGAATTTATTGATGTGATGGTTGAAGACAGCCTAAGAAATCTTGTTTTAAAGATTTCAATGCTTGATTTTTTACCTCAAGTATTCAATGAAATAAAATTGCTTGGATCTATAAAAAGAATTAAAATAGAGTTATTAAAAGAAAAAGAACGTAAAATTAAAGAACAGATTGCTTTAATTGATAATTTGGAAAGTCAAAGAGTATTGATTGAAGAGTTATCGAATTTACAATTAGAACGTAGGAGACTGATCGATGAAAACAAAAACGAACAATAAAAGTGAAACTACAAACGTTACAACAAAGAAGGCAGATGTTAAGAAAACAGTAAAAAAGGAAACAAGTAAAGTTTCTACTAAGACATCAAAAGAAAAGGTAGAAGCAAAAGCGAAAAAAATAGAAGTAGCTATAAAAAGTGAAAAGACTAAAAAGACAACTGTAAAGAAAGAAAAAGAAGTTTCTAAAAAGACAAAAGCCAATAAAGAAGTAGCGGTAAAGGAAGTAGTTTCAGAAAAAGAAAGAACAAAAAAAGCAGTGAAAAAAACAGCTGTTTCTGCTGAGACAAAAGAAGTAAAAAAACCAGTGAAAAAAGAAGAAAAGAAAGCTTCTCCTACCGTTTCTTCAAACTCAAATAAAGCAGCAGCAAAAAAGATGGCTGTTGAGGAAGCAAGTGTAAAACAAGAAAAAGTAAATAAAAAAGGTAAAAAGGAAGAGGTTATAGCTTTAAAAGAAGAACCTAAGAAAGCCAAGAGTGAAAAGACTTCAAAATCAAAAGTGAAAAAAGAGGAAGAAGTCATTAAAACAACAAAGGCTGATACAAAGGTGAATTCAAAAGGGGCTGTAAAATCACTGACAGAATTAAAAGAAGATTATAAACGTATATACAATGAAACAAAGGAATTAAAGCAAAAGGATGTTTTACAATCATTAGAAAAATTAGACATGTCAGATGATGATATGGAAGAGTTATATGATTGGTTTCAAAGTGAAGGTATTGTCATTAGTGAAGATGAAGATTTAGCACAAATGGAAGAGTTAGAGAATGATTTCATTGATGATGATCATTTTGAAACGGATGAAGAAGATGATGACCATCATGAAAAACATATTGATGTAGTAGCAAATTTTGGTTCTACAAATACGTATGTAAAAATTAATGACCCTGTAAAGATGTATTTAAAAGAAATTGGTCGAGTTCCATTATTAAATCCAGAAGATGAACCTGAAATTGCAAAAAGAGTAGAAGCTGGTGATAATGAAGCTAAGAATATTTTAATCAGTTCAAATTTACGTTTAGTTGTTTCTATTGCGAAAAAATATGTTGGTCGTGGGATGTTATTTTTAGACTTGATTCAAGAAGGGAATATGGGCTTAGTGAAAGCAGTTGAAAAGTTTGACTATACAAAAGGGTTTAAATTTTCAACTTATGCCACATGGTGGATCCGTCAAGCAATTACACGTGCTATTGCAGACCAAGCTCGCACAATTCGTATTCCGGTACATATGGTTGAAACAATTAATAAACTTACACGCATTCAACGTCAATTAGTACAGGAATTAGGACGTGATCCTTCAGCTGAAGAAATTGCAGCTAGAATGGATAATAATATTACGGCTGAAAAAGTACGTGAAATTCAAAAGATTGCTTTAGAGCCAGTATCATTGGAAACACCAATAGGGGAAGAAGATGATTCTCATTTAGGTGATTTCATCGAAGATAAAGATGCAATGTCACCAGACCAATATGCTAATAATCAACTTTTAAAAGATGAGATTAACATGGTTTTACAAGGCTTAACAGAACGTGAGGAAAAAGTGTTACGTTTACGCTTTGGTCTTGAAGATGGTAGAACAAGAACTCTGGAAGAAGTTGGAAAAGAATTTAATGTTACACGTGAACGTATACGTCAAATTGAAGCAAAGGCGTTAAGAAAATTAAAACATCCTACAAGATCAAAACGTCTAAAAGATTTCGTGGATAAAAATTAATGCTATCCAAACGATTACACGCCGTTTACAAATTCATTGAAGAACGTAGCATCATTAGTGATGTAGGCACTGATCATGCTAAACTTCCATGCTTTGTGGTCAGTAGTGGCTTAAGCAGTAAAGCTTATGCGATTGATATTAAAGAAGGTCCATTATTACAAGCATTAAAGACGATTGAAGCACAGGCATTACAAGATAAGGTCATTCCTATACTATCGGATGGAATAAGTCATTTGCCTAGTGATTGTAATGCGGTAACGATTTGTGGCTTGGGTTGGTTAACTTGTGAAGATATTTTGATGAATGATATCCAAAGTTTATATAAATTGGACTATGTTATTGTTCAATTAAACAAAGATTATCATTTATTACGTAAATGGATTAGTGATCACCATTTTACAATTGTTGATGAAGAAATTATTTATGATGGACATTATTATATTATTATAAAATTTAATACCGATTACCATGAATCTTACAGTGATTTACAAATTTTATTAGGACCTGTATTAATGCAAAAAAGAACTCCATTATTTATAGAGTACTTAGAGTATTTATTATTAAATTTAAAAGAAATTATTGTTAATGTGCCAAATGATAGTGAAGTTTATAACAATATGCAAAAAGAAATTCAAATTATATGTTCTATACTAGGAAAATAATCCTAGTATTTTTTATAAAAAAAAGACCATAGGGTCTATTTTACAGAATCAACTGCTTTTGCTAAGCGTGATTTCATGCGTGAAACATAATTTGAATGCTTAATTTTTGATGTTAATGCTTTATCTAATAAAGAGTTAGCATGGTCAAAAGCAACTTTTGCATTTTCTGCATTGTTTGTTGCAACAGCCTCAAGTACTTTTTTGATTGCTGATTTTAGCTCTGATTTTGCAGCAGTATTTGTAACATTTCTTTTTGCGTTAGTAATTGCGCGCTTTTTTTGTGATTTAATATTCGCCATAGTGCACCTCCTTTTATTTATATAAATGCTTGTAAATTATACCAAAGCAATCAAGAAAATGCAATAATATAACGAAATATGCTATAATTCTTTTTGGTGATTGAAATGAATAAAATGAAAGTTATTTTTATGGGTACACCAGAATTCTCGGCAAATATCTTACAAGGTTTGGTAGAATCCGGTTACAATGTTGTTGCTGTTGTGACACAACCTGATAAAAAAGTAGGACGTAAACAAGAGATCGTGCACTCACCGGTAAAGCAATTGGCTCAAAAATTACAGATTGATGTTTTACAGCCTGTTAAAATTAAAGATGAATACAAAATGGTTTTAGATTATAAACCGGATTTAATTATTACATGTGCCTATGGACAATTTATACCTAATGTCATCTTAGAATTTCCAATGCATAAGTGCATTAATGTTCATGCTTCTTTGTTGCCGAAATATCGTGGAGGAGCACCGATTCATAAAGCCATTATCAACGGTGATCAAACAACAGGCATTACTATTATGCATATGATAGCGAAGATGGATGCCGGTGATATACTTGCTCAAAAAGAATTGAAAATTGATCTTTATGATACAACATCCACATTATTTGAAAAGTTAAGTCATTTAGGAAAAGATTTATTATTAGAAATGTTGCCGAAGTATTTAAATCATGAAATTAAACCGATACCGCAAGAAGAGTCCTTGGTAACGTATGCATACAATATTAGTAAGGAAGAAGAGTTTGTTTCTTTTCATCGTAACGCATTCGATGTTTATAACCATATTCGTGGTTTAATTCTTTGGCCAATTGGCTATGGTAGTATTGAAGAAAAACAGATTAAGCTACATCAAGTAGAACTAACATCTCTTTCCTTTCAGCAGCCATGTGGAACGTTAATCTATCAAGACAGAAAATTATATGTTCAATGCTTGGATTATGCAGTTATGTTGCAAAAAATACAGGTGGTGGGAAAACAAGTGGTATCAGCGATGGATTTTTATAATGGTATAGGTAGAACACTCGTAGGGAAACAATTTAAGTAGTGTATAAGGGGGATTGTATATGAAAATAAAACGCAGATTAAAAAAATCAGTGTATAACTTGATTATTGTGGTATTAATAGCTATGCTTGGTTATTCCGTATTTAATTTAGCTAAAATTTATTTTGATGGGGTTAATGCGAAAAGTAGTGCTAAAAAAATACAAGAAATAAAATATGAAAAAGCAGTTGCGAAAAGTGAAGAAACACCTGTCAAATCTTTAAAAGAGATTAATGAAGATTATATTGGTTGGATAAAAATTGATGATACAATTATTGATTATCCAATTGTTCAAACAACAAATAATGATTATTACTTGAATCATTCTTTTGAAAAGGAACATACAAAATATGGAGCAATCTTTGCTGATTATCGTAGTGATTTATCAATGAAAAATAATTTTATTATCTATGGTCATTATATGCAAGATGGTCAAATGTTTGGTGCTTTACATAAATATAAGAATCAAGAGTTTTTAAAAAATCATGATGTTATAAATCTTGAAATTAATAATCAAACTTATACATATCGTGTCAAAATTGTTGCGTATATGGATTTAGAAAAAGAGGGAGCTTTTGACTACACGGATTTAAGTGTTGGCATGAACACTTACAATGAGTTGGTTAAGCCATTTGCCAGCTATTATGAGCCGGTAACAGATAATGTTTTAATCTTATCGACTTGTGCTAGTTATACGGATGATACAAGATTATTTGTGGTACTACAACAAGAATAAAGAAGTCACAGACTTCTTTTATTTATAGCTTGGTAAGAGATTTATTTTTTGATATAATACATAGTTACTGGAGGATATTTATGGATCAAAGTAAAATTCGCAATTTTTCAATTATTGCACATATCGATCATGGTAAATCAACACTAGCTGATCGTATTTTAGAGGTAACTAATACAGTTACATCAAGAGAAATGATGTCACAACTTTTAGATCAGTTGGATTTAGAGCGTGAACGTGGTATTACAATTAAGTTAAACGCGGTTCAGTTGAAATACCATGCCAAAGATGGTCAAGACTACATATTACATTTAATTGATACTCCAGGTCATGTCGATTTTACTTATGAAGTGTCAAGATCGCTTGCTGCATGTGAAGGGGCTGTTTTAGTTGTGGATGCTGCTCAAGGTATTGAAGCCCAAACGCTTGCCAATGTGTATTTAGCGCTTGATAATGATTTAGAAATTGTGCCAGTTATCAATAAAATTGATTTGCCAAGTGCAGATCCCGAACGAGTAAAACACGAAGTTGAACATGTTATAGGTTTGGATTGCAGTGAAGCACCTTTAATCAGTGCCAAAAATGGTTTAAATATTATTGATGTGTTAGAAAGTGTTGTCAAGAATATACCAAGTCCAAAAGGCAATGTAAATGATCCACTGCAAGCCTTGGTATTTGATAGTTTATATGATACTTATCGTGGTGTTATTGTATTTGTCTGTGTAAAAAATGGGAAAATAAAAGTAGGCGATAAAATTAAGTTTATGGCAACGAATGCGGAATATGAAGTAATAGAGTGTGGTATACGTACCCCAAAAGAAATAAAAAAAGATTGCTTGTTGACAGGAGAAGTAGGATGGTTTGCTGCTTCGATTAAGTCTATTCAAGATGTTCATGTAGGGGATACGGTTACCAATAGTTTAAAGCATGCTCAAGAGCCTCTTGCTGGTTATCGTAAGATGAATCCAATGGTATATTGCGGATTATATCCAACGGATAATAATCGTTATAACGATTTAAGGGAAGCGTTAGAGAAGTTGCAACTAAATGATGCATCGTTACAGTTTGAAGCGGAAACTTCACAAGCATTGGGGTTTGGATTTCGCTGTGGATTTTTAGGTTTATTACACATGGATGTAATTCAAGAGCGTTTAGAGCGTGAATATAATTTAACGTTAATTGCAACTGCACCTTCTGTTATCTATCATTGTTATTTGACAGATCAAACAATGATTATGATAGATAACCCAGCACATTTACCACCTGCTCAGAATATTGAACGTTTAGAAGAACCCTATGTAAAAGCGAGTATTATTGTTCCACCAGATTATGTTGGTGCAGTAATGGAATTATCACAGGCAAAACGTGGTATTTATATGGATATGCATTATATTGATGATACACGAAATCAAATTGTTTATGAAATACCGTTGGCAGAAATTGTATATGAATACTTTGATAAATTGAAAAGTGTTACCAAAGGGTATGCTTCTTTGGATTATGAATTAGTAGGTTATCGTCCAAGTAAATTGGTAAAGATGGATATCTTGTTAAATGGAGAAAGTGTTGATGCTTTAAGTATTATTGTACATCGTGATTTTGCTTATAAGCGTGGCAGTGCAATTACAAGTAAATTAAAGGAATTGATTCCGATGCAACAGTTTGAAATTCCTGTTCAAGCTGCTATTGGTGGTAAAGTGATTGCACGAACAAACATTAAATCGTTAAGAAAAAATGTTCTTGCCAAATGTTATGGTGGAGATATTTCACGTAAAAAGAAACTGTTAGAAAAACAAAAAGAAGGTAAAAAGCGTATGAAAGCAGTGGGAAGCGTTGAAATTCCACAAGAAGCATTTATGGCTGTTTTATCAATGGAAGAAGATTAAAAATTCATGGTTGAGCATTTATATCTCCATGTTCCATTTTGTAATAAAATTTGTAGTTACTGTGATTTTGCTAAAACAGGCTATCAGGAACGATTAGTAGAGAAATGGCTTAAGGTTGTTGCAAAGGAACTAGAAGAGCGTGTTTTTGATACGGAATTAGCCACGATTTATATTGGTGGAGGTACACCAAGCAGTTTAAGTGTTCAACAATTAGAAGCACTGCTTCTTCTTTTAAAGCCTTATACTAAAAAAATCAAAGAATATACGATAGAAGCAAATCCGGAATCTTTAAGTATAGATAAGTTATATATATTAAAAAGCTATGGCATCAATCGTATTAGTCTGGGTGTACAATCTACCCATCAAGAGTTATTAGATATGATGAATCGATCACATTGTTATACAGATGTAAAAGAAGTGATTGCTCATTGTATTCAAGTGGGAATTTGTAATATCAGTGTTGATCTTATGTATTCTTTACCGAATCAAACTATGCAACAATGGGAAGAAACATTATATGATATTGTTCAATTGCCAATTACGCATATCTCTTTGTATAGTTTAACGATTGAAGATAATACGGTTTTTAAAAAGAAACAGTATGAAAGCTTACCGATTGAAATGGAAACAAAAATGTATCAAAAAGCAATTCATATCTGTACCCAATACGGATTTATACATTATGAAATTAGTAATTTTGCTAAAGATGGTAAAGAATCTTTACATAATAAAGCGTATTGGAAGTACAAAGATTTTTATGGAATATCACTTGGTGCCAGTGGTAAGATTCAACAGCAACGCTATGATAATACTCGTAACTTTAAATCATACTTAAATCATGAATACATTCAAACATCGTATCAGGAAGATGAAAAAGAGGTTATGTTCAATATGATTATGATGTCTTTACGAATGAAAGAAGGTCTATCTTTAAGTGAATTTAAACGTGTATTTCAAAAGGATATTATGGATGTATATCAAAAACCATTACAAAAATTATTAGAGTTAAAGTATTTAGTCATTGAGAATCAATATTTAAAGTGTCAAAAGGACAGCTTCCTTTTTCTACATGATATTTTAATTGAATTTCTTGATTAATTTTACAATAAGTGCTATTATAATAAAGATTTTAATCTAAGTTTTAGGAAGTTCCAACCTTTTACTTGGTTTATTAGGTCAATATTTAGGAGGAAACAATATGTTAACAAAAGCTGAAAAAACAGCCATCATCAATGAATACGCAAGAGGTACGAATGATACTGGTTCAGTAGAAGTACAAGTTGCAGTATTAACTGCTCAAATCAACCGTTTAACGGAACATTTAAAAGAACATAAGAAAGACTATCATTCAACACGTGGTTTGATGAAAATGGTAGGACGTCGTAAAAATTTCTTAGCTTATTTACGTGATAAAGATATAAATAGATACCGTGAATTAGTTCAAAGATTAGGATTAAGAAAGTAGTTGAAATGAGCATTTGCTCATTTTTTATTTAATAGAATTAAATATATTATATAGATTTACAATTCATACTATTAAGAGTATATTATAGATATAGTAGAGGTAGAAATGGTACAAGTACTGAAAGCAGATGTAAAAGATAGTATTGTAAAAGCAGCCAAGAAAGAAATATTAAAAAATGGATTTGATAAGTTTCGTATGCGTAATATTGCAGATGGAGCTTCGATGACGGTAGGTAATTTATATCGATATTATAAAAATAAAGATGAATTATTAAAACATATTTTAGAAGATGCTTATCATTTAATTAACACAGTGTTAAAACGATATAATATGGAAATCATTGATTTTGAACATAAACAGATAGATGAAAAACTTATTTTACTTAAAGATTTCATTCTAACTGTTAGCTATGATATTTGTAGTTTATGGCAAAATCATCGACTGGAAATGCAAATTATGATTAATGATGAAACATACGTAAAACGTATTATAAATTGGACAATCATATTACTAAAAAAAGTTAATAAACATTTTAGTTGTAACTTGAAGAGTGACTTATATATTCAAATGAGTGCAATTGCGATTTATGAAGGATTGAAATATGCATTTTTTCATGCGGATTCTTATGATGAATTAAGAGAAATTTCACTTTATTATTTAAAAGAGAATTTCTCAAAATTTATGGACGTTAAGGGAGTTCTATGAGTTTTATTGAGTTTAAACATGTAAAAAAACAGTATCGTAATGGAGAAGTAGATATTTATGCGTTGGAGGATATCTCTTTTTCTATTGAAAAAGGGGAATTGGTTGTGATTGCCGGAGCCAGTGGTGCAGGTAAAAGTACGATTTTAAATATCCTTGGCGGGATGGATAATGTTACTTCTGGTAGTGTAGTGGTTGACCAGCAAGAGATATCAAACAAGACGGACTTTGAACTTACTAAATATCGTCGTTATGACATAGGTTTTGTATTTCAATTTTATAATTTAGTAGGAAATTTGACGGCAAAAGAAAACGTTGAATTAGCTTGTCAACTTTCTAAAGATAGTTTGGATATCGATCACGTTTTAGATCGAGTGCAACTTTCTATGCGAAAATCGCATTTTCCTAGTCAATTATCCGGTGGAGAACAACAACGTGTTGCTATTGCAAGAGCTTTAGCGAAGAATCCTAAATTGTTGTTATGTGATGAACCTACCGGAGCTTTGGATTATCAAACCGGAAAGGCTATTTTAAAACTGTTACAAGAAACTTGTCGTAAATATAATATGACTGTTGTGATTATTACTCATAATTTGGCTTTATGCCCAATTGCAGATAAAGTTATTAAAGTAAAGAGTGGACGTATAGAATCTGTAGTTGAAAATATAAATCCAATGTCAATAGATGATATTGAGTGGTAGTATGAAAAAAATAATATTAAAAAATACCATTCGGACAATTATAAAAACAAAATCGCGTTTTTTATCGATACTTTTTATTGTGCTTATAGGCGTAAGTTTTTATAGTGGAATCCATATGACAAGCTATATTATGAAACATTCGGTAGATGTTTACTATAAAGAAAACAATATGATGGATTATCAAATTGTATCAAACTATGGACTGCTAAAAGAAGATGTAAAAGCGTTAGAACGTATAAAAAATTTAAAGGTATTACCTGGCTATAGTGTGGATACACATATTATTAAGCATAAGAAACATATTCCAAGTAAAATCATCAGTATTGATATTTTGAAACAACAAAATGTTATTAATCAGTTAAGTGTTGTACAAGGACGTTTACCGCAACAGTTAAATGAGATTGTTTTATTAGATAGTGTACTAAAAGATGGTTCTTTTCATCTTGAAGATTATGTATATTTACCTCAAGATTCTTTTTATGAAACTTCTTATCAGGTGGTTGGTTTTGTAAGATCACCAGAATTTATATCAAAAGTAAAAGGAAAAAATATTGATGGCTTGGATATTGAAGTAGTTGGATATATTGATGCCGCAAACTTTAAAAGTGAAGTGTATCATTTTATTAATGTAACAGTGGAGGGGAGTGAAGATTTCAATAGTTTTGATACAGCATATTTTAATTTTTTGAAACCTTATACAAATCAAATAAAAGAATTAGGATATAAACAAGCTGAAAGTAGAAAAGAAGATATTGTTGTAAAGGCAAATGAAACATTAGAAAACGCAAAGAAAGAATATGAATCGCAAAAGAATATTTATAAAGAAGAAATAGAGAAAGCAAAACAAAAGATTGAAGAAGCAAAACGTGAAATTCTGTTAAATGAATCTAAGGTCGAAGCTGGTAAACTTGTTTTAGAAAGTACTACACAGGCTTCTATGCTTCAAATAGAGTTTTTTGAGAAGCAAGTTCTTGAATTGCAACAACAATGGAATAGCTATGAAAATAATTTTAAACAACAAAATAATGAAGTATTAAAACAAAAAGATCGATTGCATAATGAAAATAAACAGTTAACAGAACGTTTAAATGAACTGGAGCCTAGGCATAATGAAGTTCAGTTAAAAGTGGATGCTTTAAGGCAGGAGATTGATAGTATTCATACTCAAATGAAAGATATTAATCAACAACTAAATGATTCATCTTTAACTGAAGAAGAAAAAGCAGCACTGAGATTGCAGTTGTTGGATTTAAATGCCGAGCTTACTGCAAAGTCTTTGGAACTAACAACACTACAGTTAGATAGTAACTACTTAGAATATAAACAAATCCAAATCCAAATCCAAACCAATTTACAAACAATAAAACTGATTGATGATGGATTAAAAAGTGCAAAGGAAACACTTGAACAACTTCAAGGACAACTTCAAACAGCAAAAAACAAAGTGGAACAAGCAAAAGAAGATCTCGTGATAAGAAAGACGCAAGGAGAAAAAGAACTTACTAGCGCTAAAAGTTCTATTGAACATGCTAAAAAGGAACTTTCCAAGGCTCAAGCAGAGGTATTAAAAAATGAGTTGGATGGTCAAGAAAAATTAAGAGATGCTTTGGATCAAATTACAGTAGCCGAAGAAAAAATCAAAGCGATTGAAGATGTAACTTGGTTTGTTTTAGATCGAGGGAAACAATATAGTTATAAAGATTATGAAAGTGCAACAATTCGAATGGAAAAAATTGCAATGATTTTTCCGGTATTCTTCTTTCTGATTGCTGCATTAGTCACATTAACAACCATGACACGTTTGATTGAAGAATCAAGGGTGGAAATTGGAACTTTAAAATCGTTGGGATGTGGGTTTTCTTCTATCGCTTTTAAATATATTTTTTATGGATTATCAGCTACATGTATTGGTTCAATCATGGGATTAATTATAGGTGTTTTTTCTATCCCAAGTGTTATTTATCATTCGTGGAAACTGGAATATCTTTTGCCTAGCATTAAATATATGATAGATATAAACATTATTTTTATTACTGTGATTTTATCGTTAACTGTTATTCTTATAACGATTCTTTTATCTATCTATAAAGAGTTGATTGAAAAACCGGCAAATCTTTTAAGACCAAAACAAGGAATTAAAGCAAAAAAAATTTTATTGGAAAAAATACCACTTTTTTGGAATCCCTTAAGCTTTATTTCAAAAGTAACTATTCGTAATTTAATTCGTTATAAAAAGAAGGTAGTTATGACAATTATCGGGGTTTCTGGTTGTACGGCACTTTTAGTTTGTGGTTTTGGTATCAAAGATAGTATTCGTGATATAACAAAACTACAATTTCAAGATATTTATCAATACAATGGAATTGTAACCTTGAAAAATGAATTAACACGTAGTGAAAAACAGAAGGTAGCTGATAAAATAAAGTCAATGCAAGGGGTACAGGATGTTACTTATATTTCGATGTTTAATGGAAAAATCAATGATGAAAACATTGATGTTATAATTGGCTATGACAATCACATTGAAGAATTTATTCATTTTCGAAGTCGTAGCACACAACAAACAATTGATTCTTCAGAGCATGGTGTTATACTTAGTGAAAAACTTGCCAATAAATTAAATGTAAAGACACAAGATACAGTTATCTTAACCAATAAAGACTATATTGCAAAGGAGTTTACAGTTGTTGGAATTGCGGAAAATTATGTAGGACATTTTGTGTATGTAAATCCTCAAGCTTATCAAGAGCAATATCGTACATCGATACCGTATAATACTTTGTTGGTAAAGGGACAGTCTGAAAAAATATTGGATATCGTCAGTGCAATGCCAGAAGTTTTGTATGTGAATTTTTATGATCAAGCGATTGAAAATTTTAATAATATGATTCATAGTTTAAATATTGTAATTTTAATTTTAATTGTTGCATCAGCTGCATTGGCTTTTGTTGTAATGTACAATTTAACAAATGTAAATATTGCTGAACGTATACGTGAAATTGCAACTATTAAAGTCCTTGGATTTTATAATAAGGAAGTATATCGTTATATTTTTAATGAGAATATAATTCTTGCATTTATATCTTCACTTATAGGAATAATTGTTGGAAGTTACTTGCATCAAATTATAATACTTACTGTAGAATTGGATCAAATTATGTTTGGTAGAAAAGTTGCTTTTATGAGTTATATTTTAAGTATAATCTTAACTATTTTCTTCACTTTTTTGATCAATGTAGTTATGAAACCAAGATTACGTGATATTGATATGGTTGAATCTTTGAAATCTGTAGAATAAAGAATTCCGATTGAATTATGTAAAAAAATGTGATAAAATCACTTTGTATGATTTTCTTTTGTAAAGAAGAGTAAAATGTTTAAAACAGATATTAAGTAGGAGGTCTGTTGTTGTGTTAAATACTTCATTTTATATAGATACAATGATTACTGGATGAAAGTGGAAGAAATGAGCAAATCAAATTTTACATTATGTGTAGAAAAAACAAAAAGTGTTGGTATCTAAGATATTTAAAGTAAATAAATTTTGTACCAATTTTCTATAGTGCTTTAATAATCATTTTCTTAATATCATTTATTTTTCTAAAGCAAAAGTTAAACATAAAATAGTTTTTAATTATTAATGAAAATATATTTATAAAAAAGTGATTTTGTATCATGAAAGTAGTTTGCTTTAATCGTATTAATGTGAATAGTAAATGATTCATTTAGTTTTATTTTATGATAAAATGCGATAGCAAATATTTTTATTTAGGTATTAAATTTATGAGAAATATATGCATTCTTAATAGTTATTAATAAAGGGTTTATTTGAAAGGGGTAGATTATGCTTAAAAAATTATTTTTAATAACAGTTTTTCTGATTGCTTCTCTTGCGTATAGGACGATTAGTTTTGCAGAAACGAACTCATCTTCAGAAGTAGCTACAACACATGAGATTCCTTTAGTTGCGGAGACAGAAATCACTGATGAAAATAATATAAATCAACCGGAAGAAATTTCGGATAGTGAAGAAGCAGAAGTTTTAACTGTTACTGAAGAAACAGTTGGTACAGAGATTTCCGCTATTGAAGAAATAGATTTGGATGAAGGAATTATACCTGTAAATTCAGATCCGACATCAAAACAATTTTCTTTTTCTACAAATTTAAATCAATTCATTGAAAATGTTGAAGTGGAAGGACTGCTACAAGATGATCAAGGTGCATATATTGTAGAACCACACCAAGAATATGCAATTGATATAGCGTTTAAAGAAACAGAGACAATGCAATTTGATATGGATCATACAGATAAGGAGTTTGTGTATACATTGCCAAGTGGATTGGAGGGGATTAACTCTCAACAAACCAACTTTACAATTAATATCGTAGATCAAAATGGACCTGCAAGTATATCGGGGAATCATTTTGTATTGGAGAATGGAAAAATAAAAATTCATTTTAATATCAACGATCCAAATTACAGTCGTTTAAAATTATTGCCAAATGTGGCGTTTGTGTTAAGTATTAAAGCAAAATTTGATGGTACAACAACTCAAATTGATCTGGGTAATAATGTTGTGATTAAATTGAAATACGAAAATAATGCGAGTTTAGAAATTTCTAAAGTGGGAACACAACGTAAATTTGGTTTGCCAACCGTTGATTACGTTGTAACAGTAAAAACAAAAGGAATTAATCACAATGTGGTGATTAGTGATGTGATTTCAGGAACAGCTTTAAGTTTAAACAAGGATCTTGTCGTAGAATCAAGTTTAAATGGTATATTAACACCTGCTATCACTTATAATGAAGCATCTGGAATGAATAAAGGTTTTCAATTTACACTTCCAAGAACTTTAAATAATGAAATTATTACGATTAAATATTCTGCTGAGTTAGACTTCAGTAAAATTGTCGAAAGAGGAGATGATGCTCAAACATCAAATACTGCACAGGCAAAAAGTGATGAAGTAACTCCTGTACAGGCGTTCCATACATTAAGAAATACAGTTGAAAGTTTACTTATTTCTAAAACTACTAAGCAAATTCAGCCAAAACCGGCTAGTACTTCTATATATACTGTTCCATGGTTTATTACTGCCAATAGTAATAAATTAATTGATATGAGCGGAAGAGTTATTGAAGATAGCTTCCATGTCAGCAGTCAAGATAAAGCAAAATTTATTGGTGAAGGGATTGTTATTCGTGTTAGCAAACAAGATGGAAGTATCGAAACGCGTAATTTAAAATGGAATGAAAACGGCTTGGTTCCTATAAGAAATAATGCTAACAATAACATTGTTGGATTTAGGTATACAGTTCCTGCAACAGACGGCTATGCCTCTTATGAAATTGATGCTAATTCAGAAGCTGATAGCAGTAAATCATATGCACGATTAGTAGTTTTAAATAATGCAAAAATTGTAAATTTAAAATCTGCATCCGGACAAGCTACAATTAATTTAAATCCAGGTATTGGACAAGATATTTTAACAGCTAAAAAAGAGGCGGTGAGTGTAAATAGTCAAGAAATTGAATGGAAAATTACACTATCTGTTTCAAGAAGTGGATATCCAAGTTTAGTTGTTTATGATGATAATAGTAAACGTACCATAGTAGGAAAGACATATAAAGATAAAGTTATTCCAGGAACGTTGTCTGTAGAAGGGTTATATCCGGAAGAATCTTACAGATATATTCCTAATGATGCGGATACATCAGAGGCAAATTCATTTTCAATTGAATTTTTTCAAAATAAAGGTGAAACAATAAAAGGCTTATTACCTAGTCAAGATAATCAAAGTCGTAATTTGATTATAAAGTATAAAACTAGTGTCAATCAGGAGCTTTTAAAGATGGCGCATGATACTGGCTATATAGATGTAAACGCAATTCATTTTAACAATATGTCAGCACGTGTTACATTTGATGATTTTGTTGCTGCAAATAGTAAAGTGACACCAAAAATGCAAACATTAGAAAAGAAATTTTCTTTAACTGATACAGCTATTGTTGATGGGAAAACATATCCTGTTTATAAATATGAAATTATATTATCAAATCCAACCAACGAAACGGAAACGATAATGGATAAATTTGATATAAATTATTTAAAATACTACGATGCAAATGGAGTAGTAATCAAAGGAGGATTAACAGCGGAAGAACAAACTGTTGTAGGAGGAAATGCAACAGTGGAAGCGACGGCAGAAGGGATCAAGATTAACATCAAT
>RQZE01000010.1 GCA_003858585.1 Erysipelotrichaceae bacterium OH741_COT-311
GGCTTATTCAAAGTTTAGCATAAGAAGGACTTTTTTGTTCATCGCTTAAGCTCATCTTTACCCACGCCACTATGGCGTGGTTTTTCTATATAAAAAAGTGATAATCAATTTTGATTATCACTTCAGGCGTACCGATTTGAACGGCTATCTCCGCAGTGGGTTAATAACCCATACATCACAGCGTGTGTCCTATCACACCATCAACCTGTAATATAATTATTCCATAATTTATTCACTTTTTCAATTAGTTTAGCTTCTTTCATTGTGATTTTGCGTGTTCCATTTTCATCATGCTCATACCCTTTATGGACATGCGGTAAAACTTTACTGCCATTAATAAAGTGTGCATGTCCACTAATATCAATTTGTTTATATCTTTTATTGTCTTTATCGAAATAAGTTATATGAACAGGAACATTTTTCACTTTGTTTACAGTAACATAAACACGCCCTTTAGTCATTGTTTCCATTGGGGCTGTTGTAGCTCCTTCGTTAATTGAGATAAATTTTATATTTCCATCTGAAAACAATGTTTTATATTCTGTCCCGTAAGGTTTCCCTTTTACGCTCATTCCTAGACTTGCTCCTCTTCCGCCCATCGTTTCATCCTCTCTGTGACTTTATTTTCAAAGTAAATAACTTTAATTTTTCCATAATCAAAATCAAGCTTACCTCCGTAAACAAGAATGGTGCGAGGTTCAATCTTTTCAATCATAGCTTTCATACCTTCTTGCCAAATATTGAACGCTTCTGTTTGCTTTTTGACTCCAATAGTTGAGACAGCCACAATTGAACCTTTTGGGATTCCATCAAAGCAAAACGTAACGTGGATACACGATCTGTAATGGAATTAATGGGACATAAAACCGCTATAATGACATTAGAATACGCTAGATCTAACGATGAACTAAAACGAGATATAATTAACAATAGAAAAGATAGTTAATAGGTTATTAGAAAGGAACACTATGATGAAATTTAAATTAAAAGGCTATGTAGTAGACATAATTAATCAATCTAATGTTGTAATTAATGCAGGTTCTAAAGATGATGTTCAATTAAACGACATGGGAGAATTCTATATAGAGTTACCAATATTAGACGTAAAAAACAATATAAATCTAGGAAATATTGAATTGCCAATTGCAACATTCACCGTTTATGAAGTGTATGAAAATTTTTGTGTTGTCATTCCCCTCGATAGTAAAATAGATTGGGAAGATAATTCAAAAAGTAAGTTTAATATTAAAGAAGATCATAATCAATTCATATCCAAAGAAATAGAATTTCAAACAAAAGCTAGAATACTGGATCAAAAAAATGATCTCTAAAAACACAATATTTTGTTCCTTTTTATCACAAAAATATCGCAAAATCAATTTCCAATTATGAAAAATCTTTATTTAAAGGCTTACATGCATTTTTGCATTTCTCATTCTAGGGACCATTTAATAAAATTAAGTAGTATAAACATATAAAAGTCCTTATTAATAAAGGACTTTTTTATTATTAAGATTTCTTTTATAGCTTACAATGTTTATAGTCTTATCAAAAACATTCAATTTTATTTTAAATATTTTGTTTAAAACCTATTTCTTTGGATGATCTGGATTTAAGTAACTTGAATGACTATTAAGTTTAACGAAAAAATACACACTGATAAATGCACAAATCAAAAGAACAGCAGCCAGCTCAAGTTGTTTATTGATAGCGCTAAAGATAGCACCAATCACAAGTACAACAAATACCACAGGCAACACATACATCTTTTTATCCTTAATTACCATAACATCTTTAACCTACCTTTCTTTACATTATTATTATATCATCAATAAAACAATTTAATATATTTCATTGAAATATATATGATATTATATAATAAAAAAGATAACTTATTTGGAAAGGAGCTTTTATGTTTAAAAAATATGTATTAGTATTAACAGCACTTTCTCTACTTTTATTAACAAGCTGTAACAAAGTAAAAAACAATGAATCTATATATCTATCCATTGCAACATACGATAGAGATTCTATTACCTTATACACCTTTGACGTTGATACAAAACAACTGAAAGAACATGAAACTATAAAAACTTTTGCAGTAAATCCAGATGCAATCATTGATCCTAAAGCACATACTATTTATTATACTGAACGTCATCTATTGGGAGATAAAAGCGAAGTTCGCCACAACGATGGTGATCAGGTGTATAGCTATAACTATAAAACAAATATATCCATCAAACTTACTCATAACCTTATTAATGGTGCTACTTTATTTAAACTAGAAGATCAATTACTGATTCTTAGTAAAGAATTTAACGAGTATCGTATCGCTTTAAATGCTTATGACTTAACCCAACACAAGCAGACAAATCTTGAACCAAACCTAGATATTTCTTTTAGAACTTCAAATCTAAATCCAATCACAAACGAGTTTGTTACAACAGCTATTTCAGAAACAGAAAAAGATCAAAAATATCAACAATCAGAAACAACGAACTTGTATGAAAACACTAAAAACAAACTATACACTTATAAAGATAATCAACTTCAATACGTAACAGAAACTGCCCCTGGTACTATTAAAACGATTGTCATAAATGATTCTTATATCATTTACCATTTATTAGATGAAGTAGATGAAAACAAAGGCACTTATTCTCAAAAACACATTCACTTTAATGGATATTTAACATATCATCGTACAACCAAAGAAACAACGCCAGGTATTATAAATATTAATGATCCAAACATTGATCAATTACTTTACCTTTCAGAAGATCAAACCTATTTAATTTGTACGTATAAAGAAAATAAAAAAGAAGATATTTCCCATCGTGGAAATATTGTTAAATATAATTTAGTTGATCAAACCTATGAAACATTATTAGAGTTTGATACTATGTTTCCAAAAGATTATTTATATATAGCCATTATGAAAAAATAGTTTATACCCAAGTATAAACTATTTTTAAATATTCAGAATAATTAAGAAATGCAACACACATAAAATAATCAGTGATAACACAATCGTAACTCTTGAAAAAAAGAGTTTTAACAAATATGTAGTTGCAGATTCTTTTTTTATGATAATATGATGACTCTTTTTTAAAATAAAGAAATAAATCATACATAAATACACAAGTAAAATAGCTAAAGGTATCCCCCAACTATATTGATTTGGAATAAGCCCTACTCCATATACAAACATATTATAAATACTATGTATTACAATCGTTGGTAAAATACTTTTATATCTCAATGTAATCAAGATTAACGATGCACTAAAAATCATCGCAGGTATCATTTGTGAAATATCCAATTGCACAAGAGCATACATCAGTGAAATTGCGATTAATGCAAAACGATTACCAAAGCGTCCTAATCCTCTTAACAGTACTCCTCGAAAAAAATATTCTTCCAGAAATGGTGATACAACAAGCAATATAAATACATGTAAAAAATTAAAGCTTTGAACTTGCCTAAAATCAAAACCCACCGGTGATAAGATATGAATTTTAAAATCAAAGATACTTGAAAAAATAATCAAACTGAATGTTGCAAAAAAACTTAATCCAATCGTCATCGATTCATAAGCTAAAAACGAAGATACTTTCATCGTTGTTTTACGTATAAAATCCTTTGTAGGTATCTCTAACTTCGTTTGAATGATTAAACTTGCAAACAACGTAGTTAACGACATTACAACAAGATAGAAAGACAAGACTAAGTATTCTATTTTATATTTTGGTAACCACTCCAACAATATCTTTACGATTTGATCTTGATGAATAAATAATAAACAAAGTACTACACTATATAAAAGAATGCTGATACCAACAACAAAAAATTTTTTTTTGCATTCATCAGGAGTTACAATAATTTTTTTTCCATCTACCATAGTTTCACTTCCTTTAATAATTATTGCATTTATTAATAGTGTTTGCAAATAGATAAAGATGTGAAATTTCGTTATAATAATTCAGAGGTGATTTTTATGTTAGTCATAAATCAAATAAAATGTAGTCTCAATCAAATTAATCAATTAAAACAGAGGATTGCTTCAAAGCTAAAAGCACCCCTTGAAGATATTTTGCACTATGAAATTTTAAAAGAATCGATTGATGCCAGAAAGGAAGTAATCATTGTTTATAGCTGCCTTGTAAACATCAAGCATGAACAACGTTATCTAAGCAAACAAGATGTCAGTTTGTATCATCCAGAAGTATTTTCTATTCCTCCAGCTTTAAAGGAAACTTCACCCATTGTAATCGGATTTGGACCTTCTGGTATGTTTGCAGCCTTAACCCTTGCACAAAGTGGATTAACACCCATTATTTTTGAACGAGGAAGTCGTGTAGAAAAACGTTTAGAAGATGTCGAAAAACTATGGAAAGATGGCATTATAAATCCAGAATCGAACGTTCAATTTGGAGAAGGTGGTGCAGGAACCTTCTCAGATGGAAAATTAACCACTCGTAGTAAAGACTTACGTATTCATCATATTTTTGAAATGTTTATTGAGCATGGTGCAAAAGAAGAAATTCGCTACAAACAACACCCTCATATTGGAACTGACTGTCTTGTAGATATTGTACGTAATATACGAAATCATATTATAGAGCTAGGAGGAACCTTTTATTTTGATACCAAAGTGGAATCCTTACTGATTGAAAAAGAAACTTGTATTGGTATATGTGCAAATGGAAAGAACTACTATAGTAACTATGTGGTATTAGCTATTGGTCATAGTGCATATGATACATTAAAGTCCATCTATACAGATCAAGTATATATGGAAGCAAAAGACTTTGCAGTAGGTGTAAGAGTAGAACATCCTCAAAAAATGATTGATAAGAATCAATATAAACAATACTTTAAACACCCTCTTTTAAAAGCGAGTGAATATCGTTTAACGTATCAAGCAAGTAATGCAAGAGGCGTTTATTCTTTCTGTATGTGTCCTGGAGGTTATGTTGTCGCAAGCAATAGTAATCATGGAGAAATTGTTACAAATGGTATGAGTAAATCCAAACGAGATCATGTATATGCAAACAGTGCTATTTTGGTACAAGTTAAAAAAGAAGACTATTATAAAAGCAGTGTCTTAGATGGCATTGATTATTTAAAAAAGATAGAACAACAAGCTTATCTTTTAGGTGGAAGTAATTATTATGCTCCTTGTTGTAACATCAAAGACTTTGTATATGATACAAATAACCCTCTGATTTTCAAACCAACCTACTTACCTGGTGTAAAACAAATGGATATGAACTCCTTATTTTCAACATCCATCTTATTATCACTAAAAGAAGCTCTGCTTCATTTTGATAAAAAAATTCCCGGATTTATTGAACAGGGTGTTATGATTGCCCCTGAAACACGTTCAAGTAGTGTAGTACGCATTTTAAGAAACGAACAACTAGAAAGCCTTAATACAAAACAATTATATCCTTGTGGGGAAGGTGCAGGTTATGCCGGAGGAATTACCTCAAGTGCCTTAGATGGTTTAAAAGTCGCTATTGCCATTATTGAAGATATTAACAAAGGAGTAAAACAGTGAAAGTAAAAATCAAAATCATACATTTATTATTCTTAGTTATTGGATTATCCATGATTTTTGGATATTTAGGAAGTTATCTAGCACTACAACTTCACCATAAATCAGTCTCAATTCCTATCTCACATACTTCCAATATGCCACAAATATCTACCAACAGTATTCAAGACATTGTACGTAAAGCTAGTCAAAGTGTTGTAGAAATCAAAGCAAAAACAAATAATAACCATTATACATCCAATGGCAGCGGTGTCATTGTAAGTACGGATGGTTATATCGCCACAAACAACCATGTAGTAGAGCATACTACTGACGTTGTAGTTAAACTGTATAATGGTGAACAATATGATGCAACTATCATCGCAACAGACCCTAAAACAGATCTAGCTGTTCTTAAAATTGACAAAACAGACCTTATAGCAGCAAGCTTTGCTGATTCTGGAAATTTAGCTGTGGGAGACTTTGCAATGGCAATTGGAAATCCTTTGGGTACATTAGGTGGAACAGTAACCGACGGTATTATTAGCGCCCTAGATCGTGAGCTCATTCTTGAAAATGAGCCTATGAATTTACTTCAAACAAATGCCCAAATCAATCAAGGAAACTCTGGTGGTGGATTATTTAACGCCAATGGGGAATTAATTGGTATTGTAGTAGCGAAAACAACCGGAAAGGGCATAGAAGGAATTGGCTTTGCTATTCCTAGCAATGATGCCCTTGAAATCATTGAACAACTGATTGAAAAAGGCTATGTTGCAAATCGACCAACCATTGGTGTGCGCTTAAAAACATTAAATCTTCAACAAGAACAAGCATTATTCATTACTGAGGTTTTTCCAAATTCAGCTGCAAGTGAAGCAGGTTTACAAGTAAATGATCAAATTATCAAGTTTAATAATCAACCTATTCGTAATTATTTAGACTTACGCTTTTCCATCCGTGATTTAAAAATAAACGATACTGTAGAGGTGATTGTACTCCGTGATAACAAGGAAGTTATACTACAGCTCACGCTAAAAGAAGCTACAAAATAAATTTAAAACAGTCAGGAATTATTTTCCTGACTGTTTTATTATAAATGATTTGTAATTCATATCATCAAAGTTTTTTATAACTCAAATTCATCTTGTATTTTTTGTATTACATTTTTTAGTAATAATTTATTTAATTGATATTTCATAAAATCTTCATCAACTGAAATAGAAAGTAAATTAGTGTTAATTAATTTTTGAATATGAAAAGAAACGTTAGCCGGTGTAATACTTAACTTTTCAGCAATCTCTTTCTTCTTTAAATTTGTTTGTATCATCAACTTTAATACATCATATCGAATCGGATCCGATAATGCCTTCATTGCCATGAATAATAATTCTTCTTTATCTTGTAAAGAACGATTCATAAATAAATGTGCTCTGGAAAATAGAAATAAATCTATGTTTGGATTTGTTTGATCTTCCTTAATAGATGCTAAAATTCTAGGATTTAAAGACGATAAAACAAAAACACGTACATGTTTATTACTGAATTGATTGATATTAAAAGCCGAATCTTTAAATAGTTCATATATATCTAAATTATCTATCATATCATCTATTTCTCTTTCATACGTTTTATAATAGGGAATATACTTTGGTAAAATCTCTTGATATAAACTTAATATTTCTTCTATAACTTTAGGTAAATGATAATAGGACCAATAAATATTCCATTTTTCTTTTTCATCTTCAATTTCATCTTCAATCATCTGAATCAAATCTTCTGATGATTCAATATTTATTTTTTTATCAAAAACAGTATATAAAAAGACTTCCTTTAGTATTGAATTCGATAATTCCATTACCATTTCAAACAAATCTTCCATCGTTTTGGGATCTTTTCCTTCATTTAATAAATTAAGATATAAATTTATGATATATATTTTATGATTCTTATTATGATAATATTTTTCAATACGTTTCTTAAAAGGATGTAATATCTTCTTTACCTCTTTTAAATCATTAAAAATATCTTTTGCTTTCTCCTTTTCTTCACTGGTCAATGAAATTTGATTGTAATCTTCTATCAGTATATAAGGTGCATATAAATAATCCATAATTTGACTTTGATGTTTATAAACAAAAACTTTCATATTAATTCTTCACTTCCTTTTCGCTAAAAATAACATATCCCAAAAAAATCAAAGCTATCAATAACATAATAAGCGATAATGCTTCGGCATTCAAGACTAACAACAAGCCTGAAACTACCATCTTCATAATAATCATTCCCATTTGGAAATAGGTTGCAATACCACCACTGACTGTCGCAATTTTATCCTCTGAAATACGATTAAAAATTAAGGTCTGTAATTTAGGATTTACTCCTCCAACTACAATTCCCAAAATCAAAAATAAAATTATCATAATATAAACTTGTTGAAGAAACAATGAGGCCATAAGTAACACGGTAATCACCATTGATATTTTTAATGTATTATAAATACTAAGATTTTTAAACAGAGACATCACCAATACACCACCTAAAATCGCACCTATTAAATGACTTGTTTGTATCATAGCTAAAGTAATAGCAGGTGTTTTAATAATAAATTGAACATTACTTGCCATAATTAATGTAATAATGATTGGAAATACAGCAAATAATCCATTGATAATAGGAACTATAATCATACACATATTTAAATCCGGTACTTTTTTCATTTCACTAACAGATAGCTTTAAAGTATTGATCATATTTTTAAAAACACCATTTTTTTGAAGTTCACCTTGATTAAAGTGAATCGGTTTTTCATCAAATAAATAGTTTAATCGTTTACTTAAAAGGATAATTATTCCCAATGGAATTAAAAAAGTAAATGCATTTAAATAAGCTAAATGAGAAAAACTTAGCAGTGAAATTAATAGCGCTCCTAACGGTTGGAAAAGAATATATGCACTTAAATGCAAACTTTGTGTAAAACCCATATATTTCCCTCGTTCTTCATTCTCAATTATTCTTAAATGTATTGGGATATAAAGACCATTTTCAAGTTGCCCGGCAACACTAGATAAAAAACTAATCACAGAAGCTACTACAACAATCCACAAATTGGGATTAAACCTCATCATATAACCTAATATCATAAACATCACAGATCGAATCATTAAAGATATTTTTATAACTTTAATTTTATTGTGAATTTTATCCGATATATACCCCGTAAACAAGCGAACTCCTATAGGCAATGTTTCAGAAAAGGCAATAATGGATAATGCAAGACTTGGATTTTCTAAAAAAAGCACATAATTCATCAAAGCTAGATAATATACAGTATCACCAAAATTTGAAATTAAATCAGAAAAGGTTAAATACATAAATAGTTTGTTCTTTAAAATCTTTTTCATACGCACACCTCTTTAAACGTTTGTTTAATATTTAATTTAATATCTATTTAAATAAAGTATACTATTTCAATTTATTTTTGTAAATACTAAATTTTAAATTAAATAATTACTTAATCATAATTATATTCTGCAAAACAAAAACAAACCTTTAAAGGTTTGTTTTTATTACATTAATCTTCGTCTTCGTCTTTTACTGCTTCTTTAATTACCTTATCAGAAATATGGGCTGGTGCTTGTTCATAGCGGTCAAATTCCATATTATATACACCACGACCTTGTGTCATACTTCTTAACTCTGTCGCATACTTCTGCATTTCAGACATTGGAACTTCTGCTGTAATGACTTGATCTTTATCCTCATTTAATTCCATACCGACAATCATTCCACGACGTTTATTAAAATCACCAATAATTGTTCCTGTATATTCTTCCGGAACTTCCACAATAACTTTACCTACCGGCTCAAGTAACACAGGTTTTGCTTTTGGCATACCTGCCTTATAAGCTAACCTTGCTGCTGCTTTAAAGGCAATTTCTTTACTATCGACATCGTGATAGCTTCCATCATAAAGCGTTGCTTTTACACCTACAACTTTATATCCAGCCAATACTCCCTTATTCATACATTCTCTTAAGCCTGCCTCCGTTGCAGGGAAATATTGTTTAGGAACTGCACCACCAAATACCTCTTCTTCAAATACCATTTCTTCACTTTCACATGGTTCAAAACGAATCCATACATGACCATATTGTCCTGCACCACCTGATTGTTTTTTATGTTTACCTTCTGCCTCAACTTTGCCACGAATTGTTTCACGGTATTGAACTTTTGGCTGTGTTGTTGTAACTTCTACTTTATATTTTGTTTTTAACTTATTAATCACAACATCAATCGCTTGATCACCCATTGCATATAAGACTTGTTCATGCGTTTCAATGTTTTTATCTAATCTTAAAGATTTATCTTCTTCTAACATTTTAGCAACCGCAAAACTCATCTTATCTTCATCAAGTTTTGTTTTTGGCCAAATCGCAACACCAAGCATTGGTTTTGGAAACTCAATTTCATCAAATACTACCACTTTATTTTTTAAACACAATGTATCATTTGTATCTGTATTAGAAAGTTTAACCACACAACCAATATCTCCGGTAAACAATTTACCTGCTGCAACTTGGTTCTTACCTTTAATTAAATAAATTTGAGCAATCTTTTCATTTTGTTCTTTCTTTGAATTATAAACAACAGAATCGCTAATTAACGTTCCACTCATGACCTTTAAGAATGAAATTTTACCAACAAACGGGTCAATAATTGTTTTAAAGACAAATGCTGATAAACTTTCCTTTTCATTTGTCTCAAGTAACACTTGATTACCATCAAGATCTTTCGCTTCCACAACTCCTTTTTCAGCATAAGAAGGGAAATACTCAATGATTAAATCCATTAAACGACGAATACCTGTTGAATGGGTTGCACTACCGCAATAAACTGGACGTATATCCCCATTACGTACACCAATACGTAAACCCTTAGCTACTTCTTTTTCATCAAATGTTTCTCCTGAGAAAAACTTTTCCATTAACTCTTCATCTTGCATTGCAATTGCTTCAGCAATTTGTTGATAATACACACTTACTGCCTCTTTTAAATGATCAGGAACTTCCTTAGCCGTTTCACGATCAGCATAATACCAAGCCTTATTTCTTAAAATATTAACAGAACCCACTACAACACCATTTTCTACAATTGGCATTTCAAATGGAATAACCGTCTTACCAAAATGTTCTCTTAGCTCATTATATGTCTTATCAAACGAAGCATTTTCTTCATCAATTTTATTAATAAAGAAAATCGTCGGTAATTTTTTACGATTGACAATCTTCCAAGCCTTTAGTGTGCCAGCTTCTACGCCTTCTTTTGCACCAACAACAATCAAAGCATTATCTCCAACACGAATTCCAGCTCTTTGTTCTCCTTCATAATCCAAATAACCTGGAGTATCAATAAAGTTAATTTTGCAATTTAACCACTCTACCGGCGCTAAAGCTGTAAATACAGATTGTTGACGCTTCATTTCTTCTTGGTCATAATCCAATGTACAGTTACCATCACTAATTTTACCTAAACGATCAATCGCTTTTGTAAAATATAACGCAGCTTCTACTAAACTTGTTTTACCACTTCCACTATGTCCTAACAAAACAACATTGCGAACTTCACTTGCTAAATAGTCTTTCATGCTAATCACCTACTTCAAATAATCCTTTAATTCTAAGAAACAATGTTCACGAACATAATGAATTGCTTTATTTCCTTCATGGTCAACAATATCTTTATCTGCACCTTTATTTAATAAGTAAATAACTAAATCTACATAACCGCCGTAACTAGCTCTCATAAGCGCTGTACACCCTTTATTATCTTTCGCGTTAATATCTGCACCGGCATTAATCAAAAAATGAATAACATCCACTTTAAACGCTAAAACAGCTTCTGATAATGCACTACGTCCACGATTATCTTTCGCATTAACATCTGCTTTATGACTCACTAACAACTCACATACATCCACATGACCTAAAAAAGCTGCACGCATCAGTGAATTACGACCATTGTTATCATGAGCATCAACATCGGCACCACTTTCAATCAATAATTTACAAATATCTAAATGCCCTTTTTTAGCTGCACCCATTAAAGCAGTCTTATTATCTTTATCACGAGCTCGAACATTTGCGTTATTGTCTAATAAGAAACGAACAATATCTTCGTACCCACGTTTTGCACTACGCATTAAACCAGTACGTCCATCTCCATTTTTAACATTAACATCTGCTCCCTTTGAAACAGCCGCACACACTTTGGCAAAATCACCACTTGCACATGCATCAAAAAATTCTTTGTTTGTTAGATCCATAATAGTTTCCTCCTTAGTTACAAACAATATAAATAAAAAGCGGACACATTAATGCCCACCGAAAAACCTAATTTGTCGTACAAACCCCGTTTAAAACATCGTCCTCACTTACATTATACAAATTCCAAACATGATTAACAGTATTCATAAACGTCACTCCAATCAGGTATCTTTAGTAATATTGTAAACGCTATCACATCTTAATGCAAGAACTTTTTACCTTAACCACCCTTCATACTTTTTATAATCCGGCATATAAGCTTGTATGATTTGATAAAACCGTTTAGAATGATTAAATTCTACTAAATGAACTAATTCATGCAGTAACACATAATCCAAACAACGAATATCAAAATGAATTAAATGTACATTCACATCAATGTGATTCTTCACTTTATTACACTGTCCCCATTTTCCCTTCATCTTCTTAACATGGATGCTAGGATCATAAAAACCAAATACGGAAAGATCTTTTATCCACTTTTCTTTTAAATCAAAAATCGCAACTTCCAACTCTTTTTTAGCAAACTGATAAAACAAATGTAAAGCATAATCTTCATCCTCTTTTAAACTATAAATACAAATACGATTTCCATCTATTAAAACATCATTAAATGAACTTAAAATAATATCAAAATAAAATCGATTTCCATAAAAATAGATATAAGGTCCTTTTAATCCTATATACTTTTTTCCATTTATAGAATCATACTGTTTAAGATGGGTTTCTATCCAATCCTTTTTCTCTTCAATAAACCTTAACACTTGTCTTTCATCTACATGAAAAGAACATGTAAGCTTTAAGGTAGTTTTATCAACCACCCTAAGATACATGTTTTTAATGCGTTTTCGTATAATCAAGACTTGGATTTTTTGTTGATTAATTACGATTTCCATTAATTTTCTTAACACGTCCAAAAGCAAGTGTTCCAGGACCTACATGGGCTAAAACAACTGCTCTAATTTTATTAATGAATACAGGTCTACCAATCTTAGCTTCAATTTCTTTTGCATAGATGGCTGCTTCCTCTTCCATTTCCGCTTCAATCACATAGAAATTATAATCATCATAATTCTCTACGTTCAATAATTCATTGAAAGCTGTTTGATGGGCTTTCTTTAAAGTACGAACCTTATCAAATACATCAATAGCACCATCTTCAAACTTCAAGATTGGAAAAATCTTCAACAAGCTCGCTAAGGCTGCTGCCGCAGCAGAAATACGACCTCCACGCTTTAAATATTTTAAATCACCAGGAATAATCCAAGCATTCATTTGTCCTTCTTGTTCCACAAGTTCTTTGATTTGTAATGGTGTTAAGCCTTGCTTTACAAACTCTTTAATTTGTAAACATAAATCAGTTAAAAAATAACATACATGCTTCGCATCAATGACTGTAATTTTACCTTCATACTCACTTGCAACCGATACCGCTGTTTGATATGTACCACTTAACTTATGTGAAATAGGAACAAAAATAATATGATCATATTCTTTTAGTAATGCATCAAAACTTTGTATTAAGTGTCCAGGAATCGGTTGAGAAGTACTTACTGTTTTATTGTTTTTCATTTCTGAAAGTAATTGTTCAATCTTAATTTGTTCTTCTTCCATATATTCTACATGATCTACAATTACCGGCATTCTTACCACATGTATTCCTAATTCGCTTGCTTTTACTGCATCAATATCTGCAGATGAATCTGTCAAAATTGCAATTTTATTCATAATTATCAACTCCTAACTATTTTAAATTCTATCAAATGCTTACTTCATAAACAAGCAAATTTAGCTAGTATCTGACTCTAGATAACAACATAAACATAACTACATTTATACCATACAAATAAAAAAACCTTAATTCTAAGGTTTCTATCACTATAATGGGGCGATTGACGGGGATCGAACCCGCGAGTGCTGGAGCCACAATCCAGAGTGTTAACCGCTTCACCACAACCGCCATTAGCACTATATATGATACATGAAATAACTATGTTTGTAAAGGATAAAATACAAAATAATTATGGAAACAATTTATGACTCTTAAGTAATGCATAAAGCTTAGGTTGAAGATGAAATTTCTCCATTAACGCTTCTACTTCTTTTAACATTTGATGCTTGATTGAAGCAGGAATATGCGTTTTTCCTGCCCTTATCAATAAGTTTTTAGCAGTATGCTGCAAATCAATAAACTCTAATAATTGTGTCTTATAGCCCATAGATTGTAATAGGTTGCAACGTATTACATCAGTATAAATAGCTGATAAACGTTCTTTAGCAATACCATATCTTGTAAGAATAGAGAATTCCTCACAATGTATCTGACTATTTAATTCATGTTGACAACATGGAACACTAAAAATCATTTTAGCATTCCAAATAATTGCATTAAAAAGAGCATAATCCGTTGCAATATCACAAGCATGTAAAGTAATGACCATATCTACTTCATAATCAACTTTATATCCATGAATATCTCCAATTTCAAATCGCAAGTTATGATAACCATATCGTTTGGCAACTTCGTTACAATGTACAATAACATCTTCTTTTAAATCCAATCCGACCATTGAAACATCAATCTGTTTTACTTTTGTTAAAAAGTAATATAACACAAATGTTAAATAAGACTTCCCACAACCAAAGTCAACAATTGTTAGCTTCTTATATTCTTTTTGTTTTAATTGATCATCAATGATTTCTAAAAATTTATTAATTTGTTTAAACTTATCATACATTGAAGCAATAACTTTACCCTCTTTGGTAAAAATACCCATATCTACTAACGGAGGTATCAACATTCCTTCTTTTAAGATATAATGCTTCTTACGATTGTGTTCCAATGTTTTCTTTGCTACTTGGTTTTTGCTTTTACCAATCATAATTTTATTTTTTTTACTTACTTTTAAACAATATTCATATTGTTCATCAAAACTATTAACCTGTTTATAATGTTCTATATACGTTAAAAGATAATCCATTAAAGAAATAGCATTATCATGAAATACCTGTTTATCTGTATATTTACTGGCGATATACTTATTATCTTTTATTTCAATCACAATTTTATAATATGGAAATGTTTTATCTTTTACATTACTTAACACAATTTTATAGGTAGTATCATGAAGAATTTGATTTAAATATGTTTCCATTATTTCACCCTACTATATTTTATCAAACATTATTTAAATATTCTAATACCTTTGACTCATTATGAAGAATCGATTCTTCTTTTACTTCATAACTATCAAAACTGACATATAATTCGATTTCTCCTACTTTACTTGCATTGGATAATACCTTCACCGCTTCTTGTGAAATTGCTAAAACGCAAATATGTGGTACTCCATTTGACCTTGTATCATCTAACGTTAATCCTTTACGATCTTTAATCGAAATAATACGTACATGACTCAATACTTTATCAAAAATAGGTTGTTCATGTTTCATTGGTAACGATACATAAATATCTACATACTGCCCTTCTACAATTGTATTGCCATTTAATTTATTTAAATCTACCGGCAAAGAAAAAGTCACTTGATTTTCCTTAAGTAATAAAGAAGGATAATCCGGCAATTGCTTTATATCAAATAAACTTGAAGCATAAAACATACTGCCTTCAGGAATGGATGTATAAATATCCGTATATTTACCTAAAAGATCTTCTTTATGTAAAATCACTTGATCAATTTGATATCCTTGCACAACATCAATGTAAGAAATATCTTCTTCTGTAATTAAACTTCTTGGGGCAATGGTCTTATTGGCAATTGGAATTTTCACCATTTTTATCAAATTCATTTTTAAAATTATTACATAACCATACCCTAACAAAGCTATAACAAGTAACATTAAACAAACACTAAATATTTTTTTCATATAATCACCTCTTTACCTTTTTATAGTCAAAAAGGTGTTATTTGCTAAAAAAAGTAGTGCAAATATGCACTACTAAGGTTTTACATTTAACACCTTTCCATCTGGACCAGGTGTAGAATTTAAATATTCTGCAATTTTTATTTTTGCATCCATTTTTGACGGTTTACATAAACTAACCGTATTTGTATCTTGTGATACTAACGCTTCTGCCATCCCCTTACAGCCAGCATAACCACATCCACCACAGTTAATACCAGGAAGCATAGAGATAACTTGATCAATACGATTATCAATTTCTACATGGAATACGATAGAAGCAACCCCTAAAACAAGCCCCATCAATCCACCAACTACCAACATAACTAAAACGGCATTTAACATACTTACTCTTCCTCCTTAATATCATGTACTGGATGTACTTCACAAGAAGTAATATTACATCCTTCACATTCTAATTTTAAATCTTGACATTCTTTGGGAAGTGGTGTTTTATGATTTAAATAATAGCCTAAAGCATAAAACATCGCTAATATACCAACAAATACTATTGCATAAATATACGTCATACTAAATCAATCCTGCCAATCCTGAAAATGCTAGTGCCATAATAGCTGCACACACCAAAGCAATTGGATTACCAATAAATGGTAATGGAACATTTGATTCATCTAAACGTTCACGAATACATGAAAAGATGTATAGAATTAGAGTAAAACCTAAAGGTACTCCAAATGCACTTGCTAACATTTGCCAGAAATCATACTTACTTGAAATATTATCTAAAGCAACATATAACACTGCACAGTTTGTTGTAATCAAAGGAAGATAAATTCCCAATGATTTGTATAAAGCTGGAGAAAATTTTTTAATAAACATCTCAGTAAATTGCACAAAAGATGCAATCACTAGAATAAAGGTAATTAAATCCATATATTCTAAATGTAATGGTACAAGCACTAAATAATACAATGAATATGTAAATATAGATGCTCCAACAATAACAAACGTTACTGCAAACCCCATACCTAAGGCACTACTTGTCTTACGACTTACCCCAAGGAATGGACACATACCTAAAAATTTAGATAAGATAACATTATTGATTAAAATCGCTGTTAAGAAAATCGTAAATATCGTTTGCATTATTTTACTCCTTTCTTTTTTGTTTTTGGTTCTAAACTATTTTTGTAAGCCGCTAATGCCGCAGCCAATAGTGCAAAGGTCAAAAAAGCACCTGTTGAAGTTGTAAACATGGAAATCTTATAATTCTCCGGAATAATACGTAATTGAAAAATCAATTGATCTGTCATTGGATTTGTTAGGTCAATAATACCTGTTCCTAAAACTTGACGTATCACCGAAATCATAACAAGAGAAAATGTGTAACCTAAGCCCATGCCTAAACCATCCAGCATAGAATCAAAAACATTGTTCTTTGAAGCAAAAGCTTCTGCACGCCCTAGAATAATACAGTTTACAACAATTAACTGAATAAATACACCAAGAGCATTATAAATACTTGGCATATATGCATGTATTAACATTTCAATCGCTTTTACAATCGCTGCGATAATAACAATATACACCGGAATACGAATATCATCAGGGATGATATTACGCATTAATGAAATCACCGCATTTGAGACGATTAGTACCAAGATAACCGCAATTCCCATACCTAAAGCATTATTTAAAGAAGTAGAAATTGCAAGTGTTGAACATATACCTAAATATAAACCAAATACTGGATTTTCACGAATAAAACCGGCTGTGAAATTCTTCATTCTATTCATATCTTACCTCCTACTGTCCAGCTGCTTGCAATGCAGCTAACACAGAAGCAATCACACTATTACTTGTATAGGTTGCACCTGTAACAAGATCAACTTCATCGTCCATCGTTTTATCGATAAATTGATCTAAATATGTTTGATCTACAGCTTTATCTCCAATATTTGGAGTATCACCAAAGGTAACCAGTGTAATTGATTTAATCTTTTGATCTTCTATCTCAATCATAAATTCATTTCTTACATAGTCAAAATGAGAAGAATCACCCTCTAATAGTCCATATCCTTTTACATTTACTTGATATGTACTACCTTCTACTGTAACTTGTGCATCATACACTGACCAATCTTGATTTATCAAAACTTTTACAGCTTGCACTTCTTTAGGTTCTTGTTCAACTGTTTCAACTTTTTCAAGACCATTGATTGTATTAAATAAATCTCTAGAAGCATTTAAGCCTTTTACAACCGCTGTACTTGTAACAGTAGCACCTGTTAAAGTATCATAATTGTCTTTGTTTGTTTTCTTTAGTAGGCCCTGTGAATATTCATCTGTAAATACACGAGAACCAATTCCATTTGTTTCTTGTTGTTGTAGTTCTTTAAACCCTATAATATTACCTTCATTACTAAAGGCAACCATATAAACAATTGGGGTTGACGAATTATATCCTACTGTTTCTACTTTAAAAACATACCCTTGTCCTTCGACTTGATATACACCCTTTACTAACCCTGTTTCATCTTTAAATTCCAAGGCTTTAAATTCACCATTTGGAAATAACAACTCTAAATTCTTTTGTTCAGCAGCAATTGCCATCTTTTCAATGACAGGTGCAGTGATACTATTGACATAACCCAAAATGCCCCCGGCAATCGCGCTAACAATTGCTAAAAACAACATTAATTGAACTGTTTTCTTCACTTTTTACACCTACTTTCCTGCCTCTTGTAGTGCTAAAGATACAGCAGCCACCACAGATTTACTTGTAAAAGTTGCTGAAGATAAAGCATCTACTTCATCCTCTAAAGATAAACCTTCATAGATTGATAAATAGGTGTCATCTACTTTATCACCAATTCCCGGCGTATCTCCAAAAGTAACAAATTTCACAGAAACGACTTTTTGATCTTCAATCACAATTTCAAATACATTTTTTACATAATCAAAGTGAGAAGCATCACCTTCTAGTAAACCATATCCTTTTGCTTCTACAGTATAGGTATTCCCTTCTACACGTACGATTTTTGCATCATACTTAGCATAATCATCCATTACTTTCATGGTTTCACTAAATGACAAACTTGATGTATCAGTTGTGCCACCAGCAATTTTAATCTCTTTTGCTTCTAATGTGGTAGAACTAAATCCTATTGTTACAAGACCAATCACCGCAAGAGAAATTACTGCCATCATATTTGTTTTTAACTTTTTAATTTGATTCCCTTCTAATGCACGATCAATCGCCGGTGTTAACATATTCATAATCAAAATTGAGAATAATACACCCTCCGGTAAGTTTGCCAACACACGAATCAAGACAGTAATAAATCCACTTCCCATAGCAAATAAAATACGACCTGTAATCGAAGTTGGATTTGTAACAGGATCTGTTAACATAAAGAAAGCACCAAACATTGCTCCACCTGTTAGGATATGAAACAATGGATAATACATACCTGTATTACGAACCAATGCAATCACTGTTGCAGAAGCAAAAATAGTACCTAAATACACAAGTGGAATACGATAATCAATCACATTACGAATGATTAATACAATCCCCACTAACATAATTAATAACGCACTTGTTTCACCTAATGTCCCCGGATAATTTCCAAGAAACATATTGGTTAAACCACCAAATTGGGCAATAAATGTTTCGAAAAGATCTGCTTGCATAATCCATCCGGCAGAAGCAAATGATGCTGTAGGTGTTGCTGAAGTCACTAAATCAGTAACCACAGCAGATGAAAATGAACTAAACACTAACGCACGACCAACACCCGCTGGATTAAAAATATTTTGACCAAATCCACCAAACACCAATTTAGCAAAAACAACGCCAATAAAGGTACTAGCTCCTACTGCATAAGCAGAGGTATTTACAGGAACCATCAATACTAAAATTAATGGTGTTACCCATGGAAATGATGTTTTAAAGAATTGAATCGGATCTAACTTTCTTAGTTTTGCATAAGCAAATTCACTTAGAAAAGATACCACAACACTAACAATCAATAACACTATCGCATTGATACCATATTGACTACCTAACTTAAAACTGTTATAAAGTCCAAACGCATAGATTACCAATAAACCCAATGTAAGTTCAAAAATAATACTCTGTGTCGACTTTTTATCACGATAATTCGGAGACGGCTTAAATACAAACTTCATAAATACCTCCTACTTCTTTCCCTTCAATGCTAAAAATCTCTTGGCACGACGAACACCTTCTGTAACATCTAACTTACTTGGACAAACATACGTACACATACCACATTCAATACATGCATTTACATTTAGTTTTAGCAAGCGATCGACATTTTTAGTCTTTTCAGCATTGTTAATATTTACAGGCATAATTGCACTTGGACAATGATCAACACATGCCCCACAACGCAAACAAGCCATTGATTTTACTTCTTGATATTTTAAAACCGTTAATCCATTATCTGATGCTGTAATGACAAAATTATCATTTGTAATCGCATTACCCATCATCGGTCCTCCAGCAATTAACTGGATGTTTTCTGTTGTATACCCTTGGCAAAGTTCTACCAAATGACTAACCGGTGTACCAACTCGAACCAATACATTACATGGACTTTTAATCCCATCTCCACTGACAGTTACAATCTTTTCAACGATTGGTAATCCTGTACGCATAGCTTGTGCTGTTTTAATCGCTGTTGTAACGTTTGAAACAATACAACCTGCTTCAATCGGAAGTTTATCATAACGTTTTTTCAACACTTCATACACTAAAGTACGTTCCCAACCCATAGGATACACATCCGAAACACCTACAACTTCAATATTAGTTTCATTTTTAAATAACTCTTTTATACGTTCAATAAACTCTTTTTTCGTTTTCTTAATCGCTATTTTACATGTTGAAGCCCCACTTATACGGAATAATGTTTTAATACCTAACACCATATCCTCTAAGTTTTCTTTCATATTTAAATAATCACTTGTCAAATATGGTTCACACTCAACCGCATTGATTAATAGTGTTTGGCACCCATCTGTTTTTACAAACTTAAAGTATGTAGGAAAACCGGCACCACCACAACCTACAATACCCTTTTCTTTTATGAAATTAACAACTTCTTCTTTACTTGCATCTTCTGATAGAGTTGTTAAGTCTTCTACAACATACTTAAAATCATTTTCAATGACAATATGCTCTGCCATTTTTGTTGATGATGTCATACGTTTTTCAAAACCCTTAACAACGCCCGAGACACTTGAAAAGACCGGAACATAAAAATGATCATTACGTAATGCCACTACTGTTCCAACTTTTACATAGTCACCTTCACTAACTTTTTTTTCTAGGAGCGCAGTACCCATCGCTAGTGGTATATAGATTTTATCAACATCTTTACACTTGATAATCTCTTTATGACTCGTTAGTTCTTTATGACCTGGTAAATGTTTACTCATAGGTCCTAATAATAAAGACATTTCTTTCCTCCCTCTCAATCATCTAAGTACTTGTTATTATATCATATTCTTTAACAATTTATGCTATACTAAATGAGGTGATTTTATGAAAAAAATACTATTTATCCTATTGACAATACTCCTTTTAACGGGATGTCATGCTCCGTTAAAAAAATATTCAAATATTACAGTCGATGCAGGATTTAATACTTTTATACAATTAATTGCTTATACAAAAGATTCAAAAGACTTTGAAACATATTTCAACCATACAACCAAACGTTTTAAAGAATTAAATCAATTGTTCGATATTTACCATGAATACCCTGATATGAATAATCTATATACCATTAATAAACATGCTGGCATTCAACCTATAAAGGTTCAACAAGAAATCATCGATTTATTACTAAAAGCCCGCTACTTTAGTGAACTTTCCAATGGTGAATTTGATATTACCATGGGCTCTGTATTAAAAATTTGGCATACATATCGTGAAAATGCTTTGCTTCTTACCGAGGAAAATAAACTGGATGAAATTACACTTCCAAAGATAGAAGAACTTCAAAAGGCTAGTTTAAAAACAGGATGGGATTTCATTGAAATTGACGAAGAGCAAAAAACCGTTTTTATCAAAGAAAAAGGCGTTAGCTTAGATGTCGGTGGTATTGCAAAAGGCTATGCAGCTGAAGTGGTTGCATTAGAATTAGAAGCATTAGGTTTAAAACATGCTTCCATAAATGCTGGTGGTAATATTCGTACTATCAACAATAAGCCAGATCATCGTCCATGGTCCATTGGAATTACACACCCTCGTAGTCAACAGCATAATGCAAGTATTGCCTCAATCAAACTAAGTGATTCAAAAGCCTTTGTAACTTCAGGAGATTATCAAAACTTCTTTATCACAAGTGATTTAAAAAGGTATCATCACATTATTGACAATGATACCTTATTCCCTGCTCAACACTTTTACTCAATTACTATTTTAGGAAATGATAGTGGACATGCAGATGCTTTAAGTACAACCTTATTTACAATGGATTATCAACAAGGTTTAGCCTTTATTGAGACTTATAACCAAGCTCATCCTGAAGATGCTATCGATGTTATTTGGATTTTAGATGAAAAAAACAAAATTGACACACAATATTCAACAATAAAAGATGGTTTACAAATCATATGGACAGCTAATTTAAATGATAAGATTAGCTATTGATGATGTGTACATCATCTTTTTTCATTCCTTTCATCCAGCATAAGCTCTTGTAGCTTCATCCCATAATTGATTTCTTCATAAAGCTTATTGTGCTTATGAGGTATACAGTCTTCTACCCAATACCACCAAAAATATCCTCCAATAAATGATTCAGAATACTTTTGAGCAGAATAATAAGAACGTATCCTAGAAATTTTACTATCAACACTTGCATCTATTTCTGTATTGCCACATTCTCCAATACCAAGTTTCGCACTAGGAAAATACGTTTCTAAAGAAGAAAATATGAGATTCCAATCTGGTTTATATCCATCATTATCATCCTCATAATAACTAATCAATATATAGTCAATATCGAATGTTCCGGTACCTGAAAAATGCTTAGAAACCCAATCAAACATATCTACTTTACTTGGATCTGTATAATATAAAGTTACAGCACTTTTTCCACCCTTAGCTTTAATAAAGGCATTCACTTGTAAAACTTTATTTACAATCAATGTGGATTCTTGCTGAATCCATTCTATACCATTGATTTCATTACCAATTTCCCATATATCAACATACATTGATAACACATCATAAGTCTCTTTAAAACGTTTTAAATAAGACTCTTCATCCTTATAGGAAGACATATCACTGGAATCTACCGGTGATGCCATCACATAAGCAACTTGATTCAGTTCTTTAAACAACGTTTCATAAGTAGAAGGCGATCGATCCAATGACATAACAACACGTACAGTTGGTTTTACGGGCATATTTTTAATGGCATCTACAATCTCATGAACCCCTACCCTTTCATACCAAGTATCATCAATAGTAATACCGTACATCCATTGATCTATTGAACGTACTTTTTGTACATTTGAAGCCATATAAAACCATAAAATACATTTTAAAAAAATAGTCATTCCTAAGAAAGAAACATATATATTTTTACGATGTTTTCTTTTACACATAAAATCTCCAAAGATACATTACCTTTTATACTTCTATAGGCTAAGTATATTATAACATTTTGAGAAATCTTTCTACTTTTTCAAATAAAAATACTGAATTTCCTTCAGTATTAAAGATACATATCCATATCTGCCAAAACAACCCTTGTTACCCCCGGAACTTCATCCAGCAAAATACTTTCAATTCCACCTTGTAAAGTATCATCAATAGCATGACAGTCTACACAAGCCCCAAGCAAACGTACAGTTACTACACCCTCTTCATCTACAGAGACAAATTCAACATCACCTCCGTCACGTTGAATATAGGGTCTAATCTTTTCTAAAACTTCAATAATATTTTCTTCCATAACTTCCTCTACCAATAAAACAATATCAATGCGATCATAACTCCATGTAGGATGCCACCAAATACTTCTAACCATTCATGTCCTAGTACATTTTTCACCTTTAAAAAATATACGGGATCATCTAACTTCGCATCCGTAATCTCTTGAACATCCTTAATTAGCTGTTGTGTTATTTGTATATTACGTCCGGCATAACGACGTACATTTGCAGCATCATAAGCAACAATCATAGAAAACGCCAACACAACCGCAAAGATTGTACTTGAGAAACGTTCTTGAATACCAACCGATAAACTTAAGGCAGATACTGCAGCTGTATGAGAAGATGGGTAGCCACCACTTGCCCATATCTGTGAACAATCCCATTTATTTGTCTTTAAATAATGAAACAACGGCTTTAATAGCTGTGCCGATAACATAGAAATAATACATGCCCAAAAAGGATACATCTGATTTAACATAAGTTTCAAATGACTCACCTCGCCTAATAAGTATATCATAATTTAAAAAAATATATGGTATAATATATCAGGTATTGGAGGTAAATATGCAATATAAACCAGGAATGGTTGTAGATGGCATCGTAACCGGCATACAACCATATGGTGTCTTTGTTGCTTTTGAAGATGGTGCAATTGGTTTGATTCATATTTCAGAATTAAGTGATGGCTTTGTTAAAGATGTACGATTATTTGTATCTCTAAAAGATCATGTAAAAGTCAAAGTCATTGATGTAGATCCTCAAACACATCAACTACGTCTATCCATTAAAGCCTTACACAAAAACCGACGCAATCAATACAAAAGAAATTATATGCAAAGATTACCACAAATGAAAATTGGTTTTACATCAATTAAAGAGAAAATGCCACAATGGATTAAGGAGGCTCAAAATGATTAAATTAGATTTAACACATGCATTATTAAAAGAAAACGTAGAAGATTACGCCAACAAAGTAAAAGTAGCTCATGACATGTTACATAATAAAACTGGTTTAGGTAATGATTACGTTGGATGGGTAAAGTGGCCATTAGAATATGATAAGGCTGAATTTGAAAAAATTAAAACAGTTGCTAATGTCGTTAAAGACAAAGCAGAAGTACTATTGGTTTGTGGAATTGGGGGATCTTACCTTGGTGCACGTAGTGCTTTAGAAATGATTTATGGTCTATATCCTCAATTAAAAACAAAAGTCATTTATATTGGAAATACCTTTTCAAGTACATACTTCAAACAAGTGGAACAATACATTGAAGATAAAAGCGTAGTCTTAAATGTAATTAGCAAGTCTGGAACAACAACAGAAACAGCCATTGCTTTTCGTATGTTAAAACAAATCATGGAAAAGAAATATGGCAAAGAAGAATGTAAACAACGTATTATCGCTACAACAGATGCTTGTAAAGGAACACTAAAAGAATTGGCGATGAAAGAAGGTTATCAAACATTTACAATTCCAAACGATATTGGAGGTCGCTATTCGGTATTAACACCGGTTGGTCTACTACCATTAGCTATTGCCGGAGTAAATATTGATGAAATCATGCAAGGTGCATTAGATGCCTATCATACATTTAATAATGATGATGTAAAAACAAACATCGCATATCAATACGCCGTTGCAAGAAGAATCCTAGACAATCAAGGTAAAAAAGCTGAAATGCTTGTTACATATGAACCACATTTACAAATGGTCACTGAATGGTGGAAACAATTATTTGGAGAATCAGAAGGAAAAGAAGGAAAAGGATTACTACCTACTTCATGTACATTCTCAACAGATTTACACTCACTTGGTCAATTTATCCAAGAAGGTAGTAGTGTACTATTTGAAACTCTACTTTTAATTGATAAACCGATGTTAGATGGAACATTCCCAAGTGATGAAGATAATTTAGATAACATGAATTACTTAGCCGGTAAATCACTAGATTGGGTTAATAAGATGGCTATGCAAGGAACCCTATTAGCTCATGAAAAAGAAGGAAATGTACCAAACATTATCCTTACACTTGAAGATACTTCAGCCAGAAGTTTTGGATACATGGCATATTTCTTCTTCATCGCATGTGGAGTTAGTTGCTACTTATTAGATATTAATCCATTTAATCAACCGGGTGTTGAAGTCTATAAAAAGAATATGTTTAAATTATTAGGTAAAAATTAAAACAAGGTTTAAAAGCCTTGTTTTTAATTTATATTTATATTTTGATGATGCAATCGTCGGTAAATAAACCCTTTAAACAAGTGATAGAAAATCGCAAAGACAGGAACTCCTAAGAACATTCCCACAATACCAAACAACCCTCCACCTAATAAGATTGCAAACATAACCCATAGACTTGATAAACCTAACGAGTCACCAAGAATATATGGACCTAAAATATTACCATCAAATTGTTGTAATCCTAATATAAATAAAGCAAACCACAATGCACTAATTGGATTAATAATAAATAAGATAAATATTCCAGGTATTGCTCCAATGAAAGGTCCAAAAACAGGAATCATGTTTGTTAAACCGACAATAAAACTAATCAGTAATACATAGTCAAACTTAAAGATAGTCATACCTATAAAACATAAAATTCCAATAATAATAGAATCTATAATTTTCCCGATAATGAAACTATTAAAGACACGATTCGATAACTTCATAATGGATACAAAACGATTTCCTATATTAACACCAAATATACCATAAACCGTTTTTTTTATTTGCAAAGCAAACTTCTCACGATCAAGTAAGATATATACCGCAATAATAATGCCAATAATCATAGAAAACGTTTTTGTAATAAAGTTAATTGAACTTGATAATAACTGTGGTAAATAATTTCTTATTGAAACGATTACATTATCTACAATACCACTACCTGTACTTAAAATATAGTTAGAGACTTCACTACTAATATTAAGATTTGTATTTAAGTCCATAATAAATTTCGAAGCATTGGTGATGTATTCCGACATTTTATTTGATAATTGTGTTGCACTAAATACTAGTTGTGGAATTAAAATACCAAGAAACGTAGATAATACCAAAAAGAAACACAACATAGATAAAAACACTGAAATTTTACGGCGTGTTGCAAACTTCATCGTCTTTGGTAAGATACGTTCAATATGCTTTGTAATCGGCAATAAAATAAATGCCAAGGCAAAACCCGATATAAAAGGAAGTAATATATCAAAGGTTTTCGTTAGAATTGCTTTTACGCTATTAAAATTTAAAAATAAGAAATAAACACTAACAATAACTAATCCAACTAAAATACCAGATATAACATTCTCTTTGATACGATTAGAAAAATCAATTTTCATTCCATCACCTCCTTTTGATAATAGCACATTTCTAAAACAAGATAAAGAAGTAGGTTTCCCTACTTCTTTAATACTTCATGACATCTACAGCATAAACCTTCTTCATCAATATCCTTAACTACATTCCAACATCTTGGACACACTGTTCCCTCTGCCTTAATGATATTTACTTTACATGTTTCATATTGAGTAAAGGTACTATTTGATACAAATTCAACATTAGAAACAATAAACCATTGAGCAACCTTATTATCTAACGTTGATAATAATAACGCTTGATCTTCATTGGAAACATCTAATTGTACCGTTGCCTCTAATGGTTTTCCAATTATTTTTTCAGCACGTGATACTTCTAAAGCTTTAAATACATCACTACGAATTAAGAACAAACGGGCAAATTTATCTTTGATAGTTTGACTATTTTCATACGATTCTGTAGCCGGAAAATCATGATAATGAATACTCTTTTCTTGATTATGTTTAAAGTTACTCCAAACTTCTTCCATTGTAAACACTAGAATTGGAGCCCATAATTTACTTAAAACATTTACACATTGATAAATAACAGATTGTACTTGTCGGCGACGTACACTATTCATTTTTTCAATATATAAAATATCCTTAGAGAAATCTAAATAATAACTACTTAATTCATTGGTCATTAAATTCATCAATTGACCACTTAAACCAACATAGTCATAACGTAAATACTTTTCTTTTACATCATTTAATGTTTCATTTAAACGTATTAAAATATATTGATCAACTTCTGTTAAATCCATATAAGCAACAAAATCTTTAGAAGCATCAAAATCATGTAACGTACCTAACATAAATTTAAACGTATTGCGAACTTTACGATATAACTCTGAAACTTGTTTTAAGTTATCATCACCAATACACATATCTTGTTTAAAATCGACATTACTTGCCCAAAGTCTAAAAATATCAGCTCCGTATTTATTAATTACATCAATTGGATTTAAGACATTGCCACGAGATTTACTCATTTTTTCTCTTTTTGAATCCAATACATAACCATGTGATAGTACAGACTTATATGGTGCTTGTCCATGCACAATGCTACCTATGATTAACGAAGAGTTAAACCAACCACGATATTGGTCACTACCTTCAAAGTATAAATCAGCAGGATAGCGAAGTCCTCTTGCTTGTAACTCATTGGAACTTGAACCCGAATCAAACCAAACATCCATAATATCTTTTTCCTTGGTAAATAAACCATTTGGTGATTTTGGATTTTTATAATTTAACGGTAATAAATCTTTCGCTTCTCTTTCAAACCAAACATTAGAACCATGTTGAAGTACTAAATCAGCAATGTGATCAAAGACTTCTTTTTCCATGATTGGTGAACCATCTTCATTATAAATGATTGGGATTGGAACACCCCATAGGCGTTGTCTTGAAATACACCAATCGCCACGATCTTTAATCATATTGTAAAGTCGAACTTCACCCCATTGATTTTCCCAGTTTACATTTTTAATTTCTGCCAGTAATTTTTCACGTACCTTTTCAATAGATGCAAACCATTGTACCGTTGCACGGAAAATAACCGGTTTTTTCATACGTTCATCATGCGGATAACTATGCACGATTGTTTCAACGTGCATTAAAGCATTTAACTCATTTAATTTCGTAATTACTTTTTTACTACAATCATCAACAAATAAACCAACCAAATCTTCCCCTGCCTCAGGCATCATACATCCTTTTTCATCCACCGGACAAAATGGTGCAATTCCATACTTACTTGCAACATAGAAGTCATCACTACCATGCCCTGGAGCAGTATGGACACAACCTGTACCATCTTCATCTGTAACGTGATTTCCTAAAATAACCAAAGATGGACGCTCCGGATAAAATGGATGCTTAACAGTAATATGTTCTAAATCTTTCCCTTTATATAGTTTTTCAATGCCTAAATGTTCAAGATTAAATTTTTGTAATAGTTCATCTACCTTACTTGCTAAAACAACCAACTTTCCTTTATTTGTTTTTACAACTGCATAATCAAAAGATTCATTTAAACAAATCGCTAAGTTAGCTGGTATTGTCCAAGGTGTTGTTGTCCAGATAATAAAACGTTCATCACTTAAAACCCCTTTACCATCCAGTACGTCAAACGCCACAAAGATAGCAGGATCTTTCTTATCAATATATATGATTTCACTATCTGCAATCGCTGTTTCCTGTACAGGTGACCAATAAATAGGTTTTAATCCTTGATAAATTAAACCATCTAATGCCATTTTCGCAAATGACTGTATCTCTCTACTTTCAAATTCTTTAAATAATGTAATGTAAGGGTGATCATAGTCTGCAATGGTTCCTAAACGAATCATTGTTTCTTTTTGTATTTCTACTTGTTTTAAAGCAAACTCTTCACATTTCTTTCTAAATTGTGCTGAAGTCATTTCTTTACGATTTACCCCAAGTTTTGCCATGGCATTTTCAATTGGTAAACCATGTGTATCCCAACCAGGAAAAAACGGTGTATAATAACCACTCATCGCATGTGAACGTACAATAATATCTTTAATAGTACGATTCATCGCTGTTCCTGCATGAAGATTTCCATTGGCATAAGGAGGACCATCATGCAAAATGAAAGAAGGCTTTCCTTCATGACGCTTTAAAATTTCTTCATAATGACGATCTTCTATCCATGTTTGTAAAATCTTTGGTTCCTTTGTAGGTAAATTCCCTCGCATTTCAAATTCTGTTTTAGGCATTAATAACGTATCTTTTAATTCCATATCTATCCTCCAATAAAAAAAGTCCTTAATAATCTAAGGACGAAAATTTCCGCGGTACCACCTTAGTTCATATGTAAACATATGCCCTTTTGCCTTTTAACGCAAAGCCTACGATTATCCATTTCCTGATAATACTTGCAAGTGATACAACTATAAACTCTTTATTTGGTTCCACCAACCCCAAACTCTCTATAAAATCCTTTATAGTTACTTGTCTTGCTCATCGCTTTCTTTATTAATCGCTTCAATCCAACGAATGTCAGGAAGCCTTGGTAACATTATATCATCAATATCTTGTTGCAGTTGATTAAGTTTCATAATCATATCTTTTTTTATAAGATCTGTTGAAGATGTGATTGTACTTAACTCTGTAATAATAATTCGAGCAGTTGTTAAAGCTTCTTTCACAATCACATCCGCATTATTACTGGCACAACCAATGACAGAGTTCGCTTCTTTAATTGCTAAACGAGAAATTTCTTGATATGCACTCTCTTTTGTCTGCACTTGCAAAGAGATATCCGCAAGTTCTTCTTTTAACTGCTTCATTTCTTCTTTTAATCGATTGATTTCTTTCAAATATAAATCATTCTGTATATTTAAATAGGAAATGGTACTTTGATATTCACTAATGGCATCATCTACCGCAAAACGATCGTATCCATTTTTCATCATACGAAACTTTTCGCTCACAATTTCACCTCCTAGATTAAATATACTTCTTAAATAATAAAAACAGTCGCTCTTTTTTACTGATTCCCAAAAAAGATTCAAGAATAAATTTACCAAATCGACGAATGGTAATCTTATCTTGCTCTTTACATAGATAACTGTTTTGCATAACAACAACATCATTTACATACACAAGACCTTCTACAATATAGCGATTCGCTTCCTTACGTGATATATGCATAAGACCTGCAACAATCGTATCCATTCTTGTACTTGATACATTGATCTTTATTTCTTCAAATTGTACCGGTTGATACAACATTTCAGTACTAATTTGAAATTTAACACCTATATGTTTAATTTTATGTAAATGATTCATAATAAACAAAGCCATTGTTGCAGTCGTATATACCGCAACCACATCTTCAAAAATAACAATATCACCAATTTGATTACGCCTAATATCTAACGAAGTTAGAGCACCCAAAACATCTTGATGTCTCAACGATGTAAATTTATTATGATACTTACTCTTTAAACAAACAACTTGACTTTGATAGCCTTCACTATTAAAAATAACTTTCTTTCGTATCGCTTGAGGGTAACCACCATCTTCTATAAAATCGACGCGATGAAAAACATTATTTTTTAATGTTGCATACTCTTCTTCACTTAGAAAATCCGTTTCAACGGGACGTTGATAGGTTAAAGATTGTAAAATCCAATCTTCAATTCTAGCAAGAAATAAATTAGTTTTCTTCAAGTGACTCTAAACTAATTTCTCCTTGTACACCAATCGAATTTGGAGTACATAAAATAACATTATGTCCAATCTTTTGAATTGAACCATCTAATGCAAATACTACACCCGTTAAAAAGTCAATAGTACGTTGTGCGTAATCTCTTTGTAAACGATGCAAATTTACAACACATGCACGACGAAACTTTAAATGTTTTGCGATTTCTTCCGCTTCATCAAAACTACGAGGTTCAAATAACACCATTTTTGTATCTTGTGCTACTTTTGCTACACCTTTATTTTTTGGAGCTTCATATTCACTAACAACTTTAGCTTCTTCTTGTGTTAATTCTAACTCTTCATCAACAGGTTCTAACGGTGCAATAAAGTTTTTGATTTTATCTGCGATTCCCATAAAAAATCCTCCTAAATACCAGTTTATTATAACATAGATTAAAAACATTATACAGATATTCTACTGCATAAATCATTATTCTTACCTCAAGAAAAAGAGCATTTCTAATTAGAAATACTCACTTCTTATTTTTTAGCATTAAAATAAGCTAAAAAATGAACGATAGAAACAACCGTTACAATTCCAGCAATCCCATAAGAAACAGCGATTAATGTAATATCGTGTTTTTTTTCTAATGCATTTAACACCAATAGTACGGCTAAGGTTAAATATAAGATCGACTTCAATAGTAAACGCGTCTTTGACGTTTTATTCGCTAATTGTTTTACAATACACTGACGATGCATCGGTTTAAAATTTGACATATATGTCAAACGAGCTAAAAACTTTTTACGAAACGCTAACTCTAAAGCTACAACAACCAAAAGACAAACAAAGATAGCTACAAAGATATTTTTAACAAGTGAATATGTCAAAATCAAAGCTGCTAATGCAATGAAAAAACGATTTTGAAAGGTCATGTAGTTTTTAGTCTCTTTATCTGTAATTACATACCCGCGTTTTGTAAAGCGATCAAAATAAATCGTTCGACCTCGATCATCTTGATAGATATTTATGCCACTTGGGCTTACTTTTTCATCTTTTATCATTATAAACTAGCAATTCCTCTACAATATGTTTGTGCAACACTATAGTCATCATTTAATACCACTAAGTCTGCATCATAACCGGCAACAATATAACCCTTACGATCATCAACTCTTAATAACTTCGCTGGATTGATGGTTGCAGATGCTAATGCTTGCTCAAATGGTAAGTCAGCTTCTTCGACCAAAATTCTTAATCCATTATTCATTGATAACGTTGAACCAGCTAAACCTTTTGTTGAAGTAAGGTGTGCAGAACCATCTGGATAGATTTCAATTTCATTTCCACCAAAGATAAATTTAGAACCAACCGGTTTGCCTTTTGCCATTAATGAATCGGTAACCATAATAGTCTTATCCATACCCTTTGATTTAAATAAAATATTTAATGCAGCAGGTGTTGAATGATTTCCATCACAAATCACTTCGCCATATAGTTCTCTCATTCGTAATGCCGCACCAATCATACCATTCTTACGATGATTAAATGGTGACATACCATTGTAAATATGTGTCATTGAACGAGCTCCATTTGCTACAGCCATTAATACTTGATCATACGTACTTGATGAATGTCCAATCGATACATTCACTCCTGTTTCTTGGCAATATTTTGTTAGTGCAAAATCTGGATCATGTTCAGTTGCTAAGGTCATAACTTTAATTAATCCATTCGCATCCTTTTGATATTGTTTAAATTCTTCAACGGTAGGTGTAACAATATGTTGTTCAGGTTGAGCCCCTTTGTATACCATATCTAAATATGGACCTTCAAAATGGATACCTAATACTTCAGCACCTGTATACCCATCTTCCACTACTTTCGCAACGTTTTTTACAGCCTTTGTCAATACAGCATTTGACTGTGTAATCGTTGTAGGACATAAACCTGTAACCCCTTCGCTTGGAATGTTAGCTAACCAATGTCTTAACCCTTCTTCATTGGCATCATTGGTATCAAAACCATAAGCACCATGTGTATGAATATCAATAAAGCCGGGAACAATTCTTAATGAACCATAATCTTGATCTACTTCCTTTGTTCCATAAGGATATACATTTTTAATTTTTTGATTTTCAATCTCTATTTGAGCAGGATGAAATTGACCAACTAACCATACTTTTTTACTTTGAATTATCATACTTTTTCCTCCATATATAATTCTACATAATTTTTATATTTTTCATTTGTATTTTTATCTATATTACTTATATATTTTAACCTATTTATTGTTTTTAAACAATTCATTTACTATAATGATGTTAGTAGAAAAGAGGTAAATAAATGGCTGTTTTTAATATGACCGATGAACAACTTACATTAACAACAAGTACATTTACAGCAAGTGAAATCTATCAACAACCTGACACTTGGAAAAAAACATTTACACAGATAAAAGAAATGAAAGAAGAACTTGCTTCATTTTTAAATAATGTGTTAAAGCATGAGGATTACGATATTATTTTAACCGGTGCTGGAACAAGTGAATTTGTTGGTAACTCTGTATATAGTTACTTAAACAAACGATTGAAAAACTACAAAGTAAAATCGTATGGTACAACCGATTTAGTCGCTACTCCTGAAAACTATTTATCTAGAAGTAAACCCACACTTTTAATTTCTTATGGTCGTAGTGGAAATTCTCCAGAGTCTGTTGGGGCTGTTGATGTTGCAAATGCAGTATGTCAAGATAACGTGTATCATTTATTTATTACGTGTAATAAAAATGGTGCATTAAGTAAAGCGGCAATAAACAACCCACATGCTTATGCCATTAACTTAACTGATGAAACACATGATCAAAGTTTTGCTATGACATCAAGCTATACAAATATGTACTTAGCAACCCTATTGTGTTTCCATTTAGATAACTTAGATACATTAGAAAAAGAGTTCCAACAAGTCTTAAACAACGCTTATAAGATGGTACAAGAAGATTTCTCTTACTTCCATCAATTAGTTCAAGAATATAACTTTAATCGTATCGTTTATTTAGGTGCCAATGCATTAAAAGGTGTTAGCCAAGAATCTGCATTAAAAATGTTAGAGCTAACAGCTGGAAAAACAGTAACGATGTATGATACACCACTTGGATTTAGACATGGTCCTAAATCTATCATTAACGATGAAACATTAACCGTTATTTACGTAAGTGATGATGCTTATAGTTATCAATATGAACTTGATTTAATTAAAGAAATGTCTCTACAACGTAAAGGCAATAAAATCTTAGTTATTTCAAATCGCTATTACAGTGAGTTAGAACCACTTGTTGATTATTACTATTCATTTAAAAATGAATATGCATTAGATAATGTATTCTTAGGTTTAGATTATATTATTATTGCACAATTAATTGCCCTTTATAAATCATTATTATTAAATATTACACCAGATAACCCTTGTCCAAGTGGAGAAGTAAATCGAGTGGTTAAAGGTGTTACTTTATACCCATATTCAAAATAGGAGGAACATATATGGTAGGAATTATTGTTACTGGTCATGGTAACTTCGGCTCAGGTTTAACGAGCTCTGTAAAATTAATCGCTGGAATGCCTGAGCATTACATCGCTATTGATTTTGTACAAGAATATTCTGTAGAAGATTTAGCAAGAGAATTAAACAAAGCGATGGATGAATTAAAAGATTGTAATGGTATTTTAGTATTTACCGATTTAGCTGGTGGTTCACCATTTAAAACAGCTGTAGAAATTTCAATGAATCGTAAAGAAAATATTAAAGTTCTTGCCGGAACTAATTTAGCTATGTTAATTGAGATTTCAATGGCACGTGGATTTATAGAAGATGTGGATGCTTTAGCGGATATGGCAGTAAATACCGGTAAAGATCAAATCGTAAAATACACATATGTTGAAAAAGTAGAAGTAGAAAGTGAAGATGGTATTTAAAAAAGCGATATATCGCTTTTTTATGTTTAAAATTAGGAGGAACTATGAAACATCCATTATTAAAAATTATTGATTTACAAAAACAAGGGATTCCAGTAGGTATATATAGTGCATGTACAGCTAATGAATTGGTATTGGAAGCTTGCATGAAACGTGCAATTGAAACAAACACAGTTTTATTAATTGAAGCAACAGCCAATCAAGTAGACCAATATGGTGGCTATACAGGTATGAAACCTAATGACTTTGTTCATTTTATAAATGAATTAGCTGCAAAAGTTGGTTTATCACAAGATCGTATTATTCTTGGAGGAGATCACTTAGGTCCATTAACATTTACACACTATGATGAAGAAAAAGCTATGCAAGAAGCAAGTCAATTGATTCATGACTATGTAGTAGCTGGCTTTACGAAAATTCATATTGATACAAGTATGAAGGTAAATAGCGATAATCCTAATACACGTTTAACCGATGAAACCATCGCTCGTCGAGGTGCTATGCTTGCTAAAGTGGCTGAAGAAGCTTACCAAGAGTTATTAAAAACAAAACCGGATGCTTTACATCCAGTATATATCGTTGGTAGTGAAGTGCCAATTCCTGGAGGATCTCAAGATGCACAGGATAGTGGTGTATCGGTTACAAAAGTATCCGACTTCAAAGCTACTGTAAAAGCATTTGAAACAGCGTTTTCAAAAGAGAATTTACAAGAAGCTTGGAAGTATGTAATTGCAGTTGTGGTACAACCTGGTGTGGAAGAAAAAGATGCTGGTTGTACAGAATACGATCGATTTAAAGCTACTGACTTAATGAATGCCATTAAAGAATATCCAACCTTAGTATATGAAGGTCACTCTACAGACTATCAAACAAAAATTAAACTAAGAGAGCTTGTTGAAGACGGTGTTGGTATCTTAAAAGTTGGTCCAGGTTTAACATTCCAAGCTCGTGAAGCCCTATTTGCCCTAGCCTTTGCTGAAAAAGAATATTTCAAAGATACGGATACGAAAACGAGTCATCTCATTGAAATTCTAGAAGAAGAAATGTTAAAAGAACCTAAGTATTGGGCAAAACACTATTATGGAACACCACAAGAAATTGCATTGAAACGTAAGTATTCATTCTCTGATCGTAGTCGTTATTTTATGCCAAAAGAAAGTGTAAAACAAGCAATTGATACATTATTTACAAACTTTAAGGATGGTGTCCCTTTAAACTTATTAAGTCAATTTATGCCAATCCAGTACACAAAAGTACGTGAAGGTCTTTTGAAAAACTGTCCACGTGAATTGGTAAAAGATCGCATAATTAATACAGTAGATGAATATCTCTACGCAACACACCAAGACAAATTAAATGATTAAAAAATAACCACTTTTATGAAGTGGTTATTTTTTTGCCTTTAGCAATTCATCCAACATTGCAATATGTGTTTCAGAAAGTTCTCGATATTCTTTTGCCTTTTTATGATCCTTTTTATTTTCATACATAATTGAAATTAAGAATTCGTTTACACCACGATGTTCCACTGGAAGATTTTTTGTTTCCTCTAAAATTTCTTCTAAGTAACGATCTCCTTTTTCAATATAGATATCATAAATACGAGTTGCTTCTTTTACCATTTGTTCATCTTTTAAATCAATAACTAAATTTAAATACTTTTTCGCATGTTTTTGATCTTCAACTGAAACATAATAATTAAATGCCATCATATAAATCAACGATTTTTGTTTGTGATTTAAACGATGTTTTTCAAACTTTTCAAACGCTTGAAGAATCATTTTTTTATTATCTCTTAAAATAGCACTATTTAACTTCATATAATCGATGTTAAATGGCATAAACAATATTTTAATAATAAAGGTTTCAATTAACTGATCAAATTCATCAAACTTTCTTTCTTCTAATAAACGAACAATTTTAGTAGAATAATGTTTTTTAACAAATTTTACTGTAATTGAAAAGAGTATTGCTAATACTATAAATATTAAAACTAAAATGACATTACGGTCCATAACAATCCTTTCTACTATCAAGAAAAACACGCATGCCCTGCGTGTTTTAAATGAAGTTCAAGCAAAATTAAATATAATAGCTTAGTGCCAAGGGAATTGAATTACAGTTTTGTAATCCCCTGGCCAAATTCCTAAGAATCCTCCAACAATACCGATTACTAATAATAAACCGATACATTTAATTGGAGACCAGTTTTTCTTTTTGATTAATGTGTAGCACATTAATGTTAATCCAAGAGGAATTAATGCTGGTAAAATACCATCTAATAAATCTTGAACAATAATTGGTTTTTCACCGTTTGGAATTACCATTCCAAGTCTTGTACCGCCATAGTTACATGTTAAAGCACCAACAACAAATACCCCTAACATACTTGCAGCATGTGTAAACTCTTTTGCATTCTTAGTCAATACACCAATTGCGCTTGTTCCTAAAGAATAAGACCAGTACATTAACCAGAAACGTAAGCCCATTTGTACTCCAAATGTAATTAAGAAGTATAAAATTGGACCAGCAAAACTTCCATCAATTGCCATACCAGCTGTAATACCAGCAGTAATTGGAACTAATGTGAACCAGAACAACGCATCACCAATACCACCTAATGGACCCATTGCAGCAACACGTACCGCACGGATTGTATTGATGTCTGCTTTTTGTTGTTCTAATGATAATACGATACCCATAACGAATGTTACTAAGAATGGGTGAGTATTAAAGAACTCTAAGTTGTGAGTCATTGAAGCAGATAAGTCTTCTTTATTAGTATGGATTTTTTCTAATCCAGGTAAAATACCCCATAACCAACCAGCTGCTTGCATTCTTTCGTAGTTGAAAGATGCTTGAAGCATAGTAGATAACCATACCATTTTATTTAAGGTAGCTTTATCTAGTGATTTAGCTGGAGTTAAATCTTTATAAGCAGTAACATTAGATGCCATCACTAGTACCTCCATTTCCTACTAAGTTTTTGATTTTAACATTTGTGTTGTAGTCGTATAATGCAATTGCTGCACCAATAAACGCAACTAATAACAATGTAGCTCCTGAAGTAGCTGGAATATTTCCTAAAATTGCAGCTGCTGCAAATCCAGCAAAGTAAATACCCCACATATCGTTAGCAAGCATGATTTTCATTAAGATTGCAAACCCAACGAAACGCATCATTCCACCTGCAGCTCCAAGACCTGTCATGAACCATTGGAATTTTTCAGAGAATTCTTGTAATGTTTCTCCCATAGCTGTTCCACCAACATAAGCTAATACAGCAAACAATGCAAATAAACCACCTAAGATTAACATAGAGATGTAGTTAACTTGAGCAATTCCCTTAGGCTCTGCTAAGTCAGCATGTTTGTCTGCTTTTGCCATGATACCTGACATTAAAGCAAATGTAGTTGTTACTGCATATTGACCAAATACAGCGAAGACAATTGAAGCACCTAATGCTTCTTCAACACTGAATCCAGATTTTACCGCGAAAATCATAGCAACGATACCACCAAGTACCGCATTTGGAGGTTGTGCCCCACCAACTGGCATGTTACCAATCATCATTAATTCATAAGTACCACCAATTGCTAAACCAGTTTGAGCATCACCTAAGATGATCCCAATAATTGGACAAGCGATAATTGGACGGTATAATAATTCAGTTAATGAGAATTGGTCGATTGCAAATATAAATGTTACAATTGCAAGTAATATAATTTGAAGTATATCCATTATATTAGTCCCCTTTCATTATGATTATTTTTTGCAATTACTTAAATAATTTAGAAACATCTTCTGTTCCCTCTTGTGGAACTTTACGAATTTCTAGTTCAACTCCAAGTTCTTGAAGTTTCTTAAATGCAGCAACATCAGTATCATCTACAGCAACAGTTGTCGCAACTTGGCGTTTACCATCTGCCATATGCATATTACCAATGTTAACTTTCTTAATCGGCACTCCACCTTCTACTAGCTTTAAAACATCAGTAGGTGTTTCACAAACCAAGAAAATCTTTTGTGCATCTGAAGCCTTATGGATTGTGCTAATCGTTTTCTCAATCGTCCAATAACGTGTTTGAGCGTAACTAGGAGCAGCCATATCCATCAAGCCTTGTCGAAATGAATTGCCAGCAACATCATCATTAGCTACCAAAATTAAGTTAGCCCCAATGCTTCCACACCATTGTGTAGCAACTTGACCATGAATTAGTCGGTTGTCAATTCTCGTTAATACGATATTTGGCATATTTGCTCATCCCTTCATTATAGAGCGGAAAATTAAACCGCTTACTATAAAAATATTTTACTTGTATTTACTTAATATTTCTTTATACAAAATAACTTTTGATTTGCACTTTTCAACACTTTTTTATTTTCCAACATTTTTTTATATAAACTAGGAATATCCAACTCTCCATTAGGAAAAATCATTTCCTAATTTGTACTTTTAAATTTAATTCATTTATGATTAAATGAATTGTACAAAAATGAAGATAGATTTATAATATAAAAGGTGATTAATATGTATAAAAAAACAACTGGACCACAATTTACGCAATATGGTTCTATATATGAAATTGATACAAATTTACTAAATATGGATACTTACACAGTAACTACCGTAGAAACAACCATAAAAGATTTATCAGAATTACATCAATATAACGATGAGGTTATTATTAAATGTATTGATGGTATTGCCATGTTATGTATCAAAGAACACAACAGTGATCCTATCATGCAACAATTCGTCATGCATCGTACTGTAAAACTTCATCCTAATTTATATTTCAATATTATTCCAATGACTAATAAAACAACTTATGAAGTCATCCATAAAAAACATGCTAAAAAAAGGGTTGCTCCTTTATCAAAACCTTATGGTATCACACACATTAAAACAAGCTTTCATATCGATGAAATCTTCTCTTTTTACTATAGTGTAAAAGGTACCGGCTATTATTTTGACGGGGAGCAACATGAATACTTTGAATTAACATATGTCGATAATGGTTCTTTAAATGTAGAAGTAGAAGGAAAAAACTATGAGATTAATGAATATGAGCTTATGATTTTTGGTCCTAACCAATTTCATCGCCAAAAGGTAACCGCCAATAAACCATGTTCTTATTTAACAATTATGTTTAATATGTCAATCGAACATTATCAATCCTTAATTAATCGTAAATTTAAAATTAAAAGAGAACTGCTATCTACACTAAATAAATTTGTCGATGAATCAAACATTGATTTACCATATCGAGAAGATTTAATGATTAGCTTACTAAAAGTATTAATCATTAATCTATTGCAATATGACTTCCATCTGAAAGAACAAAAACCAACCTCTCCAATCAATCAACACTTCGAAAACGAAATGGTTAATGAAATCATCAACTATATTGACAGTCATCTATATGAACCTCTTTCCATCGCTGAAATATGTCATCATTTCTCGATATCAAGATCATCTTTACAAAATTTATTTAAAGATAACATTAAGATTGCCCCTAAGAAATACATTAATGAAGCAAAACTTAAGAAAAGTCGTATTTTAATCAGAGAAAATAAACACAACATTTCAGAAATTTCATCCATGCTTGGATTTAATAGTATTCATTACTTCTCAAGAAAATTTACCCAAAGATATAAAGTCACTCCTTCCTACTATGCAAAAAGTATTTATAAAGACAACTAAAAAAACTTAAATCTAACTTGATTTAAGTTTTTCTTTTTTTAATTTAATGACCTTCTGTCTTGAAAATTCTTCACGCTCTTTTTCTTCCAATACTTCTTGAATAAATTTAACGGTATCTTCAAAATTAGGAATCACAATATTTTTTAATGCATTAGCTCTTTTTTGTGTCTTACGAATTGCATTTGCTAAACGATATACACTATTATCTACTTCCGCCAATATAAACGTTAATTCTTTTACCTTTTGAAATTGAACATACGCTTCGTCAACTCTAGCATTGGATTCACTAAACCCATACTCCATTTTAATTGGTTTTTGTGTATAACCAACACTTGGTATTTCAACCCCCATAACACTTCGATAGCTAATATGAATCGAAGACTCTACTTGTACACTACTAGCTAGTTCACTAATTACCCCATTAGAGATATTGGCTTGTTGCAGATAATAATAAGCCAATTCATAACTTTCCGTAATTTCATTACGCAATATTTTCACTTTATCAAGTAGAACCATCATTTCACGTATTAATACATTACGTTTTTTATCAAGTAATTCATAGCCATCCTTCGCTAAGATTAGTGATTTTTTTGTAGCTAATAAATTCCCTTTTGTCGGAAATATTTTATGTTCCTTTGACATAACTAAACACCAACACTTGCTAAAGTTTCAAGAATACGAGAGGCTGTACTTGGATTATAGTGTTGTTTGATTAAATTTTGATCAAGACGATCAAGCGAAGATTCCGGAAGCATACTTAACAATGCCCATCCCAATGATAAGGTTTCATTGATAGAACGCTTTGTATCAAAGCCTTGACCAATAAAAATCTTTTCAAATTGACGACCAAATTCTAAATGCATTTGATCATTGCTTGATAATTCATCTTCTCCAATAACAGAAGCTAGTGAACGAGCTTCAATCACCTTGGCATAAGAAGCAAACAACTGATTAGCTAAGGCACTATGATCTTCTCTCGTATATCCTTTACCAATACCGTCTTTCATAAGACGTGATAAAGAAGCCAATGGACCAACAGGTGGATAAATCCCATTTTGATGCAATTGGCGATCTAACACAATTTGTCCCTCGGTAATATAGCCTGTTAAATCCGGAACAGGATGGGTAATATCATCATTAGGCATAGTCAAAATCGGAATTTGAGTTACCGATCCCTTTTTACCTTGAACAATACCGGCACGCTCATAAAGCGAAGCCAAATCCGAATACATGTAACCCGGATACCCTTTACGACCCGGAATTTCTCCCTTACTGCTTGAAAACTCACGTAGTGCTTCACAATAAGACGTAATATCAGTCAAAATAACTAAGATATGCATATCTTGTTGATACGCTAAATACTCTGCTGCACTTAAAGCGCAACGAGGCGTAATGATACGCTCAATAATTGGATCATTGGCTAAGTTGATAAACATACATACTTTTTCCATAACCCCTGTTTCTTCAAACGAACGCTTAAAGTACTCTGCTACATCATTTTTTACACCCATGGCACCAAACACAATACCAAAGTCTTTTCCTTGCGAATCAGCAATTTGTGCCTGACGAACAATTTGTACAGCTAACTTATCATGTGGCATCCCACTTCCGGAAAAAATAGGAAGTTTTTGTCCACGAATCAAAGTATTTAATCCATCAATCGTACTAATACCTGTATTGATATAATTACGTGGATAGACACGTGCAACCGGATTTAATGGATTTCCATTAATATCCGCCTTAAAATTCGAATATACCTCTCCTAATCCATCGATCGGCTTACCAGAACCATTAAAAATACGTCCCAGTATTTCCTTACTCAAAGGAAGTTCCATTGGATGCCCTAAAAACTTTGTCTTAGTATTTGTTTTTGACAAACCGCTTGTTCCTTCAAAGACTTGCACAATCGCTTTTTTTCCTTCTATTTCAACAACTCTTCCTAAGCGAATATGTCCATCTTGCGTTTTTATCTCGACAATTTCTTCATTCGATACATCATCAACATTATCCATTACTACTAATGAACCAGCAATTTCATTTAAACCTAAAATTGATAAAGTCATGAAATACCTCCTTAATCAATGGATTTTAATGCTTGATCAATTTCTACATAGTAATTGTCAAATGCCATTAAATCATCATTTCTAACATCATATTTTATCTTAATAATTTTATCTATAATTCCTGTTTTATTCAGTAAACTAACAGGAATCTTTCTTGTTACTAACTTTTTAGCTTCTTGATAAAAGTAATGAATTACCTTTAACATTTGATATTGTTTTGCAAGTGGGACATATGTATCCTCTTGATGATAAGCATTTTGTTGTAAGAAACCTACACGAATTATTTTTGCAACCAACAGAATTAACTTTTGATCATCTGGCAATACATCTGCACCAATCAACTTAACAATCTCGTTTAATTTATTCTCTTCTGCCAAAAGCATAATCATTTCTTTACGCAAACTACTAAAATCACGAGCTACCTGTTCACTATAATACTTACTTAAATCATCAATATACTCACTATAAGAAGTATTCCAGTTAATAGCCGGATAATGTCTTGCATAAGCTAATGACTTATCCAATGCCCAGAAACAACGAACAAAACGCTTCGTATTCTGTGTAACAGGCTCTGAAAAATCTGCACCTTGTGGTGAAACTGCACCAATGATGGTGATTGAACCTTCTTGTTGATTTAAGGTCTTAACCAAACCGGCACGTTCATAAAATTGTGCAATACGAGAAGGCAAATACGCCGGAAACCCCTCTTCAGCCGGCATTTCTTCCAATCGTCCTGATATTTCTCTTAATGCCTCAGCCCATCGAGAAGTAGAATCTGCCATAATAGCAACATGATAACCCATATCACGATAATACTCAGCCAGAGTAATTCCTGTATAAATACTTGCTTCACGAGCAGCCACCGGCATATTACTTGTATTGGCAATTAACACCGTACGAGCTAACAGCGGTTGGTTACTCTTAGGGTCAATCAACTCTGAAAACTCTTGTAACACTTGTGTCATTTCATTTCCACGCTCACCACAGCCCACATATACAATTAAATCCGCATCACACCACTTAGCAATTTGATGTTGCGTCATTGTTTTACCAGAACCAAACCCTCCCGGAACACTTGCCGCACCACCTTTTGCAATCGGAAATAACGTATCAATGACTCTTTGTCCTGTAATTAAAGGTCGATGAATCCCTAAACGTTTACGAATAGGACGCGGATTACGAATTGGCCACTTTGATGTTAAATCAATATTATGGATTAATCCATAATCATCTTTTATTTTAACAATTGTTTGTTTAATATTGTATGCACCATTCTCTACGACTTCAATAACTTGACCACTTAAAGATGGACTCAACAAACAGCGATGCATAATAAGACTGGTTTCTTGACATTGGGCATAAACAGATCCCCCGTAAAGATAATCTCCAACTTTACAAAGCACTTCAACATTCCATAGTTTCTCTACATCTAAAGAATCTACTTGACTGCCAATATCAATAAAAGCCCCTTGTTTTTCATATAAATCTTTTAAAGGACGCTCTATCCCATCAAAGATATTACCGACAATCCCAGGACCTAATGTCACATATAAAAGTTCTTTACTACCAACTACCGGTTCATTTGGTTTTAACCCTGTTGTAGACTCATATACTTGGATTGTCACCAAGTCATTATCAATTTTAATAACTTCTCCCAATAACTTTTTATGACCGACATAAACCATTTCCAACATGGAAAAATCATTTGTATCTTTTACAGTTATAACAGGCCCATTAATTGAATATATTTTATTTTCCATAGTCACCTCTACAACATAAACCCTGAATGATCATAAAACCATTGTTCTTGTAACTTCACTTTTGTATCAAACGTTTCATCCATTTCAACTTTTAAAATCTCACTAATAAAACGAAATCCACCTAACTTAACAAGTCCACTTCGTAGTTCACACTTTACTTCTAATGAACTTAAAATCTTTTCAAACACATGGACATCTTCTTGATTGATCTCTAAGTAACCCAAAGATAAATCAACGTCCAATGCCTTTAATTTCTTATAACAATATGAATAATACTCTTCACTTTTTTTAAACTTTAAAATTTCATCCACTACTTCTTTAAACAATTCATTTACTAACTCTTGTCTTACTTTTAATAGATCACGTTTGGTTTTTAATTTATTCTGTGAAATAGCCATTGCCGTCTTTAGACGTAAATCATTTAACTCTGCTTCATAATAAGCATCTATTTCATGATTTAAACCTTGTAAATAATAATTAATTTCATCATTCCTTAACACTTCAATCTCTTGATTAATACGACCAATAATCAAGTTTGCTTGCTCTTGTACATCATCCAATATTACTTTCTTTGCATCCATTCTATAAACCTCCTAGCTTTATACCAATGGCTTGTGAAATATAAGAGTCAATTGTCTCTCCTATTTTAGCTGAGCCATGGCGATCAGGAATTTCAACTAGCAAAGGTTTTGATAAGGTTAACTTCATTTCTGAAATAACATCCGGACATAAATTAACTATCTTTGTCGTCATCAAAACAATTGCAATTTCTTCATTTGCAATTGCCTTTTCCAACTCCTGTAACACCTCAGTCTTGCTGTGAACAACAACACCTTCTACCCCAGCTAATCTAAGTCCAATTTGCGTATCAATATTATCGCTAATCAAAGTCATCTTCATAGTGAACCCTATAGCTTATTGATAATTAAAATCGAAATTAACAAACCGTAAATCGCAACCCCTTCACCTAAGGCAACAAAGATAATAGCTTTCCCAAAGTTTTCACTATTTTCACTAATAGCTCCAATGGCAGCAGGCGCCGCTGCTGCAACGGCTAATCCAGCTCCAATTGCACTTGCTGAAGTCGCAATTGCCGCTGCAATAAAGCCCATCCCTTGCGCCATTGTGCCAACAATAGGATTACTTACCGTTTCACCACTTGATGCCAAAGCTGAGATACTACCAATTTGGAAAATTACCGCAAAAATAAAGACACCGATAAATACAGCAATTTGACTAATTAACTTTACTTTCGCATTTTTCACATTTCTTTCATTTTTAAACATAATAAATAATGGTGCAATTACTAATACAACTGCAATTAAAGGTAAAAACATTTCAATCATCGATAACATAACTTCTTTCCTCTCCTTTAGATATCTTTAGATATTAATTTAAATTCTTTTCCACCACCACTGTAGTAGCGTGAAAACATTTCATAGTACTGTAAACGTAATGTTTGTATTCCAACAATCAAACCTTCTAAGCCAATTACAAATATATTCCCAATAATCATAACCAACAAACCGGATTTACCTGTCATTTCCACTAAAGTCATCACCACAAGCATCATACCGGCATGAGACAATACAAAGCCCCCTACTCTTAAATATGACATCGAATTGGTAATATAACTCAAGAAGATTTCAAACACCTCAAAGATAGCTTCTGTAAAATAAGCACCCCAACCATGTTTTGGTCTAATAGCCTTACCTTCTACTAAATGAACCAGTGGTTCTTTCATTAAAAAGATAAGTGCCGGTATGCCTAAAAATAAAATCAAATTTAGTTTTGTAAAGGCTTGGTATTGAAACATAAACATACCAAGTAACCCATAGAATATATAACCATATAAGATAAACCCTGTAATACCATTGGGACTAAATAACAATTCTCCATAGGCTTTATGTTTAATATGCAGATACATATTAATTAGCATACTAATTAAAATTAACACAGCTCCAATTAAGATGGCGGATGACAATAAAATCATTGTACTTGATCCATCCATAACATGAAACAATTTATCTTTTACACCAAATAAAGCTTGATGTATTGGATTAAATAATTCTTCATTCCCAAAGAAAGACCCAAATAAGAATCCAAAGATCATCGATGCAATTCCAACACGTGAAATGACGCCCGCTAACAACATCTTAGGATTTTTAAGTTCCAACAATGTCCCTAGCAAAAATAACACGAAACCTTGCCCAAAATCACCAAACATAATTCCAAACAACAAGCAATAAGTTAAACACACAAACGTTGTAGGATCCATGTCCCAATAGCCCGGTAAGCCATACATATTAATAAAAATTTCAAATGGTCTTGTAAACCAATTATTCTTCAACTTTGTTGGAGGTTTTAAGTTTGAAACTTCATTGACATCCTTTTCTTGAAACACGACATCAATGTGCTGAAACAATGCTTTATATGCACGAACATCTTGTTCACTGACAAAACCGGCTAAGACATAATTTCCATCGACTACACCAACATATTTATACAACTTCATTAAATCATAACGATATTTCAAAAACGCAACCATATCATCCACCGCATCTGCATATTCAACTAATATACGATGCGTATCAATAATTGGTATCTTAATCTCTTCAAAATACAAACTGTCAAAAATACGCTTAACTTCTTTTACAAACGTATTACTTGTCACATAAGCAACCCACGTATAGATATTTGACTTATGTAACTCTACCATTTCATATTTACTTTGATCATGTAAATCTAATTTCTTCATACTTTCATTTGGCATACGACCAAAACCAAAAGTAACATAACGACATTGATTCATTGCTTCAAAGCCAATTTCACGTAATTTCTCTAAAGCTACTCCATCATCCGCATTCAAACTAACCGCATCATTCACTTCACACACTGTTTTAAAAATACGTTCAAAATCAACTAAAAAGGCTTGAATTTCTTCTACTGTATATTTTTTAAACTGCTCTTTTGGTTTAATCTGATAACCTGCCATATGACATAGATTATGAATTTGATTCAATGTGTCATTGTATAAAGTATCTTCTACTAAAACAGTATCCCCATTTTCAACATCAATCCAATTGCTAGCTAACTCCCCATGTAAATAGTTGCTATTAGCACCCGTAATCAGCATCTCTTTATAATGGTTCTTATCTGCAATAGTTTGAATATATTTCATTTTTACTATCGACATATTAACCCTTCCTATATAAGTAACAACTTAAATATTTTATCTTGAGGCACCTTATAACGAACCCCTTCAATAATATCAATAATATTTTGTATTTCTACCTCAATTAACGCCAGATAAGCAATTAAAACCAAATCCGGATCATTCGAATACAATAAATTTTGACGATGATTATGATATAGAATTTGCTTCGATAACCACTCGATATCATCCACTCCACTTTTCTTAATAAATTTACCATAATACGTATGTTTCAACGCTTCAATGAACTCTTCTAAATTACAATCATAAATAAACTTATGCAATAATTTATCATTAATGTGATAACGTGCCTTATTCATATATTTATTAATTTGACTAGGCGCTGTTTTAAAATACTTTTTTAAACGATAAATCTTATTGATATTTTCTAATTCCATCTGTAAGTGAAAAATATCTCTCATTGCTTTAAAAGAAGCACTGTCCGGATTTTCTTTTAAAATATCAAAAATGGTTTGATAATAATATTCCTTTAAAATATGCTCACATTGTACATAATCTACATTTTCTTGTTCAACAAATAAATATCTTGATAACAATTTATTATAAGGTGTATGTTCAATCACTTTATGTAAATCTTGAAAACTACGTGCATTAATAAGTTCTTTTAAATCAAAACTCATAGACTTCTCTAAAAATAATGGTAAACGAGAAATCATATCAAAGTTATCTTGAGATTGTATTACACGTATACTTTCTAAAATTTGTTCTACTTCAGTTAAAACAATAAACCATCGATACGTTCCATGTTGATCTCCAAGTCCATATTTCAATAAACGATTAAAACGTTCAAATAAATCTTGACGGATTAAATATTCCAATTTACCTCGATGAATCGATCCTTCATTAATACCATCCAAGACTTCTTGATAATACGTTTCTTTTTTTAAATAACTTGCGATTTCAGGAATCGATTTTTTCGCTATTAATGCTTGATAATCCTCTAATTTTAAACGTTTTCCATACATCGCTTTCGCTTTTGAACTAATTGCATAACTACTTTTATTAAGCATATTAATCACCTATACAACGCTTAAGGATCTCTTGTTTCCACTGTTCTTTATGTTCTTGATACATCGTATTCAATTTTATCATACCTTGATTCAAATCAATGTTACAAACTTCAACGGATTCACTTACACGATAATCCAAAGCTTTTTTAGCATCCTCTACTTTTTGCTTAATCGTATCCCAACTAGAATGATAGATTTTAGTTTTTTCATCTACGACTTGTTTCTTGGTATCCAACTTTAATTGATGAATATTTAATACTTCATTTTGTGTTTCTTGATCATATTTAATGAACTCTTTAAATTCTTTTTCACTTATCATAAAAACACCCCTATTCTACTTAACTATAACATAATACTCCTATTTATCATGAAATTCAAATATTTACGTAAAAAAAGCTTTTATCTTAAGGATAAAAGCTTCTTTTCACTATAATAGATTCATATAAGAACAGATAATGGCAAGTATTATCGTTGCGATAATCAAAACCACTGGACTGATTTGCTTTTTCTTTAACAGATAAAACATCAGTAATGTATAAGCCATAGGCAATAATTTTGGAAATATCGTATCAAAGAAAGCTGTTTGAATGCTTACTTCAATACCTCCTGCCACTTGAATAACCGGTAGTAATTCAATGCTTACATAGGTAGCAATCAATGCACCAATCACGGTAATACCAAGTATGGTTGCAGAGTTAGAAATAATATCCGAATTATCTTTTAAAATTTCAAAAGATTTTGTACCTAAGGTATAACCCATGTGTGTCCATACAATACGTAAAATCCAAATGGCAACATAAGATGCCACAAAAATGATTGGACCAATGATTAACCCTTCAGAAGCAAACGAACAAGAAATACCGGCTATGATTGGTAAAAACGTGAACCAGAAAATGGCATCTCCAATTCCGGCAATTGGTCCAAATAAAGCTAATTTTAACCCTTTAATCAAATTACGATCTTCATGATTTTCTTCTAAAGAAATTAATAAGCCCATTAAGAATCCGACTAAATTCGGATGGGTATTAATAAACTCCAAGTTATCAACCATGGCTGATGACAAAGCACTGGAATCCTGTTTATAAATCTTTTTTAAAGCAGGAAGTTGTGCCCAAAGCCAACCACCGGCTTGCATACGTTCATAGTTAAACGATGCCTGTAATAAGGATGATCGAATACCAAGCATCGTAACATCTTTTTTCGTTAACACTTTAGATGCCATCTTGATTTCCTCCATGCGTATTTATATTTGTTCTTGCTAATGCTTCTTGTAGTTCATACTTACGTTGTTTTGCGTTAAAGAAATCATACGCAGCAAATGCAAAACCAACCAATGCAACCGGTAATAAATTTGACATTGGAATAAAGTTTGCCATCAAGAAACCAACGATGAAATATGGAATATATTTTGCTTTCATCATAACTCTTAACAACATTCCAAATCCTATAGCTGGTAAAATTCCTCCAGCCACTTCTAAGCCATGAATTAATTTTTCTGGCATTGAATTCACCAGATTTGCCATCGCATCTTGTGCAAGATACGTACATGCAAATACAATCACTCCATAACTAACTGCAACAATCAACGTTGTAATTACATTGATTTTACCAATCGCATTTGGATTTGCTTCTAATGCTGCTTTATCGGCCTTAGCCATAAAGAAAGAAAAAGCAGAATAGTAAAATAAAATAACATATTGCATTAGAAATGAAAATGGTAAACATAATCCCAATGCCGCCTTTGCATCTACATTAGCGGTATAGGCAATCACGGTAGACATAAACCCTGCGAGCACCGGATTTGGTGGTTGTGTTCCTCCAGCCGGAGTTAAACCAGCAAATGCTAATTCTGTCAATGCTCCTGTTGTTAGACCTAATTTAACATCATTAAGGATAATTCCTGTAATTGTAGAAACGACTAATGGTCTAAAAATAAAGAACGCTTCTAACCAATAGTCTACCCCAATGATAATGGCTGCAATCGATAACAATAATCCTTGTATTAATGTTATTTGCATAGTATTATGTTCTCCTTTTATTTAATTGTTGAAATTGTATCTCCAGGAATGTCTTGACAATATACATGAACACCAAAAGAAGCTATGAACTTTAAATCCTCCATATCTTGATCATCTACATATACTTTCTTTGTAAATGGCTTCTTTCCTTGGGAAAAATGCATATTGCCTACGTTTAAAGCTTTGAATCGAACGCCAAGTTCAATCAGTTTGCGTGCTACTTGAGGTGTTTTAACAATCAAAAATATTTTTTGATCACTTGATGCACGACTGATAACACTTGCAGTATGCTCTATAGTAAAGAAACGTATACCAGCACCACTTGACTTTGCAACAAACGACATCAAAGATTGCTGTAAAGAATCTTTTGCAGCATCATCGTCGCAAACAACGATTAAATTTGCACCAATTGTTTTTGTCCAAGTTACCCCCACTTGACCATGCACAAGTCGATTATCAATTCGTGCTAGAAGTATATTATCTTGCATCTATTCACCTCCTAACTTAATTTCATTATAACAAATTAATGCTTACTTGAATCATTTTTAGTATAATATATATTAAATTAGACAATTCATCAAATCACAAAGGAGTTCTTTATGAAAAACATATATGATAAACAAACCATTATTTACATTGTTCTTATCGTTTTACTTACAATGCTACGCTCTAGCTTTACACCAAATAAACTTCTGACAGCCATTAACACCTTAACAATAATTGCATTAATTCTAGGTGTAATTGGTCTATTTAAGCACATGGCTGATCAAGGAGACTTCAGATTATTAAAAGTAATGCCAAGTGAAAATAAAAAGAATCGCTTACTACCAACATCCATAACTATTGCTATTCTAGCTATCCTCTTAAATCTTCTATATAACATGTAAAAAAATAGTGTGTAAAATTACACACTATTTTAACTCTAAACGATATTTTTCTAATTCTGCTTGATTTGCCCAAATAAAGTGTCCAGGTTTAATTTCATGAAAACTTGGTTTATCAACCGAATAATCATGTACACTTTCATCGTATACAATTAATTCTTTACTTTTTTCAATTTCTGGGTCTGGAAGAGGAACCGCTGAAAGTAATGACTTTGTATATGGATGTAAACTATTATTAAATAACTCTTCCGTTTCAGCCAACTCAACAATACGTCCTTTATGAATAACCGCAATACGATCTGAAATAAAACGAACAACCGATAAATCATGCGCAACAAAGACAACCGTTAGATTTCTTTCTTTTTGGAATTTCTTTAATAAATTTAATACTTGAGCACGAATCGAAACATCCAAGGCCGAAATAGGCTCATCCGCAATTAATAACTTCGGTTCCATAATCATTGCACGTGCAATACCAACGCGTTGACGTTGTCCACCCGAAAACTCATGTGGATATCTTGATTTATGCTCAGGAAGTAATCCAACATCACTCAAGGCTTGATCAACCTTAGCCTTACGATCTTCTTCATTTTTATATAATTTAAAATTATATAAACCTTCTGAAATAATATAATCAATGGTCGCTCTTTCATTTAAAGAAGCAGCTGGATCTTGGAATACCATTTGAATATTTTTAATAACCCACTGATCCATTTCTTTGCTTAGTTTTCCACTAATCTTTTTATCATCATAAATAATCTCTCCACTACTCAATGGATTAATTCTTACAATCGCACGACCAATCGTTGTTTTACCTGAACCAGATTCTCCAACAATCGCAAAGGTTTCTCCTTCAAACACATTGAAATTTACATTCTTTACAGCTGTAAATGTTTTTTTACCAGAACCAAAGGTAATGGATAAGTCTTTGACTTCAAGAATTACTTTTTTATCATCCATTAATTTTGACCTCCATTTACTACTTCTAATAATTTTTCATGCAAGTTTTTAATGGCATCCGGTAACTCAACCTTTGGAGCACGCGGATCCAATAGCCATGTTTTGGCAAAATGCGTTAAGCTAATCCCAAACATCGGTGGTTCTTGTTCAAAATCAATTTTCATCGCATAGGGATTACGAGGTGCAAACGCATCTCCAATTACTTCACTAAATAATGATGGAGGCGTTCCTGGAATCGCAAATAGATCTTCACCTTTTTTACCGATTTGTGGTAAAGCTGATAATAATGCCCAAGTATAAGGATGCGCCGGACGATAGAAAATATCTTCTACTGTACCATACTCTACAATTTGCCCTGCATACATAACCGCAACACGATCGGCAACATTGGCAACAACCCCTAAATCATGTGTAATAAAAATAATTGTAAAACCATACTCTTTTTGTAAATCTTTAATTAATTTCAAAATTTGTGCTTGAATCGTTACATCCAACGCTGTAGTAGGTTCATCACAAATCAAGATATTTGGCTTACACGCTAAAGCAATCGCAATAACAATTCTTTGACGCATTCCACCAGAATATTGGAATGGATACTCATCAAAACGATTTTCCGGATTAATAATTCCTACTTTACGCATCAAGTCAATCGCTTCTTGTTTCGCTTCTTGTTTATTCTTACCTTGATGTTTCATAATGACTTCACTAATTTGATATCCAATCGTACGAACCGGATTTAACGACGTCATTGGATCTTGAAAGATAGTAGAAATCTTGCGTCCACGAATCTTTTCCCATTCTTTATCTGTTTTAATATCAGTTAATACAGTACCATCGTATACAATCTTCCCGTTACTTACAGAACCATTACTTTCTAACATACCTGTAAATGTTTTTGTAAATACAGATTTCCCAGATCCCGACTCACCAACAATCGCAATGGTTTCTCCCTCATAAATATCTAAGGAAACATTACGAATAGCTGTTAATGTTTTTGATCTAACTTGGAATTTTACCTCAACATCTGTTGCAGATAATATAATTTTTCTCTCACTCATTGTTATTCCTCCTAGACCATATGTGTACGTGGATCACTTGCATCCGCTAATGTTTGTCCTACAATATAAAAGGAAACAGAAATAAAGGCGCTTATACAAACCGGAATCCAAAATAAATAAGATGCAGACTGTAAATATACAGAATACTTTTGAATCATACCACCAAGAGAGGCTTCTTTTTGCGATAATCCAACACCAATAAAAGATAAGAACACTTCATAAGAAATGAATAAAGGTACATCACGTGAAATTGCAGTTACAATAACTGAAACTAAATATGGAAGTACATTTTGTTTTAAAATACGATGTGTTGGTGTACCAAGACATCTTGATGCTAAATTGTATTCTCTATCACGAATAATCATAACTTGTACACGAATGAAATAAGCGGTACCAAGCCATGAAGTAACAGATAAAGCAAAGATGAGCTGTGCCATCCCTTGACCAAATGTATACATCAACACCATAACTAATAAAGTAAAAGGAATATTTGCAAATACATTATAAATTTGAATCATAATTTGATCCATTTTTTTGGAATAACCCCAGAACATACCTACGATAACTCCCAATACTGTTGTAATTGCAGTTGCAATTAAAGAAATTATTAAGGAATTTTTTGTACCTGCCCAAACCGCATCAAACAAAGAATTGCCAACATCATCCGTACCAAACCAATAAGTTGCATTAGGTCGAATATATTTCATAGTGCGATCATTAATATGTGGCATAATTGTTGGATTGTACTTAGAAAATATTGGTTGAATAAATGCAATTAATAATACAGAGAAAGCAACGATCAACATAAAGATGGCAAGCTTAGAACTAAAAAACTTACGAAATACACTTTTCCAATAAGAGTATTGAGGAGAAGCGATATGTTCAGATGCACTTTCTTCAAGTTGCACGAATGTAAACTTGTTATCTGACATTAACGTGTACCTCCTTTTGTACTTAATTGAATACGTGGATCAATAAAAATCATTAATAAATCACCAAATAATAAAGAGAAAATTGACAACGATGTAAAAATAAACGTCAATGTAATAACCATGTTGTTATTATAAGACTTAATTGCATCCGGTAGCATTTTACCCATACCCGGAATCGCAAATACAGACTCTGTGATAACCGAACCAGAAATCGCTAAGATAATCGAAGCCGGAATACCATTTACAATTGGTAAAATTGCATTTTTAAGAATGTGACGATTAAAAATTTCACGTTGTGATAACCCTTTTGCTTTAGCAAACTTAACATAATCCGCATTCGATTGGTCTACCATATAACGACGAATCCAAGTCATTAATCCCGCTGTTTGTAATAACGCTAAAATTAAAATTGGTAGAATATACGACTTAATATTTCCATATCCTAATTGAGGGAACTTATCTGGCAAACCAAAGCCTTGTCCAAGTAATTTCACAAAATAAATAAATGCTAATGAAGGAACCGCAATTAAGAAATTGATATATGCAATCCCAACTTTATCTTGCCACTTTCCTTTTTTACGCGCCATGTACATACCTGCCGGCAATGCAATTAAATACGATAAAAGAATCGAAAGTATACCAAACATATATGAAGTTGAAATCATAGATGGTGAATCATAATTTGACTGACAATTTGCATAATTATTATTAAATTTATTTTTATCTAAATGATCTAATGTAGAACTTGCTTTATACTTACAAGTATGCAAATCGACTGCACTTTTACTCACATTTCCGCTTGGAAACTTCACCTGTTTATTTACCGTTTTACCTTGACCTGTAGAAATAACATCAATAGTAGGAATCCCTTGACTGGTTGGAAATGAATGGCCAAAATCTAGTCTAAAGATATTTTGATGAATAAATGGAAACTTTCCGTCAACATAGAGTTGATACTGATACTCGCATCCTGAACACATGATTGCCGGTAAATTATTGTGGTCTAAACCAATGCTATACCCACGTTTTAAATCCTTGTTATCTTCATCCTTAACAAATGTTGGATTATCAATTTTAATCAGCCTTGAATAAAATTTTGAAATCAATTCCAACGCTGTATAATCTCTTGATGCAAACGGAGTACCATCATTTAAGTATTGAATGGTATATCCCTTATCTTTATAAAGACTAACTACTCGATTATTTTCATCACTACCTGTAATCATACACGAACCAAAATCCTTTGATTCTTCTTTACACATAGCACTCATTTGTTCAAAATCTAAATACCCTAAATCTTCCCACTTGTTATATGCGTATATTGTTCTTTTATCACCTGATAATTTTTTTATTGTCGCATCTTGTTCAAAAACTAAAGTCCTTGAAATCATAGTAAAAAGCATAACAATCGCAATGGAAACGACTAAAAGGATAGCTAATATTGATCGAATTACACGATTAATGATATATTTTTTCATAATATTATTTGCCTCCTTAAACGCAAAATAGGAGATTGGAAACTCAAGAAGTTTCCAATCCTCCTTAATAATTATTTTATTTAGCTACAGCTTTTTCCCATTCTGCTTTTGCAGCTTCATATTGTTCAGTTGTTACAATATCATCTTGAAGTTTCATGCCTTTATATTTGTGTTCTGAAACTCCTACAAATGATAATGGACGAGAGAATGGAACAACTTTTGAAACACGTACTGCTCTTGTTTGTTGAGATGTTGGGAATAAAATTGCATGTTCAATCAAATATGAATCGGCTTTTGCAAATGCTGCATAACGCGCATCTAAGTCATCTGTAATTGCATCAGCTGCTTCATACAATGCTTGGAATTCATATAATCCAAGTTGTTCTTTAATTGCTTCATATTCAGGATCATTCTTTTCATTTTTTGCCCATAGACCAAGGTTTGTAATTGTGTCCCCACTAATTGGAGAATGTGTGTTTACAAACGTCTTAGGATCAGCATAGTCTGGACCCCAACCTGCAAATGTATTAATATCGTAATCCGCTAAAGATGGATCAGATAATGAATAAGCTTTTGCAATCAGTGTATCTCTTTCAAGTAAATGTACTTCAATTAGAATTTTTCCACCACTATTTTTTTCTACAGATTCTTTTAATGAATAAGCATTTTTTGTTAAACGGTCACTTGTAGACAATGTAGGTAAATCTAATGTAACTGGGAACTTAATTCCATCAGCTTCTGCTGCAGCAATGTATTTTGCCGCTTCTTCTTGACTTAACCAAGGGTCTTTTCCATCACCTAAATCCACATTCATGCCTGTATTTTTATTAAATACTTCTGTTACTAATTGACCATAATCTTTACCATCTGATGTTTTTACGATTTCAGGATAGTTATAAATGTTACGTAATTGGTCAATTGCTAAGAATTCAGGAGCTGAAATAGCTAATTGAGCAACACGGTCAAATGAAGCACGGAATGCTTTACGGAAATTTTCATTGCGAATAGCCGCTTGTGTGTTTGCTTTATCTTCATCAGTTTTATGAACTGTAAAATCATATGCCTTACGATTGTAATTGAAGTTTACACCAAATGCTGTAGAGTTAGCTAGTGTAACTGTTGTCTTTCCATCATATTTTTGCATATAAGCATCAAAGTCTTCCCAACCAGCATTTAAACCTGCAGCCGGATAAGTCCCTTGTTCAAAACCTTTAATTGTTGAGTAGCTATCTGAGCCATCATCATAAATCAACTTAATTGTTTCAATAAATACATTTTCAGCATCCCAATAAGCTTCATTTTTTTGTAAGCCTTGTTCTGCTTTTGCATCATTCTTTGTTAAAATATATCCACCGTTATATAGGATAGAATCAAATTCTAAAGCACCAAATGTACAATCATCACGATTTGGAGCACCTAATTTACATCCAACACCTTTTGATTCTAAGAATTGTTGATTAATTGGAGTAAAAATACTATATACAGTCATTGTAAAGAAATATGGAGTTGAATTTTCTAATGTATACACTAATGTATAATCATCTAAAGCTTTAACACCAACTTCATCAAAATTTACTTCTCCACCAGCGAATTGCTCTAAATTTTTAACTACACCATATAAAATAGGTGCACTTTCTGATTTAAATTCAACAGCATGTTGTAATGCAGTAACAAAATCATGTGCTGTCACTTCAGCATATTCTTCTCCTTGAGAAGTTACCCATTTCACACCTTTTCTGATGTTAAATGTCCACTCTGTTGCATCTTCATTTGAACTCCAGCTTTCCGCTAAAGCACCAACAAAGTTACCATGTCTATCATTTTCAAGTAATGTGTCAACTAAATTGGCGTGGATTTCCGAGTCACCGTTTTGATTTGTTGTTGTATAATCCAATGTCGTTAAATCATTTGTATAAATATAAACAAATTCCTTAGGACCGTTGTAGGCTCCTTCCGTACCACCATCACCTTGTTTGCCTGTGTCTTTTGTGTTACAAGCAGCAAGAGATAATGCAGTTAGAAGGCTCATAAATAAGATTAAGAGTTTCTTCATTTTCTTTCCCTCCGATAAACTAAATTAGTTTATGGTACTAATTTTAGCACCATTTACAATTTTGTCAATATTTTTCATTGAAATTTATCATTTTTTTATAATTTCTTTCATTTATTTGAAAAAACTTTCTTTCTTTACTGTAATAATTTTCATAAATAAAAGAAACTCCTGAGAGTTTCTCTTCTTACATATAATATGGTTTTACGTATGCTGGAATACCATTTTCATAGATTACCACAGGTGAACCCATAATCAATGGTCTTAAGTATTTATAAGCTTCTTCTGTAATCCCGCGATAGTTATCTAGCATCCATTCTTTCGGGAATGATTTTACAAAGTTAGCAACCTTATTTGCATCAATTGCAAAGTATTCTACATCATATTCTTCTTGATCTTTACGTTTTACACCAACCATTTTACCAGTAAATGTCTTATCTGCACTTCTCATATGAGCAGACATTCCTAATTTAAATGATTCTTCTACATCCACTAAAGATTGTTCAGAAGCATGACATCTTTGTGCTGTTGATAAATCTTGCACTTTACATCTTTCTGCTGTTTTTGATTCTAAAATCATATTTTTAATCGCATTACCAGCTCCACCTAATACTGCATGACCAAAGCCATCATTTTTTGCTTCACCAGCTGCCAAGTATGTACCATCTGGATATTTAACACCTTCTGATACTACAACATAACATTTATTTTTAGCATCAATGCATTTTTTCACTTCAGCTAAGAACACTTCTTTGTTAAATGGTACTTCCGGTAAAACAACTAAGTCTACAATACCACTTAAGCAAGCACTTGCCGCTAACCAACCGGCATCACGACCCATTGTTTCAAGAATAAATACTTCTTGACGAGTATATACGTTTACATCAAGCCATGTTTGCATTGCAGTTGTCGCGATGAATTTTGCAGCTGATGCAAATCCCGGACAGTGATCTGTATGTTGTAAGTCGTTGTCTACTGTTTTTGGACAACCAACAAAACGTCTATTTGTAATGCCTTTTTCTTTTGCATATTCACTTAATGCCGCTACTGTATCCATAGAGTCATTACCACCTGTGTAGAATAATGTCTCAACGTTATATTTTTCCATGATTTCAAATAACTTTTCAAAATCTTTAATATTTTCTCTTTTTAATTTATAACGACAAGAACCTAAAGCACTAGATGGTGTTTGACGAAGAATACGGTTTTCCTCTTCAGACATATGCGTTAAATCTACAAATCTTTCTTGTAGAATTCCTTCAATCCCATTTAAACCACCATATACAGTTTCATAAATTGGATTCATTTGATTTGCTTTTACCACACCTGCAATAGTCGCATTAATTACTGATGATGGTCCTCCAGATTGAGCCACGATACAATTTGCCATTTTTTCCTCCTTTAGCACTTTTGCTCATTCATTATATTAAATTAAGACAATTTTTTCAATCTTAATCTCTTTTTATCCTACATATTCGACAACTCTTCCCAAAGTAGCATCGCCTTTGCAATTTCATTATTTAACTCATCAATTTCTTCATTTAATTGATTCATTTTTTGATAATCATGATAATACTCTTCTTCAAACCGCAACTCTCGCTTTAAAGCAATTGCTTTCTCTAATTCATCAATTCTAGCTTCGACTTTTCTAATTTGCGTATTAATGCTGGATTGTTTTATTTTCGGTTTATTGGCAATTTTGATTTCTTCCTTTTTCTCCTCTTGCCTTTCCATATAATTCATATAACCATTTGGATAATAAATCGCTTGCTTACCATCTAATACCAAACAAGACTTTGCAATTTGCTTAATAAAGTAACGATCGTGAGAAACAAATAGAATCGTTCCATCATAATCCTTTAAAGCTTCTTCCAAAGCTTCTTTTCCAACAATATCTAAGTGATTGGTTGGTTCATCCAATATCAATAGATTTGGCTGTTGAAGCATAATCTTTGCAAAATATAGCCGTACCTTTTCCCCACCCGATAATACTTGAACATGTTTAAACACATCATCTGCAGTGAATAAAAACTGTCCTAATACGTTACGTACTTGGGTATGTGTTAAATCCGGATAAGCATCCCACAACTCTTCCAAGACGGTCTTATTGGATTGAAACTGAGCTAATTGCTGATCAAAGTAACCAATTTCAATTTGATGACCAAATAAATAATGACCCGAAATTTTAGGAAGAAGTCCCATTAAAGTTTTTACTAATGTTGATTTCCCTGTTCCATTATCCCCTAAAATACAAATAGAATCTTGACGATGCACATCTAAAGTAAGTTTACATAACGGTTTATCATAGCCAATCACTAAATCTTCCATCATTAAAACGTTTTCTCCACCCTTGTGTTTACATCGAAATTGTGCCTTAAAACTTTTTGTATCGCTTTCTTTTAAAAGTTCTACTTTATCCATTTTTTCTAAGTATTTTATTTTAGACTGTGCAAAGGATGCTTTACTTGCTTTATAACGAAAACGCTCAATCAATTGATTTAAACGTTCTATTTCTTTTTGTTGCCTATGATACTCTTTCACATTTTTCTCTCGTTCTAATTTTTTTAGTTCTTGATATTTCGTATAATTACCAACATATTTTCGCATTACACCATATTCAATTTCATAGACTACTTGAGCAATTTGATCTAGAAACACTCGATCATGTGAAACCAAAACAATTGCTTTGGGATACTTTTTTAAATACCCTTCTAGCCATTCTATCGTCTTTAAATCTAAATGATTGGTTGGCTCATCCAACAATAAAATATCTGGCTTTGAAAGCAATAACTTCACAAACGCAATTCTTGTTTTTTGTCCTCCGGAAAATGAAGCAAGTTTTCGTTTCAAATCATCTTCCTCAAAACCAAACTTTGTAAAAACCTGCAACAGTTCATTATGGTAGGTGTAACCACCTAAACACTCAAACTTATTTTGTAAGATACTGTATTGCTCAAGTAAATCTTCATGATTCTCTTGCATCTTTAACGCAAGCTTATCCAACTGTTCTTTTAACATTAACACTTCTTCAAATACCCTTAAAAGCTCTTGTTCAACCGTAATAGATTCATCCTCAAACGTACTTTGCGCTAAATAACCAATACGAATATTATTTGTCACATGAACTGTCCCAGCAGATAAGGTTTCTTGATTCATCATGATTTTAAGCAAAGTGGATTTACCACAACCATTACGACCAACCACTGCAATTTTCTGTTGTTCTTGCACTTCAAAAAGAATGTTTTCAAAGACATCCGTTGCACCATAAAATTTTGTTCCATTTTTAATTTGATATAACATAAATCCTCATTCTATTCCTAAATACACTAACAACCCATGCACTGTAGATGCTGCTACATCATCTAAATGATGTTTCCAAACCTCTACATCTTCTGCATTTGACATATATATATACTCTATCGTTACTGCCTGCATTCCATATGGACTTTCTGCATTAAATGTACCATTTTCATTTCTAGAACGCTGCGAATATAAACCGGCCCCTAAAATCTTACCACCACTTTCACGTATCATCATTCGTCCATCAAAACCTTGATCAACAACAGAAGCCAAGACCCCATATACCTTCCCTTTTCCTCGATTAGCCGTAGCTACTAAGTTTGTTCGGCTTGTGATACTTTCAAGAATACTACTGGCTAATTTATTTGAAGAAAAACTAGAATGTATGATTTGTGTCCCGCGAACACTTGGATTTGTGGAAGATTTTAATTGTAATTCAATAAAATATTTACCATGAGCACTATACGCCTTATGCAAACGTCCATCTTTACCATAACTATTTACAAAAGATTGATCATCACGCGTGATTAAGACCTTTAATCCAGCTTCCTCTAAATACTTTTTCATTAAAATCGCTAATTTATAAGTTTCTTCTGCTTCATTTAAATCGTTAACCGTAATCCCTTTCTCTAACCAACCATCATCCTTTGTTAAATGCCCCGGATCTAAAACGACATCATAGTACTCATCACTTGCCGTCTCTTCACTCACCTTAATAAACATATAATGCTTATCCAAGTAATTTTCTTCCTGTTCTTCTTTAAATAAACTTTGATCAGCAATCAATTCAATTTTACGATTGGTTTGATTACGTGTAACTGTATAAAAAGTATCATATCGTTTTTCATTAAAATATAAACGATAAGCCTTAAAATTATCATTAACATACACTTCATAGTAGCCTGGCTCTAAGGTCTCTAATGGAATTTGACCATCCACCTTTTTTTCAAGAACATAGGCATAATCTAAACCATTACATACATTTACAAGCGTTAAGGTTTTACCATGGAAAAAATCTTTTTGGTTTAATACAAAAGGTTCATGAAATAAATTTAAAGTTTCTCCATAATATAAGTGTTCACTGACAGGCATGGAATTCAAACTATTTTTGATTTTCTGACGTGTTTGTTTATTGGTAAATCCACATACCCCATACGTTGTTATGGCATCTTTTTTTTGTGTTTGATGTATTTGATAGGTAACATATAAACCTATCAAAAGTACGATGAAAAGGGAAACCCATAGTTTCCACTTTATTTTCTTAGGTTTTGGTATATATGTCACAGAATAATTCATATTACAATTTAATATCTACAATGTGTTTAGGATTACGCTTCTCTTTCGGTGGTAGTTGATGATATGTTGGTGCAATCGCAACCGTTAAGTATTCATGTGCATTGTTTGCTACAGGAAGTTGAAGATGTTCAAACTCAACATACTTCACAGGATAGATATGTTCTTTTTTAAAGATAAACGGATTCCATGCACTCTTAAAAGTCCATGTTAAATCAAACCCAATATATTCACTATCTTTATTTAACTTCCCATATAAACGCGCATTATTCACAAACCATTTCTTTAAAATGATTGGATTTAATCCAATATTTTCAATTAAAACAATCCAAGGCATTAAAAACTGATTTAATAATCGCAACGGCAAATCATATACTTTATTTTTATTGCAATAATCATAAACAAATACATCTACAAAAATACCATCACTATCTTTACACTTATTTGATAGTAAAGAATTTGCTTCTTTAATATACGTATCTTTTTTACGAATTTTCATAGCGGGTATTAACACATTATATTCTTTATGCGTATCAAAACATTGAAAAACATACTCTGACGATAAATCTTTTTTTAAAACATCGATAAATTTTACATAATCTTCATACATCATTGCAATATCTGCATCATCATCCCAAGGGATAAATCCCTTATGACGAATAGCACCTAATGCAGAACCTCCATTTAGAAAATAAGGTATATGATGTTTTTTACATATTTTATCAATATCTTCCAACATCTTTAATAACACTTTATGAACATCATGCACATAAATTTCACTGCCATCTTCATTGACCTTCAACACATATTTCATACGTTTACCTTTCTAAAAATAGGAAACACTCTGTGTTCCCTATTAAAACATTAAATTACGTGGTGTACGTGCAAATGGAATCACATCACGAATATTTTGTATTCCTGTTAAATACATAATGAAACGTTCAAACCCTAACCCAAAGCCTGCATGCTGACATCCACCATAGCGTCTTAAGTCTAAATACCATTGCAGACCTTCTTCATGCACATTCATCTCTTTCATACGTTGTTTTAGTACGTCCAAGCGTTCTTCACGTTGTGAACCACCAACCAATTCTCCAACATGCGGAACCAATAAATCACAAGCTGCAACCGTTTTATTATCATCATTTACACGCATATAAAACGCTTTAATATCTTTTGGATAATCCGTTAAGAAAACAGGACCCTTTACTACAACATCCGATATGTATTTTTCATGCTCTGTATTTAAGTCCATACCCCAAGATACTTTATTTTCAAACTTAACATCTGCCTTCAGTAAATGATCAATGGCTTCTGTATAAGTCATACGAACAAACGGTGTATTTTTCACTAAGTTTAAACGATCCATGAGTCCTTTATCAATAAACTGATTAAAGAAATTCATTTCTTCAGGACAATTATCCATAATATACTCAATACAATACTTCACCATATCTTCAATCAAATCCATATTATTCTCTAAATCAGCAAACGCAATTTCAGGCTCAATCATCCAAAACTCATTCGCATGTGTTGTTGTATTTGAATTTTCTGCTCTAAATGTTGGACCAAAGGTATAAACATCACGAAATGCTAAGGCAAAAGCTTCTGCTTGTAATTGTCCTGAAACAGTCAAACTTGCTTTTTTACCAAAGAAATCCTCTGCATAATTTGCATCTTGACGGTTGGTAACGGTAAATACCTCTCCTGCCCCTTCCGCATCATTACCTGTGATAATTGGTGTATTTACATACACAAAGCCTTGATCTTGAAAAAATTCATGAATAGCCATTGCCAAACTAGAACGAACACGAAACACTGCACTAAAGGTGTTTGTTCTTGGTCTTAAATGCGCAATCTCTCTTAAATACTCAAAACTATGACGTTTCTTTTGTAATGGATATTCACTTCCACAAGCTCCTTGCAGGATAATCTCTGTCGCCTCTACTTCAAATGGCTGTTTTGCCTGAGGTGTTAGCTTAAACTTACCAACAACGGTAATCGCACACCCTGTAAGCATTTTTTCCACTTCTTCAAAATTACTTAATCGCTCACCACACACGACTTGTACATTCTTAAAATACGAACCATCATTTAATTCAATAAATCCAATCAAACCCATTTTACGATTTGTACGAATCCAACCATCTAAGGTAACATACTCAATCTGATCCAATTCAATTTGATTTTTTGAATAACAAAGTTCATATAATTCTCTTACTGTTGCAAATAACATATTTATCTCCAATCTATCTGCGTGCGTTTGTCTCAAACACTAATTCTTGTATTGTCGAAACAACGTCTACATTTCGCACCGATACATTCTTTGGAACTTGAAAATGTTGATGCGTAAAATCGGCAATACCTTTAATACCACACTCAATTAATCGGTCAACTGTTTGCTGTACATCTTGTGAAACACAAACAATTGCAATACGACAACCCTTTGGCATATATTTACTCAAATCTTTAAAATCATAAACAGGAATATTTAAATTTGTAACTTGTTCCGGATTAATATCAAAGGCACAAACAATCTCACCCACAACATTATCCCAGCGATTATAATTTAAAAGCGCTTTTCCCAAATTACCGGCTCCAACTAAAATAATCTTTTCATCAAAGCCCATACCTAACTCTTCTGAAAATACTTCAATTAAACTCTCGACATCATATCCATACCCTTGTTTTCCTAAACTACCAATCAAAGAAAAATCACGACGAATCGTTGTTGGTTGGATATCTACATATTCCGCTAACTCTTTTGACATTATCTTTTCTACATTATTATCTTTCAGCTTTCTTAAAGCTTTTAAATAGATTGGATATCTTTGTAATGTCGCCTTTGGAACTGCTTTATTTTTTAACATATATTTCACCCCATAATATTCTAGCACAATTTGTTAAATATGTGAATAATTTGTCACTATGAACTTTCGATATCAATCCAAGGATTTGCACCAATAGATAAATCCGCAAACAGACCTTTTTGATAAGCCATATACCCACTTACCCCTATCATTGCCGCATTATCTGTACAACAACTTAATGGAGGTATCGTAAGCTTCACATTGGGGTAACTTTCCATTTTTTCTGTAATTAAACTACGTAAACGAGAATTGGCTGCTACTCCACCAGCTAATACAACATGCTTAGGTTTATATTGCTCTACCGCAAGCATAGTTTTATCCACCAACATATTTAACGCCACTTCTTGAAAACTGTAGGCGATATCTGCCTCTACAATTTCTTCCTTTTGCTTTTTCAAACGTTCCATTAATTGTAAAACGGAAGATTTTAAACCTGAAAATGAAAAATCATAAGCACCTTCTGTTTTTGGTGTTTTTAATGTATAATGTGGCTTCCCTTGTTTTGCTAAACGATCAATCTGTGGCCCTCCGGGATATGGAAGATGTAATAAACGGGCCACTTTATCATAAGCTTCTCCCACCGCATCATCTTGTGTGGTACCTAACACTTTAAACGACCAATCATCTTTCATAAAAACCAATTCGCTATGACCACCTGAAACAACCAATGATAACAAAGGAAATTGAATATCATCAACAATTTTATTCGCATATATATGACCAACGATATGATGAATTGGAATCAGTGGTTTATCATACAGCCAAGCGATGGTCTTAGCTGCCATAACTCCAACATGTAAAGAGCCAATCAAACCAGGACCTACCGTAACGGCTATACCTGCGACTTCATCCATCGTGACTTCCGCTTTCTCTAAAGCCTCTTGAATAACAAGCGAGATATTTTCCACATGAATTCTAGAAGCTACTTCCGGAATTACTCCACCAAATTGACTATGTATATTAATCTGTGAAGAAACAATATTACTTAATACTTCTTTCCCATCTTTAATAACGGAACATGCTGTTTCATCACAACTTGTTTCAAGCGCTAAAATATAAACACTCATGATAAACCTCCTATCGCCTTAACCATTAAGTAGGCATCTTCATAATTATCTTGATAATAATTCTTACGTATATTTACGATTTCAAACCCGTAGTTTTTATACAATTGGATTGCTTTAAAATTACTAATACGTACTTCTAAAGAAATAAACTCACATTCAACATCAATAGCCTTTTGAATCAAATCATCCATTAAGACCTTGCTAAAACCTTTTCCTTGAAAAGAAGGCTTAATCCCAATCGTTGTAATTTGAGCTTGTTCATACAAAACCCATAAACCATAATAGCCTATGATTTCCCCTTCTACTTCATAAACAAATAGTTGAGCAAACTCATTACTCGTTATTTCTTGATAAAACATATCATAGGTCCAACAAGAAGAAAATAGCTGTTGTTCCAACTTTAAAACTACATCTAAATCTTCTACACACATTTTACGTATCATGATTTTATATATTCCTGATCACTTTTTAAATAAGAAGGAATTAATGTATGAATAGAATCTACCTTTTCCCAATCCGCTTTCGTATTTAAAAAACATTCACTGATACATTCATATTGATCTTCCAATCCAAGTAAAGAAGCATCACCAACAAGATGATAACTACGATCTAAGTTTAATTCATCAATCGTAGTGACATGTTCTTCTATTATTACTTTTCCTTGGTCATATAAAGCATGATAAATCCGATTACCTCTAGCATCCAACATGACATACGTATTTTTCATGTTATTTGCATATAACTTCAGCGTAGAAATCACATATAAATCTAGTCTCTTCATACTACACATAACCTTAGCTATCGTCAAAGCAATACGTAAACCCGTATATGAGCCTGGACCAATCGAAATACAAACACTATCAATTTCTTCTTTTTTAATTTTAGCATCTTGAACTACTTTTAATATAACTGGAAAGACACTCTCAGATTGCTTTTTAAAGCACAACTCATCATAGCTAGCTAAAATTCTTTGATCTTTAATAATGGATACTGATAAATATTTATGACTTGTATCTAAACACAGTGTAAGCATACTATAACTCCTTTAATAAATCATCATATTGTTCACCCATTGATGTTAGGGTAATTTCTCTTGTTTCATCATCAATATACGTTATTTCTATCTTTAATAATTCACTTGGAAGCAAATCCACTAAATGATTTGACCACTCAATTACAGAAAGTCCATCTTGATTGATATATTCTTCAAACCCTAACTCATGACTAACTCCTTCAAGACGATACGCATCAAAATGATATAAATTTAAACGTCCCTTATATATTTTTAAAATCGTAAATGTCGGACTTGTTACTGTACTGTCAATACCTAATCCTTTTGCAATACCTTTGGTCAGTGTTGTTTTTCCTGCACCTAAATCCCCTTCCAAAATAAAAACCATTTTATTTTTCGTAAGATGACCAAGTTTAATCCCTAGGGAAATCGTATCCTCATACGAATGCATTGTAAATTTTTTTATCATACTAAAACCTCAATCTTAAAAATTATACCACATAAAATAAAAAAGATATCAAAAGATATCTTTAAAGAAAACTTGGCAACGTGCTAGTTTCACTATCGCAAGGGATAGCTATAA